>NZ_JACOOH010000007.1:0-397686 GCF_014287455.1 Butyricimonas hominis
ACCGTGTCTCAGTTCCAGTGTGGGGGACCTTCCTCTCGGAACCCCTAGACATCGTCGGCTTGGTGGGCCGTTACCCCGCCAACTACCTAATGTCGCGCGTGCCCGTCCCGTACCATTAAATTTTAAAATCAAGACCATGCGGCCTTGAAGTATCATGGGGTGTTAGTCCACGTTTCCGCGGGTTATCTCCCGGTACGGGGTTGGTTGCACACGTGTTACTCACCCGTGCGCCGGTCGCCGGCGAAGTATTGCTACTCCCCGCTGCCCCTCGACTTGCATGTGTTAAGCCTGTCGCTAGCGTTCATCCTGAGCCAGGATCAAACTCTTCATTGTAATAGTTAATTTCAGAAATTTTATTCCGGCAAGGGTCATGTGTTTCATGAATCCCGACATCTCGTCGGCTCGATTCACGCTCGCTACGTTGTTCATTTCAATATCTTAAAGAACTCTTCTTCTATCGTTTCCTATCGCCCCTCTATCCTGCCCTCCGGCCTTCATCGTGAAAGCGGCTGCAAAGGTAATGCTTATTTTTCAACCTCCAAATTTTTTCAAGTTTTTTTCAAAACTTTTTTTTCGGCGGTTTCTAAAACCTCTCGTTCCAGTATCTCGTTTAAGCTTCTCGCGTCGCCTGCCCTCTCTCTCGAAAGCGGGTGCAAAGATAAGCGAAGAAATTCCCTTTTTCCAAATTTTCTGACCACTATTTTTTAAGTTTTTTACAACAGGCTAGATTGCAGCACGTTGGAAACATCAAACCCGACAACACCCCGGGGGATGTCTATCGTTGCTCTAGGGTAACAAGCGTGCAAAGACTCTCCTCCAGCGAATCAAAAACGCTTACATGCGTTCATGCCACGAACATGCTACGTTTATGCTACGTTCATGGTATAGCCCAACCATAGGGAAAGGTTGGGCAAGGGAGAGGGAGACCTAATTACAAATGCTTAAGTGCCAATTTTATTAACTCTTCCACGGATTCCACTCTATTAGTAGCCAGAATTTTATCTAATGTTTTAGCCACCTGTGCCCGAGCAAAACCCAACATCACTAACGCTGCTTGAGCTTCCTCCCTAACGGCACTTGAAGGTAAATTAATACTCTCGACAGCAACGCCCTCTTTTCCGAGTTTATCTTTTAATTCAATAATCACGCGCTGGGCAGTCTTGATACCTATTCCCTTCACGCTCTTGATCGCATTCACATTTTCCGTGAGAATTGCCCCGGTAATTTCCTCGACCGTCATAGAACTCAACATCACGTTTGCCGTGTTCGCTCCAATACCAGACACGGAAATCAAAGCCCGGAACAGCGTTCTCTCTTCTTTCGAGAAGAAACCATATAATAAATGTGCGTCTTCACGTACAATCTGATGAATATAAAGCATCACTTCCGACTGTGCGGCAATTTTCGAATACGTGTTCACCGAAACATGAATAGAATACCCTATTCCCCCGCAATCCACGATAGCACACGCCGGAGTTACTTCAACCAGAATCCCTTTTATATACTCATACATACAATTGAAAATTAAAAATTGAAAATTGAAAATGACGATGCACTTCAATTTTCAATTTTAGTCATTTACTAGCGAAAACCGATAAGTTTACGCACTTCTTTCATGGTAGCAGAAGCACTGGCACGGGCTTTTTCGGCTCCATCGGCAGCTACTTTATCCAAGTAATCCGTGTTGGCGGCATATTCCAGAATCCGCTCCCTGATCGGGGTACAGAAATTAACGATATCTTCCGCTAATTGCTTTTTCAAATCACCATAACGGATCTCGCAATTATTATATTTCTCGTCAAAATAATCATACACGTCTTTCGCGGACATGATTTCCAACAACGTGAACAGATTGCGAATGACTTCAGGTTTCTCGCTATTCGGCTCCGTGGGTCCGCTATCGGTAACGGCTTTCATCACTTTCTTGCGAATTGTCGCGGCATCGTCGATAAGATAAATTGCATTCCCCTCTGATTTTCCCATCTTCCCCGAACCATCCAGTCCCGGGATCTTTATTCCTTCCCCGGTGTAAGAGAATGAAGCCGGCTCCGGGAATAATTCATATCCATATATCGTGTTGAAACGACGAGCGAATTTCCTCGCCATCTCCATGTTTTGCTCCTGATCTTTACCCACCGGCACTTTGTGTGCCTTGTGTATAATAATGTCTGCAGCCATCAAAGTAGGATAAGTCAGCAAACCGGCATTAACGTTATCCGGCTGTTTACGCGCTTTTTCCTTAAACGTGGTAGTACGTTCCAACTCCCCGAGATAAGCATTCATATTTAAAAAGAGATACAACTCCAAAATCTCTTTTATATCACTTTGCACGTAAATGGTAGCTTTTTCCGGATCCAAACCGCAAGCCAGATACTCTGCCAGAATCTTCCGCACGTTCTCCACCACGTTCCCCGGGTGAGGGTGTGTCGTCAGCGAGTGCCAATCTGCAATAAAAAAGAAGCATTTGTACTCATCCTGCATTTTCAGAAAATTCTTCATCGCTCCAAAATAGTTCCCCAGATGCAAATTACCCGTGGGTCTGATTCCACTTACTACTGTTTCCATTGTTTACTTGATATTTACAATTATACACTACAAAGATACGCTTTTATTCTTTCCGTACAATAATTTCTATTTCGTTCCGGTAAAACGCTCCCTTTAAAATACACAATAATATGTTATATATCAATATTTTATATCACAAAAGAACACACACGTGTAATCTCAAACGTTTTCACACAACTAAGATATTGATAGACAGAGGTAAAAAAAAGTTACAAAAAACGATGTTGTTGGTTTATTTTTTCTACTTTTGGTGCGCAAAGTCTAATTAAAATTTTAATTTAACATGGAAGGTTACGAAAAGAATGAAGGTATGGAAATGAATGATCGGGACGAGATCTATTCAAAACCGGTGAGAGCGGGAAAAAGGACTTATTTTTTTGACGTGAAAGCTACTCGTAATAACGATTACTATCTGACGATTACCGAGAGCAAGAAAAAATTTGATAAAGACGGTTCTCAAAATTACGAAAAGCACAAGATCTTTTTATACAAGGAAGACTTTGATAAATTCGCGGAAGGGTTGGATGAAGCTGTCGCTTATATCAAAGCAGCACTTAACGGAGAAACAATGGAGATCAGTGAAGAAGTTGAGGTTAACGAATTTGATGACATTGATTTTGACGATTTAGCAAAATAAATAAAAAAGCTCTTCGGTTATCGAAGAGCTTTTTCTTTATTTCATATACCCGTAAGGGATCTTTGCAAGGCCTTCCGCCAACTGCTGGATACCTTTTTCCAGTTTACCTTTCAAAAGCATCTTGAACATCATATTCAACTCTGCCTCAAAAGTAATTTTCATACGTGTATCGTAAGGACCGTTACTCAACAATTGAATCCACAGGTCGAAGTCAAAAGGCACTCTGCCATCTCCTTTGATCTTGATCAATTTCGGCTCCTCTCTCTCCACGATCTGCAATCCCATTTCACCAAGACCTTCCACCATAAACGTGCAAGTATCTTCCGTCGTTCTCACGTCCTTTATCTTGCTGGCTATCTCCGGCATTCCCTGTTGCTGCCCCGCACCCATCTTGGCGGCCATTTCGAACATTGAACCGAACTTGGCAAAATTGGAAAGAAACGCATACACGTCATCTATGGCACTGTTTATTTTTTGAACCTCACTAACAACTCGTGTAGCCATATACTCAATATTTAAAATACACGAAATTATTTGTAAGTTTCCGGACTAACTCTCCACTCCTTCAGTTTTGCCACTTCTTCCGCCTTCACGTACCCGCTCTTCTGTGCCAAATCAATCATGGCATTGTAATTACTCAACGTGTCCAACTCGCAATGAGCGTTAGCAAAATTATCTATCGCTTTCTGGAACCCGTAAGTAAAGATAGCCACCATACCCAACACTTCACAACCGGCATTCCGCAACGCTTCCACGGCTTGCAGACTGGAACCTCCGGTTGAAACCAAATCCTCGACAACGACCACTTTTTGTCCGGCCTTATACTCTCCTTCTATCAAATTTTCCAATCCATGACTTTTCGCCGCAGAACGTATATACACGAACGGCAATCCCATTTCTTGAGCCACCAACGCACCCTGTGCAATCGCCCCGGTAGCCACCCCGGCAATCAATTCGACTTGCGGGTATCTCGCGCGAATTAATTCCACGAACTGATCCCGAATGTAAGTCCGCACCTCAGGATAAGACAAAGTCTTACGATTATCACAATAGATCGGTGATTTCCAACCGGATGCCCAAGTGAAAGGATGATTAGGCTCTAATTTTATCGCTTTGATTTGTAGCAAATGTGACGCTACTTGTTCTGCAACAGTACTCATATCTGTTTTATATTTAATAGTTATTCATTTATTTCAACACGCGAAGGTACAAAGTATTTTTCAAAAGCCATTCCTATAACTCGCCGAATCTCGGGATAATCCTCACCCAACTTTCCACTCTCGAACAAACGGCTAATTCCTTGCAATCCCGGAACAATGGAATCGATGAAATGCTGCTTCTCCTCGTGTAATCCCCGTAAACCGAACGCACCCATCGCTTGTAACAAACGAATTAAAACGAAATGATAATACAAATCACGAAATCTTGTATCTTTATCGAATACCTCCAGATTCCCTATATAATAATCCAATAATTCTTCTTTCTGCCTTTCCGGCATTTTCACCACGGCATCATAAAGCAACGAGGCAACATCATAGTGCAGCGCCCCTTGCCGACCACCTTGATAGTCGATAAAATACACCTCATCCCGAAGCACCATGATATTTCTGGATTGAAAATCCCGAAACATAAAGTGTCCAGTGTCTGCGACCAATAATGTTTTTGTCAGAAGTTCAAAATCATCTTCCAATTTATCCTCGTCCGCCTCGACTCCCGCCAAACGCAAAAAACAATATTTAAAGTAATTCAAATCCCAACGGATACAACGTTCGTCAAAAACAGGGCGAGGCAAACAACCCGTGTAATCCAATCCCTCGTGTCCGAACAGCTGAAACCGCAACAACTCGTCCAACGCTTTCCGGTACAGGTTCATCGCGTGTTCGTTCAACATCTCGCCTTCCCGTTCCCGCTCCACGACATCCAGTAACATGTCACGTCCCAAATCTTGTTGCAAGTAAACCTTACCGTCATCCGACACCCGGTAAACTTCCGGGACATGCAAATCTTTCGTTTTAAAATGACGCGTGAAGTCTATAAACAACTTATTCTCCCGCAAGTTTTCGTGATATACCCCCACGTAACTTCCCTCGCTATCTTGAATCCGATAGTATTTTCTACTGGAACCTGAAAGCGGAAGCGCTTCCACATGATAATCAGTTCCTCCCTTGTAACGCTCGAATAGTTCTATTACCTGCTCTTTCATAACGCTTTATATTAAAAAAAAGGAAACCGATACTCCCGTATCGGTTTCCTTTCATGGTGCCCAGAACAAGACTCGAACTTGCACAGCCGAACGGCCACTACCACCTCAAAGTAGCGTGTATACCAATTTCACCACCTGGGCATTTTTCTTTTGACGGTGCAAATATACACATTTTATCCTTACAAAGAAAAAACTCGGCAATTTTTTAATCAAGATTTTTTTCCCACGTGCTAACGGCAAAGCAATGAGTCTTATCGCCTGCTTCATTTCTCACCCGATGATAAACCTTCACTTTTCCATCATCTTCAGTCACGTGGTTTTCCGCGTTGACTCTGCTATCCGGCAGCACTTCGTGCTCGTAAACAATCTCCAACTCCCTTAATCCATGCTCTTTCAAAAACACGTAAGATAACGAATTCGTTACCCAACGCACGTACGTTGCTTGTGTCACATGTTTGTTAAAATCAATATTATCGTATGTCGCCGTGAAGCAACGGGAATTTTCGTATTCCTCCGGCATATTTTTAGTATCCAACTCAAAAGGAATTTCCCGAACGACATCCACGCAGGAAGCGGCATTCTCGGTGACACACGCGGGCAATCGTACCGGACGACGACGATTGATATCTATCACCATCCATTCCGAAGTCGCACGAATCAAGAGATCTCCTTTTCCCGAGAACATGCTGAAATCGCGAAGGGCAAACAAACGGTCAATACCGGAAGGCCACGTTTCCAACGTCACGATTTCCTCCTGCTCCGGCATTCGGTTCACGATAATATGCAACTTATGCAGCATCCATGTCAATCCTTGGGCGTTCAACGTGGGCACATCAAACCCCAATAACAAAGTCTGCCCGTTCGCCACATCATTAAACAAATCGCAAAGCGACTTCACGATCAAACGTCCTTGCAAATCCGTGTAATGCCCCCGAATCTTTATTTCTTCCGAATACTTCACCATTTTAATTTTAGATTTTAAATTTTAGATTTTAGATTCCTGCCACACAAGGCTAACGCTCACTGATTTAATTTTTTTCAAATCAAAAATCGTAAATCATAAATCACTAAATAACATAAACTTCCGGCTCCAACCAAACTCCGAATTTGAGAAACACGGATTTCTTTATTTCGTTAGCCAAGTGAGCAATTTCTATGCCACTTGCCCCTCCTTTATTCACTAGCACAAGAGCCTGCTTGTCATGTACGGCAGCATTCCCGATGCCTTTCCCCTTCCATCCGGACATCTCTATCAACCATCCCGCGGCTAATTTCACGTGCTCATCATCCACCGGATAAATCGGCATCCCCGGGTTATCCGCCAACAGGGCATCTGCCGCTTTTCGTTCAACTACCGGATTTTTAAAAAAACTTCCGGCATTCGGTAACACGTTCACATCAGGTAACTTTGCCTCCCGTATCCGTATAATTGCCTCCCGTACTGCCTTTAACGTGACTTCTCCCGCGCGGGTTACTTCATCCCGCACACTTCCATACTGCAACCGGAAAACAGGTTGCCTCGTCAGTCGAAATGTCACGTAAGTCACCACGTGGCGGTTCTTCCACTCGTGTTTAAATATCGAATCCCGGTAACCGAACCGACACTCGGAAGCGTCGAACTTCACTTTCTCGGCCTTCACGATATCCACCGCCTCCACCATCGCGATGCACTCTCCCGCTTCCACCCCGTAAGCCCCGATATTCTGTACCGGAGTAGCCCCGACATGCCCGGGAATCAAGGAAAGATTCTCTATTCCCCCGTAGCCGTGTTCTACCGCCCAAGCCACGAAATCGTCCCAAACGACACCACTCCCCACGCGCACGAGAACGTCGTGTTCATTTTCCTCCACAATCTCGTACCCCTGCATCATCGGGTAAAAAACAACCCCATCAAAGTCTTCCGTGAAAAGAAAATTACTCCCGCCTCCCAAAATCAACACTTCCTCGGGCTTCAACTCGTAAGAGCCGACAAACTCCAGCAAATCCTCTTCCTTCTCGCATCTCACGAAATACTTACACGCCGCGTCTATATGAAATGTATTATATTCCCTTAAATTAAAATTCTCGTAAATCTCCACTGTCTTCTAATTTTAATTTTCAAATTCAGCCTACTCGCATTCCTCGCCTCCTTCTCCCCTTCTTCTTATCCCGAACGAAGTATATAAAATCTTTATATCTACAATAACTAAACTCTTCCCGGCAAAGTTAAAACATATCAACAAATAAATCATTAAATTTGTCGCCATAATCCAAAATGTTTATGATTTCATTACCACCAGCATTTATCGAGCGCATGAACCGAATCATGGGGAACGAATCGGAAGTTTTTTTTAAAGCGTTAAACTCCCCCTCTCCGGCAACAATCCGGGTAAACCCTGCAAAGACAGTAACACCCCTTCCTTTCCCCGAATTAATTGACGGGCAAGTACCGTGGTGTTCCGATGCCTACTATTTGAGAGAACGTCCGGTCTACACGCTCGACCCTTATTTGCATGGCGGTGTCTATTACGTGCAGGAAGCCTCTTCCATGTTTCTACAGTCCGTGTTTCGGCAAATCGCCGTGGACAAGCCTCTCCGGGTACTGGACCTATGTGCCGCTCCCGGGGGAAAATCAACGCTGTTGGCAGCCAATCTACCGACAGGCTCCCTGCTGATTTCCAACGAGGTAATCAAATCAAGAGCCTCCATATTAAAAGAAAACATTATAAAATGGGGACACTATAATATCGTGGTCACAAACAGTGACCCCGCTCGTTTCTCGGGGATGAAAGGAGCGTTCGACATCATTCTGGTAGACGCCCCCTGCTCCGGCGAAGGCATGTTCAGGAAAGATGAAAAAGCCATCGAGGAATGGAGCGAAAACAACCTGCGCCTGTGTGAAGAACGACAAAAACGGATTATAGCAGACATATGGGACGCCCTTGCACCCGAAGGTTATCTGGTGTACAGCACCTGTACCTACAATCCCGGCGAAAACGAAGACATGCTTTCATGGGTACTCGACAATTTCGAGGCCGAATCCGTCGAAGTCCAACACAACTACCCGGGAATAATCCCCACCCCGACATCCGTTCACGGCTATCATTTCTATCCCCATAAATCTGCCGGAGAAGGTTTATTCATGGGTGTTATCCGAAAAAAAGACGGACAACCGTTTACCTTGAAAAAGGAAAAACGGAGTTCTCAAAACCAGCCCCCCAAACTCCCGACCGACATCTTGCCGCTTTTACCGGATATCGCGAACCACACGCCCTATCTGGCAGGAAGCACGCTCGGCATTATCCCCGCCCGTCACGCGGAATTCATCCAATACCTGGAATCCAAAGCGGGCGTTATCTACAAAGGTTGCGAGATAGGGGAATCCGTCAAAGGAACAACACGCCCGGCACATTCGTTGGCTTTGCTCCACAATCTTCAGAAACAGCACATCACCCGCCAAGAAGTAGACCTCCCCACCGCCCTGCAATACTTACGCAAGGAAGACATTCGTTTCGATGCCCCAAGAGGAGCGTGGGTTTTAATCATGTACCAAGGCATCGCACTCGGCTGGGTAAAAGAAGCCGGCAATCGCCTGAACAACTATTACCCGAAAGAGTGGAGAATTAAACGATTTTAGATTTTAGATTTTAGATTTACGATTTTAGATTGAAGGATTGGGTGATTAACAAAAACAACTTGTAACCTGCAACTTGCCGCGGGCAAATTCAACCTGCAACTTATCAAACGTTATTGCTCCTCCACGGAACAATAACGTTTGATAATACTGTAAGCATCCGTCAGCCCAAGTTCGCCCGCCTTACTCAAATCCACGTTGGCAGCACTTTTATCTCCTTGATAGATATGCAATAACCCGCGGTTAAAATAAGCTTCGGCAATATCTTTATCCAGTTCCAAGACTTTCGTGTACATATCGATAGCCTCTTTTATCTTCCCGCTCTTGGCATACACGTTAGCAATATTGAACATGGCAAAAGCGAAATCCGGATCAATCTCCAGACACTTGTTATTACCTTCCAGCACGAGAGAATAATCCACCACGCGTTTCACTTTCTCTTCCTCACCCACCACACGAGAAGTCTTTTCTTCAATCGACTCGATATAATCGTACATTTTCGCCCGTGCACTAGCCAAATTCATTAAAGCGAATAAATGTTTCGGATCACGTTCCACTACCGTCTTGAAATCCTCTATGGCCTTCGTGTAATCCCCGCGGTTCAAGTACAACGAACCTCTCAACAGCAACGCGTCCACGTCACTTCTGTTCTTCCGAATCTTGGAAGATAGCGTTTCAATATACTCGTCCTCGAATTCCCTCGGGTAATCGAAACGTTTGTTGGATATCGTCAACGCCGGGTTATAATTATGCTCTTGGTTAAACTTCATAATCCGCTTGTCGAAATACTGCACTTTCCCTTTGCGCAAGGTATCTAAAGCCAAATATTGCACGACAAACATATCCTGCAACTCGATAATCACGTTTCTATCCTGTATACGCCCGTTGATCACATCCTTCATCCGGTCATCCCGGGAGTTTATATCTATCAAACGCCGGAAATTTTCCGTCGTATCAACCAACGCGTTTTTATCCCCCTCTTGCATCCTCTTGTAGCGATCCATGATCTCTTCCGCTTTATACCTGTCCTGTCGGGCTGAAGCGAAATCGTCCATCTCACCGCTCACCGCAGCTCTTGCCAGATAAGCTTTCACGAAATCAGGATACAGCGAGATACTTTCAGAGAAGTCATTGTAAGCCCCGGTATAATCCCGAATCTCCATTTTCAACAATCCCCGGTTAAAATAAATCAATATATTATCCGGGTTCATCTCCAACACTTGATCGAGATCATCAATAGCCTTATTCGTCTCCCCGATCTCCGCTCTCAACAATGCCCGGTTGTAATAAGCGTAAGCATAGGTGCTATCCACCTTCAACACGGCAGTATAATCTTCCATCGCCTCCGGGAATTTTTTCATCTCGTACCACGTGATGGCGCGGCTCATTAATATACGCTTGTTCTGCGGGTTAATCTTCAACGCCTTATTATAATCCTCGATAGCATCATGATACTTTTTCTCTTTAAAATGCAGGTACCCCCGCAACCCGTAAGCATCATCCGAGAACATATTCAATTTGATCGCCATATTACAATCCTCGATAGCCCCCTCCCAATCGTCCAGCTTCTCCCGCATAATCGCGCGATTCAGGTAAGCCGGCAACAACTCTTTGTCTATAATCAACGCCTTCGAGTAATCCTTCTCCGCGCTCTTGTAGTCACCCATATCCGCCTCCGTTATCGCCCGGTTGGCATAAACGTATGCCTCTCCCGGGTTAATCGAGATAGCCGTGTTGTAATCATTCATGGCATCCTCGTACCGCTTCATGTTGTGGTAAGCGATACCCCGGTACATGTAAGCATGGAAATAATTCGGGTTTAACTCTATCGCCTCCGTGTAATCCCGTATCGCCCCCTCGAAATCGTCCAAGTTCAGCTTCGCCAATCCCCGGAAAAAATACGGTTCCGATAAACGAGGCTTCACCCGAAGGATATTGTTGAAATTCTCTATCGCACTCACGTAATCATCAAACATGATCGCACTCTTCCCCGCGCGCAACATATTCGCCGTGTTCCACTGTGCCGACACACCCAAGGTCGCCAAACAAAAAAATATAATAATACTAAACTTCTTCATGCGGAATAATATCAATATTTGGGGCATAAAGATAATAAAAATTCTTACTAGCACATGTATCTAATAGATACCTCACCAATAAAAATGGATAAATAAACCGAACGAGTCCTTCTCTCGTTCTTGTTTCGTTGTTGCCCGATGTTGTGACAGTAAACATTGAGGCAACAACGAAATAAAAACGGGAAATAAATGAACAGGAGAACTTATCTGTTGAGTCATTCTACTTTTCTATTCCGGCATTTTTGTTCAAACACGACACATCCGTTTATCCGGCAATAACCTAAGGTACTCCTACCCCAATAATACCTCTCGGCACTTACAACCCGCTAGCACTCCCCTCGCACCACCCTTCTCGACGGGGGATGAAACAGTAAATAAAGTAACCAGTAAGCGACATGAGGTATTATTAGGATAGGATTAGGGTAGAATACCCCTGAATATACAGTGAATCCACTGTAAAACCGGAGAAGATTATCCCTAATAATCCTCCTTTTCCGTTCTCACTCCATTTCCCCTGTTATGTTGGCATATAAAAGATTATAGCAACATAAGAGTGGGAACAAGGCACAAACGAACGGGAGAGATTATTACACCGAATTTACCACGGCTTCAGTACGGCTTTTCTGTTTTAACACACACTTTATTGACATCGTGAAAATCACCTAACTCCGGTAAGAAATTCACACTAAACAGCTACCCATACAATCTTTTTTATATATATAATATTGCAAAAGACAAATATTTTTCATAAATTTACAAACATCATAAAAAATGACATTAAAAATCGTGTTTCAAACAAGAAAGGAGGTATCAACATCAAGAAACACTAAACATGAATGACAATCCCGTAATCTTCACGAAAATAGCATATTTACGCTTCTATATCGGGAAAATCAAAACAATTTAAAAACAAAGATTATGAGAAAAATCAGCATTTTAATCGCTTTGATCATTGGTGTCATTTACGGATGCCAAAATTCAGACTTGGAACTTGCTTCAGCAGAAAACTTGACAGGGGATGAACAATTTATCCCATTAAGAGAAACTTTTGATTTCACCTATAAAGGGATTACTTATTCCTCTCCTTACCACATGGAGAATGATACATTGATGATTTTGGAAGACGAACAAGTTGCATCAATTTACGAGCAACTCCAAGAGTTACCGGAATTAGCTACTTATGTGACACCGGAAGGTGATATTGAGTATTTTGATACTTATAACGAGTTACAGAAAGAAAAACCTGCAAGAATCAAAAATAAAGCCTTAAATTTTACTCCCATTAGTACCCTAACAATATATGAACATTCCCATTATAATCTAGATAAAGCTGGCATTCAAGTTGATTACAGATTCTATAGCGAACTTCTCATGCCTCAAATTGAACAGTTAGACGAGAAAATATCATCTGCACGTGTACATTCTGATGGTTTAGGATTCCCATGTTGTAGTCGTGTTACATTCTTTAGAAATATGCATTTTCAAGCACAATCAATAACTTTTGACTTTCATGACGGAATTTATGATGCTGAATTTACAAAAGGTCTTGCTGTTTATTATAATTTAAAAGTAAACAATTTTAAAAACTACAAAGTTAAAAGTGGTATCAATTGGAATGATCGAATTTCATCTTTCAAAATACTAATGTAAATTCCCCGAATAGCAACTACATTCTCAATTAGTTATTAAAATAAATAAGCGGGTGACTTAGAAAAGCCACCCGCTTAGCCCAAGCAATAACTTTTCCTTTTCATGCAATTATATTCGATAAATAGTTTCCTTATAAAGAAGTAAACTACTATTTTAAAGTAAAAAATTTCAAGAATTATAAGATGCTTGCCGCAAACTTTCTTCAAACTCCCCACCTCAGCGTACTCTCTTGCCTTTAGACCTCCCTATATATTTGCATTGAACACTTTCACTCATTAACATACGTTCGTATTGAACAAACAAAAAGAGGGTGTTTTACACACCCTCTCTATTTAAGATTATTCAAATTTCTAGTAATCATAGTCATTTGCGCGGTCTTCTTTCACATCGGGTACAAATCTCCAAGTTGCATTAGAGAAACTAGAAGATGCATTACTTGAACTAGCTGTCGGATCAATGGTACTACCACCCGTGGTATAATAACCATAACCATCGACAACAAAACTTACAGCACCAACAAGCGAACCTCCCACGATATTTTCCATCTGATGCCATTGGTCTTTCTTATGATTATATTTCCATACAGTCTGCGGATTAGGACCTTGACCTCCAGTTGCAATATACGCATAATTCTCGCCATTCTTACCTCTATTGGAAACGAAACTAATTGCATATCCTCTCGGAATTCTCCCGTAATCCTTATCTTGTTTTACCCCCGGTTTATCAGCCAAAGCTTGCATAGGCTCCCAATGCACGTCACCATTAGCATCAACTGTACATTTAGTAACGTCAGTTCTAGGAGAACCACCACTCAATCCTAAACATACATAAGCAGCACCATCAACCACGAAAGCAGTGGCACCATATCTCTGACCACCAATAAAACCTAAATCTCCAGACCACTCATTTGTTTTCGGGTCATAACGATAAAAATCCTTGAACATTTCTGCATTATCCGCACGTCCCGTTCCCACGAAACCGTATCCGTTCAACGAGAAAGCCACTGCATCCCGACGGGGTGTTCCCGGGAAAGGTTTCATTTCTTCCCAAGAATTCGTTTCCGGATCATAACGCCACAAATCATTCAAGTATTCTTTGGGTCTAACCTCCAAGTTTTCTCCCGTCCCGGTTGATCTTGAAGCGATATATCCTAATCCAATATAAGCATACGTTTTACCATTTACTTCTGCAGTGAAAGCTATAGCCCCATGACGTCCTTTCCCTCCTGCTTTTTCAAATGTATCCTCGACATCATACCAAGTCATACTTTGCATATCAAAGCGTTTGAAATCCGTGTATTCAGAAAGATCAACACCATATCCCAATCCGACATAAACATTATTTCCTATAGTAAATGACACTGCTTGATTTCTCATTTTTCCACTAAACTCAGGAGCCTTTCCCCAGTCTCCCAAATGATCATCATCATCGCAAGCGACAAAAGCGAATCCTAAAATAGCTAATAATAATAAACTAAATTTTCTCATACGTTATTCAACTTGATTATTTATATTTTCTCCGTCAAACGTCTTAACTTTAAACGTTCTTCTTTTTCGATAGGCAAAACTACATATTTTATCATTAAATCCAACAAAAAAGAGAGAGAAATGTATTGACTTCTTTTTTTTTAACCTCCCGTTAGATAAAATACAATTTCAAATGCCGATTTTTTAGAAAATAATTATACCTTCGCCCCTTGTATTTAATCAAAATCAAGAAATATGAGAATATTCTTTATCGTGAGTTTTCTGTTACTAATATATGCGTGTGACAATAATCTTTCCACAATTGGAGGAGATTTAATTTCCAATGAAAATTTCATCGAAGTCAAACGTTTTGTAATGGAAGAAACCTCAACCGTGAGGTTGGATTCTTTTCCAACATCCCTTATATCTAGCTCTTCATCCTCGTTATCACCTCTCTCCCTTGGGAAAATTACCGATAGAGTTACCGGTTCCATAACAGCAATCCCATACTTTCAAGTTGCACCTCAAGGTTTAATATCGACGGTCACATGGGAAAGTAACTGTACGTTTGACTCACTTACCCTACAAATTCCTTATATTAAAACCTTGGCAGGAGATTCAACTGCATTACAAATATTCGACTTATATCAAACCAAAGAACCGATGCGGTTCGATCATTATAATCCTATCCTTTGCAACATTGATTCATTGACACGAGATGAAAAACTTGCAACTCTACAACTTTACCCGCAAAAGGACAATATCGCACAAGCCTATTTCAAATTGAAGTATGATTTTGGACTTGAACTATTCAACCGCATGCGTTCAAGAGATTATAGCTTTGACCAGATAAATTACCCGGAATTCATGGAAGAGTTCAAGGCCTTAGCGATCATTCCCCGTGAAGAAAACTCCGTTTTAATGAGTATTAACCCCGCTAACCTTGCGTTAAGATTCCATTACCATATTGGATCTGTCGAAGCGGCGGATGCAATGAGTTTCAGTTGGCCTATAGCATTACCCACTACCACAAATACCCCGGAGGAAACAATGTATGCTTTCACGCATTTAGGTTATAAACCCACGGAACCTTTCGAAAATATTACACTTAACGAACCGAAATCTTTCGATGACCTCGTTTATGACGGTAAAAATATGGCGGTTATTGAAGGAATGAACGGACTTATGACAAAACTCAAAGTCCCCTTTATCGCTGATGAAGACATCTACAAAACAATTATGAAAGCAGAGATTGAACTTCGAATAAACACGGACTTGCTTGAAAACAACATTCTAGAACCACAATTCATTGGTATTTATATCATTACCAAAGACAATTTCATCAAAGGCCTATTAACTTCCCCTCAAGGAAATGTTATTTACGGACAACTCACGCAAAACTCAGTTGACCCTAACGAGAGATCATACATTATTGATATTACGGATTATTATTCCAATTTAGTAGAAGGCGTACATCCCATCGTTCCAGAAATTTACTTGTTAATCGGTTTACCAGGAAGTTATTACAGTTTACTCAATGACTTCTCGTACCAAATATTCACGGGAAATGTTGCCAATACTTTCCAACGAGTGGTATTGAAAGAACAACCGAAATTAAATGTCTATTATAGTCACTACAACTAATACAGAGGTTTCAAATATAAAATTTATGAGAAAGATATTAGCAAGCGTCACCCTATTATTAATGACAACTTACGTGTTCGGTCAGAATACTTCCGGTACACCTTATTCTAAAGAAGGATTCGGGTTACTACCGGACACGTATGGAGCATATATCGGCATGGGGGGTGTTTCTGCCGCTATGCGTGACAATTATAACATCAACTTTTTGAATCCTGCATCTTACACAGCATTGGATTCCATGCGTTTCTATTTCCAAACCGGAATTACCGGAGAATACGTCGATATTTCATCCCATAAAACACATGCAAATTACAAAGTAGCACAAAACGGTGCGGTTAGCATGGCTTTTCGAGCGTATAAAAATTTATACATGTCTTTTGGTATTTTACAACGTTCAAACAGGGGATTCGACGTATATTATACAGATGTGGTTAGAGGCGATTTCAGCCAATATTGCACGCAACAAGTTGAAGGAAGTGGAGGTATCAATGAAGCATACTTGGGATTGGGCTATCAATTGGGCAAATTGTCATTAGGCGTCAACGTGTCTTATTTATTCGGAAAAGTAGACGATCGCTTAACCATGATATTACTCCCTATGACAAGCGGATATTATTTGAAAACTCAAACTATCACTCAAATGAGTGCTGCATTGTTCACGTTGGGAGCTCAATTACCTTTAAATATCAGTAAAAAGTCAAATTTCACTTTAGGTACGAGTTTCAATTTCGGGACACCATTACACGCAAGAAAAACATTCCAAGCCTATAAAACAGGAGTATCAACCGGTAATTCGATTCTTTTAAACGATGAAGCGACCAAAAACGGTACAATTTTTTATCCTTTTAGAATCACGACAGGAGCGTCATTCCAATATAATCAAAAATGGTTCTTTGCCGGAGATTACACTTTCCAAAATATGTCACAATACGAAGAATTTGAAACGAACAAAGAATACCAAAATTATCACAAAATAGCGATAGGTAGCTACTATCAACCCAATGCCCAAGGACGTTATTGGTGGCAAAAAAACCAATACATGGCAGGAGCTTACTTTACCCGCTCGCATTTGGAGTTCAATTTAAAAGACATCAACACGTATGGGGTGACTATTGGTTCACAAATTCCGATTCGCTTACCTTATCAAGAACTGATGTTGGGAGTTGCTGTCGACTTGGGAATGAGAGGTACGCACCGTAATAACCAGATCATGGAAAAATACGTAAAACTAAGAATAAACATTGCCTTTAAAGAGTTGTGGTTTATGAAAGCCAAGATTAATTAATGGCATATTAAATATCTATTTAAGAAAACTAAAACACATGAAAAAGATTTTATTATCAATCGTTGCTGCTAGTATGACTCTTGCAGCATGCAACGCACAAAGCGGTTTCAAAGTAACCGGAAACGTTCAAGGGATACAAGTTCCTAAAGCTGCACTTGTAACTTTCGCGGATAACAAAGTGGATACTTTGGCTAAAGCAGATATCGCTAACGGCGCTTTCGAATTCACCGGTAAAGTGGACGGAATCACCGCGGCTTATATCGTTTTCCCCGGTCAACAAGGCGGTATTCCGGTTATGCTTGAAAACACAAACATCACGGTAAACGCGGATCAATCCGGCTTGAAAATAGAAGGTGGTGAGGCTCAAAAATTGTTCAACCAATTCTCAGAGATCAACCAAGGCATCATGCAAGAGCAAATGAGATTAAACGGCGAATATCAAGCAGCCGCTCAATCTCAAGATCAAGCTAAAATGCAAGCTATCCAAGAGGAATTTGGTAAAATCGTTGAAGCCGCTCAAGCAAAAGAACTTGAATTGCTCAAAGCTAACTCTGACACTTATGTAGCCGCTTTCGTGATTGCATCTGCCATGGGACAAATGGAATACGAGCAATTGAAAGAAAGATTCGCTCTCCTTGGCGAAAATGCAAAAGCAAGCACTCAAGGAAAAGCGATCGCTGACCAAATTGCTAAACTGGAAAAAACGGCTGTCGGACAAGTTGCCCCGAACTTCACGGTTACAACCCCGGAAGGAGAATCTATTTCACTGTATGACATCAAAGGTAAAGTGAAATTAGTTGATTTCTGGGCATCATGGTGTGGTCCCTGCCGCGGAGAGAACCCGAATGTTGTTGCTCTTTACAAAGAATATCAACCGAAAGGCTTGGAAATCTTCGGTGTTTCTTTAGATAACAACAAAGAAGCTTGGGTAAAAGCAATCGCTGACGACGGTTTGATCTGGAAACATGGTTCAGACTTGAAAGGTTGGCAATCCGAACCGGCTAAATTATATAGCATTACCGGTATTCCCGCGACATTATTGTTAGACGAGAACAACAAGATTATCGCCAAAAATTTGAGAGGCGAAGCATTGAAGCAAAAAGTTGCTGAACTGTTGAAATAATCTATTCGGTTAGTATAGAAAAGTGCGGCAAACAAGATTGTTTACCGCACTTTTCTATACTAACCGAGTTACAAGTTACATTTGCCTACGGCAAGTTTCAGGTTACAAGTTATTTTTGTTAATCACTGAATCTTCAATCTAAAATCGTAAATCTAAAATCTAATGCGTTTTTTCCTGTTTTTCGGTTTAATTTGTTTACTCGTTTGTCCCTTGGCAGGACGCTCACAATCACAATGGGTCGATTCAACCTTAAATGCCATGAGCTTGGAGGAGAAAATCGGACAATTGATCATGATTGCCGCATACAGCAACAAAGACAGTTTGTACGAGAAGCAATTGGGTGCAACAATCGAGAAATATCATATCGGTGGTATTATCTTCTTTCAAGGCACTCCAAGTAAACAAGCCGCGATGACCAACGACTACCAGCAACGGGCATACATTCCCCTAATGATCGGGATGGACGCAGAGAGTGGCGTGGGATGGCGTATAAAGCCGGCTATGGAATTCCCGAATCAAACCCTGCTAGGTGCTATTCGCGACACGAATCTGATATATCGCATCGGGCAAGCCATCGGCAGACAATGCCGCACGATGGGCATTCATGTAAACTTCGCTCCCGTCGCGGATA
Organism: Butyricimonas hominis; assembly: GCF_014287455.1. Taxonomy (NCBI): domain Bacteria; kingdom Pseudomonadati; phylum Bacteroidota; class Bacteroidia; order Bacteroidales; family Odoribacteraceae; genus Butyricimonas; species Butyricimonas hominis. The sequence continues at coordinate 18,896 of NZ_JACOOH010000007.1, forward strand.
TTAACGTCAACCCTAAAAATCCGGTTATCGGTATCCGCTCGTTCGGGGAAAAAAAAGACGAGGTAGGCAACCGCTCCCTGCAATATACCAGAGGTCTGGAATCCCAGCAAATCATGCCGGTAGCGAAGCATTTTCCCGGACACGGGGATACCGACACGGATTCGCATTTTGCCCTACCTCTTATCAGACATTCGGTCGCCCGTATCGACACGGTGGAATTATACCCTTTCCGGCAACTGATAGCCGCGGGCATCCCCGGTGTAATGGTGGCGCACTTGAATGTTCCCTCCTACGATTCGGCGAATATCCCCGCTTCCCTTTCCCGTCACATCGTAACCCAATTACTGCGGGAAAAAATGCATTTCGATGGACTATGCTTTACCGATGCCATGAACATGAAAGGGGTAACCAAAGGAAATTCTCCCGGTGAAGCTGATGTCAAAGCCCTGTCGGCAGGTAACGACATCCTGCTTTTCCCCGAAAACGTGGAAGCCACGGTAAAGAAGGTAAAAGCAGCCATACGCAAGGGTATTCTCACGGAAGAAGATATTGACGAAAAATGTCGCCGAGTCCTTGCCGCGAAAGAGAAATACGTGTTGCCCAACGCCGGCATGATTGACACGACCATGCTGTCCGCCCGGTTAAATACCCCTGCCGATCAAGCTTTATTACAGGAAACCTACGCGGAGGCTATCACGCTGATACAGAATAAAGACTTATTACTTCCTCTAACGCATCTCGATACGTTGCGCATCGCATCCCTCAATTTTGGCGACAGGAAAGCCAAAGCGTTTGAAGACATGCTGGAAAAATACGCACCTTGCTCTCATTTTTCCATTCGTGCAGGAGCGAGTAAAGAGGCCATAGAAAAATTATTGAAAGATTTATCCGATTACAATTGCGTGATCGTGTACAATAGCGCCGCACGGAACACCACATCCCGACAGTTCGGGGCATCGCAAGCGTTATCGAATATACTGAAACAATTGAAAGGAAAACGGGTCATTTTCTGTCACCCGGCAACTCCCTACGGTTTGGATATATACAGTTATCTGCCCTTGGACGCCATCCTAGTGAGTTATTCCCATGACACCCCGGCGCAAGAATTTGTCGCGCAAGCGATTTTCGGGGGTATCAACGTGAACGGGAAATTACCCGTAAGCATCAACTACTATTTCCCCGTCGGGACCGGACTGTCAACTCCAAAAGTACGCTTGGGATACCATAAACCGGAGACCAGCGGGATGCAATCGGAAACGTTACTCCGCATTGACAGCATTTGTCAAGTTGCTATCCGGGAGAAAGCGACACCCGGTTGTCAAGTGCTCGTGGCTAAAGACGGGTACGTGGTATATAACAAGGCTTTCGGTTTCAATACCTATGACAAGAAAAAGGCAAACACGACGGATAATATATACGACATCGCATCCATCACGAAGATCGCTGCCACTCTTCCGGCCGTGATGATGCTTTACGATCAACAGACAATAGCTCTGGATACACCTATCGCCCGTTATTCTTACGCGATATCACAGTCCAACAAAAAAGACTTGACTGTCCGGGAATTATTACTGCACAACGCGGGCTTAAAAGCTTCCTTTTCATTCTTCCATCACGCGATTGACTGGGAAAAGATGCAAGGAAGATTATTCACGACCAGATACACGAAGACAAACACGAAGAAACTCAGAGATCGCTTGTACATTAATCCCAACTTCAGATACCGGGACAGCACATTCAGCTTTAAAGGCGGGGAGGATTATCTTATGGTTTCCCCCCATTTCTATATGCACCACCATTTCCAAGACTCTATCCATTCGTTGATCTTGAACACGGACTTATTACCGCAAAAGAAATACACGTACAGCGATCTGGGGTTTGTCCTACTTAAAGATATCGTGGAGGAACAAACCGTCACGCCTTTCGATATGTATCTTCGGGATCATTTTCTGAAAAAACTGGGAGCCTATAACTCCGGTTTCAACGCCCATCTGAATCTCGACATGGATCGGGTAATTCCATCCAGTAATGACAACGTATTCCGGAAATCGGAATTAAAAGGCTACGTGCACGATCCCCTTGCAGCGTTAATGGGAGGCGTATCAGGCAACGCAGGATTGTTTTCCACGGCAGAAGATCTGGCAAAAATCATGAGCGTGTATCTAAATCACGGTCAATACGGTGGCGAGCGGATGATAGACTCGACCACCATCGACCTTTTCACTTCTATTCAACTATCCCCCGAACAAAACCGGAGAGGTTTGGGGTTCGACAAACCGGAAACTCTTCCCGATAGAACAAGCCCTACTTGTGACGGAGTCCCCTGCACGAGTTACGGACACACGGGTTTTACAGGTGCTATCGCATGGAATGATCCTGAAAACCAATTGATTTACATATTCCTTTCCAACAGAACTTATCCTAACGAGTTCAACACCAAACTTATGAAGGAGAATATCCGCACAAAGATTCAAGAAATCATTTACGAATCGATTGGAAGATAGAGTTTGTAAAGTTCATAAAGTTTATAAGGTTCATAAGGTTACGGGTGTCCTTCGGACAGAGTTTAACGGCAGCTATGCTGCCGTGGACAAAGCGCCCCGCAGGGGTCCATTACTTTATAAAGTTTATAAACCTTATAAACTTTATGAACCCATTCATTAGAGAAAAAATTCTTTATATTTAGAATGATTTTAAAATAGCTTTAGCGGTTCAAAATGACAGAAAAAAAGATACTTTTGTGCACGAATACAGAATACAAATAGTTATCAAATAAATAGATCTACATTATGAGCAATTTCTTAACATCGTCGATTGGGAAAAAGATGCTCCTGAGTATTTCAGGTCTTTTTCTTATTGCGTTTTTGTGCGTTCACTTGGCACTAAATCTACTGTTGATAGTAGATAATAGTGGAGAGTTATTTAACATTGGAGCCCATTTCATGGCAACGAATCCTATTATCAAGATCGTGGAACCGATTCTTGCTATCGGATTTATCTTCCATATCGTGCTGGCTTCTATCCTGACTCTTCAAAACAGAGGTGCACGCCCTATCAAGTACGATCGCCGCAGCCAAGCAGGTAACTGTACTTGGTCGTCCAGAAACATGTATATTCTAGGCGCATTAGTACTGATTTTCCTTGTAATCCACTTGTGGAACTTCTGGTGGAATATCAAATTCCCTTCATTAGGAACGCCACTAGCCGAAACTATCGTGGACGGGGTGAAAATGGAAAACACTTACGCGTTAGTCGCCGGATTATTCCAGTCAAGCGTAATCTATTGCCTGCTTTACATTTTAGGCGGTATTTTCCTTGGACTTCACTTGACTCACGGTTTCTGGTCAGCATTCCAATCCATCGGTTTCAGCAACCAGATATGGAGAAAGAGATTAGAGTGTGTTGCTAAAATTTTCGCTTTCATCATTGCAGCAGGATTCAGCATCATTCCGCTTTATTTCATGCTTGGACTAGCGAACTAACACAATTTTAAATTTATAGATTGTAGATTTTAAATTGCAGGAATCAACGATCTAAATTTAAAATTTAAAATTTAAAATCTAAAATTATTAAGGTTATGACAGAATTAAATGCTAAAATACCAGCAGGACCGTTAGCCGAGAAGTGGTCGAATCATAAAGCACATATCGGAGTTGTTAGCCCTGCTAATAAAAGAAAATTAGATGTTATCATCGTGGGTACCGGACTTGCCGGTGGATCGGCTGCAGCCAGCCTTGCTGAATTAGGTTATAACGTGACCACATTCTGCTATCAGGATTCTCCCCGTCGCGCTCACTCTATTGCCGCACAGGGAGGTATCAACGCTGCAAAGAACTACACGAATGACAACGACTCTGTTTATAGACTATTTTATGAAACTATCAAGGGTGGTGACTACCGCGCACGTGAAGCCAACGTTTACCGTCTGGCAGAGGTAAGTAACGCCATCATTGACCAATGCGTCGCACAAGGTGTACCTTTCGCTCGTGATTACGGCGGTCTTTTGGACAACCGTTCTTTCGGTGGCGCATTGGTAAGTCGTACGTTCTATGCCCGCGGTCAGACCGGACAACAATTATTGTTGGGTTGCTACGGTGCCATGAATCGTCAGATCGAAAAAGGAAAAATCAAATCATATACCCGTCACGAGGTACTTGACATCGTTGTAGTGGACGGCAAGGCAAGAGGTGTTATCGCCCGTGACCTTGTGACCGGAAAAATCGAACGTTTCGGGGCACACGCCGTTGTATTGGCTACCGGTGGATACGGAAACGTGTTCTTCCTGTCGACCAACGCCATGGGATGTAACGGTAGTGCCGCATGGCAAGCATACAAACGCGGAGCCATGTTCGGAAACCCCTGTTTCGTGCAGATTCACCCGACTTGTATCCCGGTACACGGGGATCAGCAAAGTAAGCTGACCTTGATGTCCGAGTCATTACGTAATGACGGACGCGTTTGGGTACCGAAAAAGATCGAGGATGCCAAAAGATTGCAAGAGGGAACCCTGAACCCGAACGATATCCCGGACGAGGACCGCGACTTCTATTTGGAACGTCGTTACCCGGCATTCGGGAACCTTGTTCCGCGTGACGTTGCCTCTCGTGCCGCTAAAGAAAGATGCGACGCCGGATTCGGGGTAAACAACACCGGAAAGGCTGTATTCCTTGATTTCAAATACGCTATCGACCGTTTGGGAAGACACACAATCGAAGAACGTTACGGAAACTTGTTCCAGATGTACGAGAAAATCACCGCCGTTGACCCGTACCACAACCCGATGATGATTTACCCGGCTATCCACTACTCTATGGGAGGTCTTTGGGTAGACTACAACTTGATGACCACAATCCCGGGATTGTACGCTATCGGGGAGTGTAACTTCTCTGACCACGGGGCTAACCGTTTGGGAGCTTCCGCGTTGATGCAGGGATTGGCTGACGGATATTTCATTTTACCGTACACGATTGGTGACTATCTGGCTCACGATATCCAAACCCCGAAAATCAAAACCAACACGCCGGAATTCGACGCTGCTGAAAAGAACGTCACCGACCACTTGCGCAGATTGTATGATATCAAGGGTACGAAATCCCCCGATCACTTCCACAAAGAGTTGGGACATATCATGTGGGATTATATCGGAATGGCGCGTGAGGCAGAAGGCTTGAAGAAAGCTATCAAGTTAATCGCCGAACTGAAAGAAGAATTTTACAAGGATTTGCGCGTGACCGGAGAGTTTACCGCCATGAATAACGAACTTGAGAAAGCGGGACGCGTGGCAGACTTCATCGACATCGCACACTTGATGGCATTGGACGCTCTCGATCGTAACGAGTCCTGCGGAGGACACTTCCGTTTGGAGTCCGTTACCGAAGAGGGAGAAGCAAAACGTGACGACGAGCACTTCCAGTATGTTTCCGTTTGGGAATACAAGGGAGAAAACAAAGAACCCGAAATGTATAAAGAACCGCTCGTGTTCGAAAACATTCAGGTGGCTCAACGTTCTTATAAATAATCTTAAATGAAAATCGTTATGGCAGATAAAATATTAAAAGAACTAACCCTAAAGATCTGGCGTCAAAAAGACGCAAAGTCAAAAGGCGGTTTTGAAACCTACAAGATTCATAATATTTCAACCGGCAGTTCATTCCTTGAAATGCTCGACATTCTGAATGAACAATTGGTGAGCGAAAACAAAGAACCGGTGGCATTCGACCACGATTGCCGCGAAGGTATTTGCGGTACATGTAGTTTGTTTATCGACGGACGTGCACACGGACCGGACGACGACGTGACTACTTGCCAATTGCATATGCGTCGTTTCCAAGATGGCGCAACGATCACTATCGAACCGTGGCGCGTGGGAGCCTTCCCGGTAATCAAAGACTTGATCGTGGATCGTACCGCTTACGAGCAAATCCTGCAAGCCGGCGGATACGTGTCCGTGAACACGGGTGGAGTACCTGACGGTAACGCTATCCCGATTGCCAAACCGGCAGCGGACGAAGCTATGGATGCAGCCGCTTGTATCGGTTGCGGGGCTTGTGTCGCTACTTGTAAAAACTCTTCAGCCATGTTGTTCGTGGCAGCAAAAGTATCCCAATTAGCCCTTCTCCCGCAAGGAAAGATCGAGGCGGCACGCCGTGCAAAAGCGATGGTTGCCAAAATGGACGAACTGGGATTCGGTAACTGTACCAACACCGGAGCTTGTGAGGCCGAATGCCCGAAGAGCATCTCTATCGAGCACATCGCTCGCTTGAACAGAGAGTTCTTGAAAGCCAAACTGAAAGACTAATTTCTATTTAGTTTTATAAAAAAAAGACCGCTTTCGAGCGGTCTTTTTGTATAATTTGTAACGTGAACCACACCGAATTAATATGAAGTTATATTTTAGAAAGCAGGGAGAGGGAACTCCTTTACTGATACTCCACGGCCTTTGGGGGGCTTCCGAGAACTGGCTTCCCATAGCTCATTCACTGGAAGACACGTTTCAAGTGATTTTGCCGGACATTCGCAATCACGGGCAATCCCCCCACGCGAATGAAATGAATTACGAGGTGATGAGTGATGATATTATCGAGTTGATCGAGGATTTACATTTTCCCGTTCCCCCGCATATCGCGGGACATTCCATGGGAGGGAAAATCGTGATGGCGTTATTACTCAAAAGACCGGACATCGTGAACAAGGCAATTATAGTGGATATCGCTCCCGTGTCCTACTCGCAACGGGACGGAGGAAGCCATAACCGGATTATAGATTTTATGGCTAATTTTGATTTCTCACGTTTCAAAAGCCGGGAAGAAGTACGCCAAGCGATACAAGAACATTTCAAAACGGAACGATCTCAACAACTATTCTTGAAAAATATCAAGAAAACCCCTTCCGGATTCGAGTGGAAACTCAATCATCGAGTAATCAGCCGTCACTTTGACGAAATCAGTGGTTGCCCAAGGAAATTACTCCACGATACTTACGATAAAGAGATTCTATTTATCAAGGGAGAGCAATCCAATCTGATAGCGGACCTCAGTTGTTTGCAGCAACAATTCCCGGCTGCCCGGCTGAAAGAAATCCCGCAATGCGGGCATTGGATTCATAGCGAACAACCGGAGAAACTGGCACAAGCCATACGGGATTTTCTCCTGTTTCCATAAGAGAATCAACTAAAAACGAACAACACTTACATAACACCGGAATAACAATCGACACGTCAAGCACAAAAAAATTGGCGTCACGATCCTATCGATCTTAAAAGCGACCTTATCGCACGCTCAAAGCACAAGTAACGGACACGGTTGCCTGCACCCTATTTTCAGCCGTCATACTATTATACGTGACTCCGGGTTCCAACATGAAAGCCGTCAAACGCACTTGATAGTGTTTACGCGTATCTATATCTTTCAGTCTATTCGGAACTTTACTTGTTGAACTACCGTCAAAAGAATATTCACCATCATAAGTAAACAAATAGCTCTCGAAATAAACATCCCCCTCTTTCTCTTCGTTGTACACTTCTATTTTGTAACAAACATTTTCACCATTAATCTTTTTCCATGCACATTTCCAACTTTTATTGGATACACTCACGATATTGCAACTGAAATCAATATCCGTACGCCTTAACGGCTCAAAATTCATACCCGAGATTCGCTCGTCAAACTTCACGTAATTATCACTACCGACACGACAAGAGAAACGCACTCTCCGTTCCTCCACGGGCGTTTCAATATTACCTTGCCAGATATTATTCTGATTTTTATCCTTCAATTCTACCTGCCCGGCCTTGGTATCAGACAACAAAGCATACACGTACCCCGCACGCAAGCTTTTATTCCCCGTCACCCGAAAACCTAAACGTGTTTTAAATTCATCCCCGTCAAAATAATTCTCCCAGAAAGCATCTCCCGTTAAATCTTGAAGATAAGATGGTTTGACTACATATTTTCTTTCTCCCCACGTATTTTTCACGACAAAATTACTGGAATTGCATTTAGTCACGGTCCATTTATCCATGATTCCATCTTTCCATTCCACGGCAAGCGTGTTCAGTCCCTCATCTTTCCAAACTCCGGCCACCGTATCAACTTGCACCCGCATATCAATTCCCCTTATTTCACCATTTTTATCAAAACGATTTATATCCAATACACTTTCATCCGTGAATGAAAGCCTATTATTGCTCGCACCCCCGTTATAATACCAATCCACTCCCGTCATCCGGTTTGTATCCAATTGGAACTCTTTATCGTCATCACTACACCCCCCAAGGAATATACCTGCCACGATGACGCTTAACATACCTAATTTCTTCATTCTTATCCGTTTTTATTTTATTCTCGCAATTCTTGCCACAAAATTAATTCATAAATCATAAACCCCAACTACAAAATTCCTATCTTTGTTTTCTGTACAATAATTATGCCTAATAAAGAAATAAATCATGCTATACCCGTTAAAATTCCATCCGATTCTCAAAAAAAAGATATGGGGAGGGGAAAGATTAAGTTACAAGAGTGAACAACACGAGGAATCTATTGGTGAAAGTTGGGAGATTTCCGCCGTGGAAGATAACATATCCGTTGTTTCCAACGGGATTCTGGCCGACAATGATTTGCAGGAATTGATTGAAGTCTACATGGGTGATTTGGTCGGCGACCGGGTGTACGAGAAGTTCGGCGTAGAATTCCCGTTATTGATCAAATACATTGACGCGAATGACGATCTCTCGATTCAAGTACATCCCGACGATGAAACCGCCAAGGAGCGCCACAACGCTTACGGGAAGACCGAAATGTGGTATATCGCAGATGCAGAGAAAGACGCCTCATTGATCATGGGATTCAACAAGGAAACCGACAAGGCCGAATACCTGCAAGCCCTGCACTCGAACAGGCTCATGGATATATTGAATACGGAAAAAGTGAAAAAGGGAGACAGCTTCTTTATCCCTGCCGGACTTGTCCACGCCATCGGGAAAGGATGTTATATCGCCGAGATCCAGCAAACTTCCGATATCACTTACCGGATATATGACTACAACCGGAAAGATGCTGAGGGACATACAAGGGAATTGCATACAGATCTGGCAACCGACGTGATTGACTACCACTATCACCCGAAACACAAGGTAGATTACACGCCACACGACAATAAATCCGTGCAACTGGTGAAATGTCCTTACTTCACGACAAATCTACTTGTCTTCGATAGGGATATAGAGAAAGAATACGTGCACCTCGATTCGTTCGTAATTTACATGTGTATTCAAGGAAAGTTCACGATCTCCACGGGAGAATGCGAGCCGGTCATGGTAAATAAAGGCGAAACCGTACTTGTACCCGCCTGTTTCAAAAATGTCACGCTATACCCGGATGAAGTAAGCCGGGTGCTGGAAATATACGTGGAAGAATAAAGAAAAAGGAAGTTGTAACCAACTTCCTTTTTCTTTATGATATCACTTTTCTAATTCGCACAAGTTTCTCCAGCAGACCGTCAATCAAATCCAGTCGCAACATGTTTGCACCGTCTGATTTGGCACAACGAGGGTCGGCATGAGTCTCGATGAAGATCCCGTCAGCCCCGACCGCTATTCCGGCTTTCGCAATCGTTTCGATCAATTCCGGTTGTCCCCCGGTTACCCCGGATGCCTGATTAGGCTGTTGTAAAGAATGTGTCACGTCCAACACCACGGGGCATTGACAAGCTTGCTGCATTACCCGGATACCGCGAAAGTCAACAACTAAATCCTGATAGCCGAACGTGGTTCCCCGCTCGGTAACCATCACCTTGTCATCTCCCGCTTCCCGTACTTTATCCACGGCAAACTTCATCGCTTCGGGTGAAAGGAACTGTCCTTTTTTAATATTCACGATCTTTCCCGTCTTGGCAGCAGCAACCAACAAATCCGTCTGGCGACACAAGAATGCCGGAATCTGTAAAACATCCACGTACCCCGCTGCCATCTCCGCATCCCGCTCCGTGTGAATATCCGTCACGACAGGAATATCAAATTCTTGCCTTACTTTAGCTAATATTCTTAATGCCTTCTCGTCACCAATACCGGTGAAAGAATCCAACCGGGAGCGATTGGCCTTTTTGAACGATCCCTTGAATACATAGGGTATTCCCAGTCTATCGGTAACTTTCTTCACGTGTTCCGCGATATTCAAAGCCATTTCCTCACCCTCGATCACGCAAGGTCCGGCTAACAAAAAAAACATCTCTTGATTAATCAACTTATCCATTACTATTTTAGATTTATGATTTATGATTTTAGATTTATGATTTTAGATTTATGATTTTAGATTTGATGAATCGTAAATCGTAATTCATAAATCGTAAATTAATTATTTATATTTTCTCCACCACGCTCTCAAGCGCTCCAGTATCTTTATTTCCTGTGCATTCTGTTGCGGCAGGTAGAACTTCTTTTCCTTCAATTCCTGCGGCAAATACGGTTGTTCCACGAAATTACCGGGATAATCATGCGGGTACTTGTAATCCTGCCCGTAGTTCAAATCCTTCATCAACTTCGTCGGGGCATTACGCAAATGCAAGGGTACAGGCGAATTGCCCGTCTGTTTTACCGTAGCCATCGCAGCGTCTATCGCCAGATAAGCCGAATTGCTCTTCGGCGAAGTCGCAAGATAGATCACACACTCCGACAGGGGTATGCGGGCTTCCGGCATTCCTATTTTATGCACTACCTCAAAGCAAGTGTTCGCTATCAGCAAGGCATTCGGGTTTGCCAGACCTATATCTTCGGCGGCAGAGATAATCAAACGTCTTGCTATAAATTTCGGGTCTTCCCCTCCCAGTAACATACGTGCCATCCAGTAAATCGCCGCATTCGGGTCTCCCCCGCGGATAGACTTGATCATCGCCGACACGATATCATAATGTTGTTCCCCGTCTTTATCGTACATCAACGGGTTTTCATGCAACTCCCGGTGTACCGCCTCGTTGTCGATAACAATATCTCCCTCGCCTAACCCGTTCACCACGAGTTCCAGTATATTCAACAGTTTTCGGGCATCCCCCCCGCTGTACGATATCATGGCATCTTTTTCCTTGACGGTGATATTCCGTTTGCCGAGATAATAATCTTTCTCCACCGCACGGTCGATCAAGTCTTCCAGATCTTTCTTCTCCTGTGATTTCAACACGTACACTTGACAACGGGAAAGCAGAGGAGATATAACCTCGAAAGAAGGATTCTCCGTGGTCGCACCGATAAGCGTCACCGTTCCTTTCTCCACGGCAGCCAGAAGCGAATCCTGCTGCGCTTTCGAGAAACGATGAATTTCGTCAATAAACAAAATCGGATTCGGTGAATTGAAAAAACGCTGACTTTCCGCTTTCTGAATCACTTCCCGGACATCCTTCACTCCCGAACTCACGGCACTCAGCACGTAAAACGGACGCTTCAATTGCTCGGCGATAATCATTGCCAAGGTGGTTTTTCCCACTCCCGGTGGCCCCCATAGAATAAAGGACGCCACTACCCCGGAATCAATCATTTTCCGAAGCACTTTTCCCGGTCCCACCAAATGTTGTTGCCCGATATAGTCTTCTAAAGACTTGGGGCGCATACGTTCTGCTAAAGGCTTATTCTCCATTTCTCTCCTTATTCTATCCCCACAAAGATACGGAAAGTTTGCATATTACCATTTGCAAGTTACAAGTTTCAGGTTGCATAAAGTCGAGCCTCCGGCTCCTAAAGTCTATAAAGTCCGTGATTTAATTTGACCTTACGACCTTATGGACGTTCAGACTTTACAGACGAGAGGGAGTGTTTCAACACTCCCTCTCATATACTAATAACAGCTTGATTACAGATCAGAATTCTTTTCAGGAAGTTCGCCATTGATTGCAGCTTTTACCACTCCAATAGCCTCATCCAAGCCTTCGACGAATTTATCAAAATCTTCTTTATACAAGAAGACTTTGTGCTTCTCGTAGCTCGCGTTCCCGTCATTATCAAATTTTTTCTTGCTTTCGGTGATCGTCAAATAGTAGTCATTATTACGCGTCGCCTTCACATCAAAAAAATAAGTTCTTTTCCCTGCTTTCACTGCATTGGAATAGATTTCGTCCCTATCCATTCCGTCATTTTGTTCGTATCCTTCCATTGTATCTCGATTTTATTTGACTTTGCACCTCAAATGTAGGAAAAACAAAGTAATAAATAGACTTTTTTAATCTTTTTTTTTATCATTCCCTAATATACAATCATTTATCGGGATTTTTCACGCTTTCATCAATAATTCGCTTAGGAAAATACCTGCCAAAAAGATAAGAAACTGCCCGTTTACATATGGACAGCTTCTTATCTTTCTTGCTTCCTTACACTATATTATTTTTCACCCAAGATCATAACCAAACGATTGTATTGGTTTACTTTGAACGGTTGGTCTTGATCGCCCAAGCCAACATAAGACAAACGATTTTCCGGAACACCGAATTTCTTGATCAATAAGTTGTAAACATTTTTAGCACGTCGCTCGCTGATCTTTTGGTTGAAATACTTGCTACCGGTTTGTTTATCAGCATAACCGACAACTTTCATCTTCACATCCGGATTTTCAGCCATATAATTGGCAATAGCTTGCAAAATCACCATTTGTTCGGTTTTCACGTCCGTTTTATTAATCGTGAAACCCACGTATTGAGCGAAATCTTTTCTTGCTGTTTTAGCCACAACCTGCATTTTCTCTGCCTCCACGGCAGCAACCTCTTTCTTGGCAATCTGCTCTGCAATCCTAGCAGCCTCTAACTGGGATTGAGTCTGTTGCAATTCAGCCTCGAGATTGTTAATCTGGGCATTCAGTTGCTGACGCATCTCCTGAGCACCACTCTCGTAACGAGCGAAATTCTTGCCGCCAAAAGTGTAAGTTGCTCCAATTGACAAAGAAAGCAGTCCATCTTGATAAGAACGTCCGGCAATCTCTTCCTGACCGGAATACTTATTCGTGTAGAAAAACGTCGACATCAAGTGAGTTCGAGCCTCCAAATCAATAGCCCAATATTTATTGATGTTATATTTTCCTCCCAAACCGATAGAACCGTTAATCAACACGTCCATTTGTTTATTATGGAACTTACCGAAACTCAAACCGGGTCCCAGAAATAAGGTCATATCCCATTTGTTATCCGGACTGTATGCACGCCATAGGTTAGTCAAATTCAACATGAAATCCAGATTCAAATTAATATACTTATGTTGGAATTTCTCGAACTTGTTATTGTTATTCAAGCGATTCACATCCGTGTACAATTTAGATTGCCATCCGGATATTTGTCCGCGTAGTCCCCAATAGGGATCCATCCATTTACCTACAGATAAATTGACTAACGGCTGAAGTACTTTTCCAAATCCGTAATCAAAATTATCCGTGTTCATGTAGCCTTGCATACCAACGCCAATGCTGATAAAAATATTGTCCTTGAATTTAGGCGACAAATACTTTACATCAGGTTCTGTCGTTTGAGCACTCACGCTATAGGAGGCTCCGGCAACAAGAGCTGAAAGTAATAAAGTCTTTATTTTCATTTTGTTCTTTATTTATATTCTATAATTTCCTCGTTCTCTCTTTATTTTCCTTTTAAATATATCTTGTACGCCAATCCCGCGGTAAAATACTTACCATCCTGCAAAAGGACTTGCGCGAAAAGATGCTTCAAAAGCAAATAATTAGCCCCGATACAAAAAGTTTTCGAATCATATTGAGCTATTAAATTCAATTCCGGAACAAACGAAGGTTTATAACTAACACCACCGGAAAAACCATTCAAATGATTTGAAGTCCGCCGATTATACAAATAAGCCATGTGTACTCCAATTTGTTCTGTCGGGCAAATATTTATATACTTCGAGCAAGCTATATAAAACCGACTGAAATATTGATTACCACTGCCCTCCGAAAGTATTTTACCTCCACCGCTCTGCGTGTAAAGATCATTTGAGCCGACTACAACCGCCGGAAGATACTTTCTCTCTCGCAACAGACGCAGACGGACTGAAAAAGAACGATCCTGATTCACGAACCGCCCCTTTTTTGATGGAACGAACTTATCCGTCGCTTTAAACAACGTACAAGTATATGCAACTTCAAGGAAAGGCAAAAACGTGATATTCAAGAAATAATTATATGTATTATACGGAAATCCATCGGGTGTTACACGATCATTTAAAAAATTTCCTCCTATCATCACGGTCTTGTCCGGTTGCATATCTGCCGACGGACTATTCAACAACCCGGTCGTTCCAAGCGTTAGTTGAGCCGAAAGTAATAACGAGCTAAACAAAAATAAGCAAATGAATAATATCTTCTTTATCATGTTCGTCTGCATTTTTATTACTTTCGGTTCATTCTTATAGGTTCATTAAATCTATTTATTCTCCGGCACCTCCACCAGCACCACCAGCAGTGATGTGACCACCGTGAGTGTGGTGATGTTGATCAAACATCTCAATTTTACCGCTAATCGTTGAAACTTGACCATTCGTTGTCTTAATCTTAACGACAATATCCTCTCCTCCGGAAACTTTGAAGGTATAAGTCTTAATCAAGAATTGTTGCTGACCACTAGCGACATACACCCAATCACTCGGTACATCGATGTCATTTGCTCCAGTCTTCTCTACAGTTGCCATCGGCTCTCCATTAAGCCCTTCCAATGCAGCTTCAATCAATGCTTGAACGTTTTCGCTGTACCCATCCAATGAAGTTATATATTTGTATCCGTTTTTAACAGTATAGGTAAATTTACCCTCTCCCTTCTTAATAATTTTAGCGGTATTATTCAAATAGAATTTTTCAAAATTGATAGGAGTCAATTCTGTAACGGTATCAACAGAAGAAGATTCCAATACTACTCGATAATAAGAGAAATGATGAATCTTAGCTATATAATCATTACCTTGCACAGCTATTCCTGCGTCTTTCTCCGGGGCTGCCCAATTCACGCCATCTTCACTATATTGCAATTTCATTCCGATGAAAACTTTATCAAAAGGATTCGTAATCTTCCAAGTTAATGGAGCAGCGAATGTTGTATTATTAGGCAAGAACTCACCGGTAATAAATGTTGCAGCGGCAGGAATCACATCAAGAATACCACCACTTGTAGTATTATCAATGGTAGCATTAACCTTAGTAGATATTAATGTTGCGGTATTCAATGCATCTTGAGGAATACTCAAAGTTGTAGCAACCTCGATCATCTTTTTTCCATCTTCAGTTACACCAGACTCCGTCTTTACAGGCTTGAGCTCCGCCCCCTGACCGGGAACAAAAACTTCTGCGGTTTCTTCACCCGCTTTAGGTGCAGTCATGTATACAGGTACCGCAATCGCTGTTCCTACAGAGAATTTATTCAAGTCAAAAGTTTTTGACCAACCATTTTTACCATCCTTTTTAACAAAAAGAGTCACTGAACCTTTTTTCAAGTTATCAATAGAGAATTCGTTTCCATAAACCTCAACTTGAGTCGTTTCAGTACTTCCGGCAACACTATAATAAACCGTTGCCCCCGTTAAATCTTGTCCATCGGCATCACGTATAGTCCCTTCTAACGTGTAAGTTTGCCCTTCAACTGTACCTTCTTCATACATCGGGATCTCCATGTTGAAATAATATTCTTCACCGGCCGCTATTTTTTGAATGGTTACAGAGTATTTTACTTCCTCTTTACCCGTTGCATTAATTACAAAATCATATACACCAGGTTTATGCAATACTTGAGAGAATGTTCCGTCTGCACCTATAGTTAATGTACCATTATCAGCTGCAGCTCCTCCTCTCAAAGTCCAAGTACCGGTAGCATTTGTTACCGCTTCCTTGGTTAACCCGTCAAACACTTTTCCGGCAACAGTATAGATTGCCTCCTTGATTTCTACTTTTTTCATTAAAAATGTAGCTTCCACAGTTTTAGTCTCACCATTCTTTCCGAAAGGTAAAGTTACCGTGTAAGACACACTTTCATAACCTTCTTTTTCCAAAGAAAATGAAACACTTCCAGCAACATTCAACGTGAAAGTATACATTCCATTCGCGTCGGTTTCTACACCCATTGGATAGATCTTGACATGCTCAATAGGAGTATTGCTCAAGTCTACGACCTTAACGTTTATTTTATACACGACGGAATCGCTTGATTCCGTTGTAGGCATAACCGGAACATCATCCTTCGTGTAACAACTACTAAACAATGATCCGAAAAACACTGTTATTAACAGCATTAAATTAATACCAATTCCTGAATGTTTTACTTCTTTCTTCATTTTCATGTTATTTAAGTTCTAAACTTTGTTTTCTTCATTCTAATTCTTTAATTGTGATTCTATATATTTTGGGTTAAAATTATCGATCGCTTTATTCTCCCCGGGGCGTGTTTCATAGGACTTTCCATTAAAGAACAACCCCGCCGCCTTGTATTCCAGATCAAAATACCGTGCAGGCATTACCCGAAAACCCTTTCTTCTTTTTTGCCCCATGGGAGGAAGGGCTATCGCAAAATGGAACCCACCATCTATATTTCCCCGGTTATTCTTCATAATATAAAAACCAACCGACGCCCGCTTAAAATGCCGGGTCATATCCGCCCTCACGCCATAATCTCCCGCTAAAAACTTTATTGCTTTCACCTCGCACAACACGTTAAACATCGGGTTAAAATAACTTCCCCCGACATTCCATGTTATCAACTTCGCTGCCCCGTAATGCCAGTTCCAATGATAAAAATAAGAGGAACCGGTTAGACCGATTCGTCCCTCCAAGGCAAAATTACTTAGCCATCCTTCGGTCATAACCGGACGGAACAGGTGCAAATCAAATCCCCAACGGTCTTGATTAAAAATTCCCGCGGTCAGATCGACTAAACTATTCAGTACGCGGAAATGCTGTTCGAGCGTGAAGATTCCTAGACGTGTTTGCTCGTATTTAGCACCGTACTGATTTATCACAGGAATAATTACCTGCCCCGTTAGCTTCATTCCTCTTATTAGTGCAATTTCCAGCGCGGGAGACAAGTTCAACAAAATATCATATACCTTATGAAACTTCTGATTTCTAAATGCAAATTGCGGGTAGAATACAAGATCGACTTTCCATCTCGAACGGTTTTCCCGAGGAACTCTCTTAACCGATTTCCACGCGTCTCCCAATTCGTACATCGGTAACCAATTGGAATTTACCGTTCCTGTAGTTGTAATCGCGGCAGACGCCGACGATACTAATGACATTTGGGGTATACCCAGTTGTAAAACCACCACACGTCTTGTTTTCCCCAGAAGCAGGGGATATTTCCCGATCAAGTCAATAGCTTTACTGATTCCTTCTCCGTCGGCTTTCCAAACGGTATTCTCAAAAGTGATGATTTCTTCCGAGCCCGATACGACTCTACTAACATTTTCAAAACCGGCATTAACTAGAGTTTTGACAATTCCGTCCTCTTTCTGAGCGTATAACTCTGTTGAACAAAAAATTGTCAAAATCAATCCGATAACACATAACCGATA
Organism: Butyricimonas hominis; assembly: GCF_014287455.1. Classification (NCBI taxonomy): domain Bacteria; kingdom Pseudomonadati; phylum Bacteroidota; class Bacteroidia; order Bacteroidales; family Odoribacteraceae; genus Butyricimonas; species Butyricimonas hominis. Next base: position 36,423 of record NZ_JACOOH010000007.1, read on the forward strand.
ATCATGCACGCATCCCAATACCATTTCTTTTTTTACAACCATGAAGAACCAGTTTTATTTTTCAATCACATCTATCAGATGTTTATCCAAGCATTTTCCGAAAGAGTTGAAAATTTTATTTCTATAAACCATCGTTTAATGATATTAAAAAAAATTATCGAATTTCGTTTCTCGAAAAACTGTAAATATCTGATTGCGAAAATGGAAAATTTGTGCAAATAGTTTTTCAATTAATAAAAATATGGTATATTTGCATCGCATTAAACGATCAATTGATAACACTTTTTCAATCAATCCTTTTTTATCACACAAGGTCATAATAAATTGACATCGTAAGCCTATCAACTATTGTTAACGAACTATCTTCTATCACAAAAAAGACAATATCCAATCGGTTATTTGGGTTGCCGAAGAAATAATCGTATTTTTGTTTAAACCAAACGAATAATATTATGCTGGGAACTTATTTCATTATCATACTGGTACTGGTCGGGATAGCTTTCATCGGCTTGGGAATAACAACGTTTTTCAGTAAAAAGAAAAAATTCCCGAATACACACATCGGTAAAAGCGAGGCCATGAGAGAAAGAGGCATCAGCTGTGCCGCCACAACTGACCGTAAAGAAAGGGAGAGTTACAAACCGATTGAAATTGGTAAAGATGAAGAATAAAATGGAGGGGCTGCTTTCGCAACCCCTCAACTTATAAGTCTATAAGATTCATTTTGTATTTAATGACTTGTTCGGACTCTCGAACCTCATAAACTCTTGATTATCATTTTTCCCCAAGGATCATTACTAAACGATTGTAATTATTCACCTTGAAAGGTTGTGACTGGTCACCCAACCCGACGTAAGACAAACGGTCTGAAGACACTCCGAATTTCTTCACTAACAGATCGTAAACGCTTTTCGCGCGTCTTTCGCTAAGTTTCTGGTTAAAATAGTTACTGCCGGTTTGTTTGTCGGCGTAACCCACAACTTTCATCTTCACGCCGGGGTTCTCAGCCATATAGTTGGCTACAGCCTGCAGTACCACCATTTGTTCCGTTTTCACGGCACTCTTGTTGATTGTGAAACCAACGTATTGAGTGAAATCCTGTCTTGCAGCGGCAGCGATAGCTTCAGCTTTCTCGGCCTCGGTCAAGGCAAGTTCTTTTTGAGCCACTTGCTCGGCAATCTTGGCAGCTTCCAACTGAGATTGCGTGTTGCGCAACTCGTTTTCCAAACCGTTGATCTTGTCATTCAATTGTTGGCGCATCTGTTCTGCTCCACTCTCGTAACGGGTAAACTTCCGACCGCCGAAGGTGTAAGTCGCACCAATCGACAAAGAAAGCAATCCGTCTTGGTACGAACGTCCGGCAATCTCTTCTGACCCCGTGTATTTAGAGGTATAGAAGAATGTCGGCATCAAATGTGTACGAGCCTCCAAGTCGATAGCCCAATACTTGTTGATATGGTATTTTCCACCCAATCCCAACGAACCGTTAACAAGCACATCGAGTTGTTTGTCATGGAATTTACCGAAACTCAAACCGGGTCCCAAGAACAAGGTCATATCCCATTTGTTTTCGGGATCATATTGACGCCAAAGGTTAGTCAGGTTCAACATGAAATCCAAGTTCAAATTGATATATTTACGTTCGAATTTATTGAATACGCCGCCATTGTTCAGACGGTCGACATCCGTGTACATTTTGCTTTGCCAACCGGATGCCTGTCCGCGAAGCCCCCAGTAAGGATCCATCCATTTACCCACGGACAGATTCACCAACGGTTGGATCACTTTCCCGAAACCGTGGTCAAAATTATCCTGCGTCAGGTAACCTTGTGCACCCACACCAATACTGATAAAAATATTATCCTTAAATTTAGGAGACATATATTTTACATCCGTATCGGTCGTTTGGGCGGTTACCGAACAGGAAGCCGCCACAACCAGTGCAGAGAGTAATAAAGTCTTTATTTTCATTCTATTAATATTTATAGTTTTATCAAATTCCTCGTTATTTACCTTTCAAATAAATCTTGTATGCCAGCCCTCCCGAAAAATATTGCCCGTCCTGCAAAACAACTTGCATAAAAAGATGCTTCAAGAGCAGGTAGTTGGCACCTACAAAGAAACTTTTCGAATCATGCTGCACGATCAGATTCAAGTTGGGAGCAAACGAGGGCTTATAACTAATTCCCCCGGAAAACCCATTCAGGCGATTGGACGCCCGCCTGTTGTACTGATACGCTAAATGCAATCCGACCTGTTCTGTTTTCGTGATGTTCACGTGTTTCGTCGCGGCCAAGTAGAACTTGTTGAAATATTGATTATTGGATTCCTCCGTCATAATCCCTCCCCCGTTGCTTTGCGTGTACAGGTCGTTAGACCCGAGAACAATAGCCGGACGATATTTCCTCTCCGTCAGCGCTCGTAAACGAACAGAAAAAGCACGATCCTGATTGACAAACCTCCCTTTCTTTTCCGGGACAAACTTGTCGGTAGCCTTAAACAAGGTACACGTGTAAGCCACTTCGAGGAAAGGCAAGAACGTGATATTCAAGAAATAGTTGTACGTGTTATACGGGAACCCGTTCGGGGTTATCCGGTCGTGCAAAAAATTTCCACCGAGCATCACCGTCTTGTCAGGTTGCATATCGGCAGACGGACTGTTCAACAATCCGGTCGTACCCGACGTTAATTGTGCCGAAAGCATGAAAGTGCTCAAGATAAATATACTCGCGAGTAACACCCTTTTCATATTCAATATCAATGACATTTTGCTTCCGGATTTAACTTAACGTTCGATTCCTTTTCTAAATTAATCTCCTATAACCATACCACCGCCGGCACCACCGTGATACACGTGTCCGCAGCTTCCGTGAGTATGATGTGCTCCACAATAATCCATTTCCACGAAAATAGAAACTTTACCTGCCACCTTCACGTTCACTTTCAACTCGACAGCCGCGTTGTCCGCTTTCTTGTATACTTTGAACGTGAACACGTAGTAATCCATGGATTGTTCTCCTTTGGACAACAAGTGATAATCGTACGGTAACGTGATCGGATCTCTCAATACATAGTTAGCAGCAACCGGCTCACCGATAGATGCTTTAAATTCCGATACGTTTACTTTAGCCATAACGGCATTCTTCACCAGTTCCTCGATTTGTTGTTGATCGGAAGCATTCGTGATATTATTCCATCCGTCACCTAAAGTCAACTCGGCACCCTCGTATTTCTTGTAAGGAATTTCAGAGATCGAAGCAGGTGAAGGATTCGTATTCAAGATTGTCGCGATAGCCGGAAGGGTTTCTGTAACAGCATCCAACGTCATTCCGCTTGCCAAGTATACCATACGGTATTGAGAGAAGTGGGTTAATGATACATTGTACTTATCATTATCATTATCATTGTCATAAACAATACCATCAGTCATAACCGTCCAGTCACCGGCATTATTATTCGCCCTGTATTGTAATTGCGTATTTGCCAAATAAAAATCAGACAAAGCGTCATACGCTACACTCCAATCCACGGGAGCAAGGAATTTCGTTCCACCGGGACCGAACTCACCCAACAGGAATTGAGCGGCAACCTCTTGCGAACCGGTTACCTCGACAGCTTGTTTCACATCATCATTAACACTCATGGTGATCGTCGTGTTCGCTGTAAGAGCCCCGGCAGGAATCGTCAACGTACCGTTTCCGTTTACCACGTTTCCACCGTCTACACCAACTTCTCCGGTACCCGGATTCGAGGTATTCTCGCGATACATCGTCAATTGTACATTCACAGAAATCAATTGTCCGGTAATCTTGTCGCCCGCGCTCGGAACAACCACTTTGTAAGAAATAGGATCGTATCCCGTCTTACTCAATGATAACGTGTAAGTATCAGGACTGCCCACTGTAACAATAAAGTTAGCATCTCCCGACGAAACAACGCCGTTCTTGTCGCTGGTCACGGTAACTCCTTTCAAAGTTTCCAAAACTCCATTCGTGTTGGCTACAATCGTACCCTCGATAATGTACTTGTTGGGAACTTCCTCCGGTACCTGAACCACCGGAATATCATCCTTCGTGTAACAGCTAGTGAAAAGCGTTCCGAAGACAACCATTACCATTAGTATAGCTTTCGCGCTCATACCAAAATGTTTTACTTCTTTTCTCATCATTCTTTCATTTATAAAGGTTTACACTTGTTTAACTTATTATTTCCTGATTTTGTTTACTATTTTACTTGCTTTCTGCTTTTAATTTAAGTTATTAGTTATTCTGTATTTGTGATTTTATGTAATACGGGTTAAAGTTCTCCTCCGCTTTATTCTGTCCCGGATTCGTTTTATAGGACTTCCCGTTAAAGAATAATCCGGCTGCTTTGTATTCCATATTAAAGTATTTAGCCGGGGTTACTCTCACCCGCTTCCTCTTGTACTTCATCGGTGGAATCAATATCGAGAAATGAAATCCGCCGTCCAGATTATCATAGTCATTTTTCATAACATAGAAGCCGATAGAGGCACGCTTGAAATGGCGAGTCATATCTGCCCGCACCCCGATATCCCCGGCAAGAAATTTCTCCACCCGCACCTCGCAAAGCACGTTATATCGCGGGTTATAATAACTTCCCCCGACGTTCCACGTAAAGAGTTTCGTGGGACCATAATGCCAATTCCAATCTATAAAGTAAGAAGAACCCGTCAACCCGACTCCTCCTTTTATCGCGAAATACTGCAACCAGCCCTTTGTAAAAGGACGGAAAAAACTCAAATCCATTCCCCAGCGGTTTTGATTGAAATTCCCCACCGTCGCTTGAAGGAACACGTTTTCCACTCTAAAATTCTGTTGCACGGTAATATAGCCGGGACGCACGTCATCATACAATCCGCCGAACTCGTTGAAAACCGGGATAATAACCTGTCCCGTGATTTTCGTTCCCCGGAACGGAGCGAGCTCCAACGCCGGGGCAATATTGAACAACACGTCGTATATCTTGTGGAACTTCTGGTTACGTAAAGAGAATTGCGGGTAAAATACCAAATCCGCTTTCCAACGGGAATTATTGGCAAATTTTTTATCGTGAACCTTTTTCCATGAATCCCCCAGTTCATAACTGACATTCCATTCTGTCCCGGCAGCTTCTCCCGGACGGAGCAACAATGATACTTGTGGCACCTTGTTTCTCAGAACAACCACCCGCCGTCCTTTTCCCGGGGTCACCGGATATAACTCTATAAGTTTAATAGCTTCTCTTATACCGTCCCCGTTCGCCCGCCACAATGTATTCTCAAACATGATTACCTCCTCCGTCTCCCCTATTTCCCGACTGACATTTTCGTACCCTGCATTCACCAACGCGTTCACCACATCGTCTGTCCCTTGGGCGTATAAAAAGTCAATCGTACAGAAAAGTATAAAACACACTCCTGACGTTTTATAAAAAACATTATAAATAGACTTTTTTATCCCATTCATACAATTACAAATTAACGACTCTGCCCTCCCAGAGCCATTTTTGAACATTTTAATATTCTATAAATCAAAGATTTACAATAGCAAAGATAATGTTTTAATCATATTCGTGTGAAAAAAAACACTATTATTTTTTAGAAAACGAAACAGTTGTAAAAACAATTTTCCAAAAGCAGGCTTTCAAGGGGGGACCCCGGAAGAGTGGAGATAAAAAAAAGATCGCTCCATTCGGAACGATCTCTTCACGTATTTTGTAATTTTAGAAACGCGTTATTTCTTGTACATTCCCAAATCTTTCAATTCGAAATCATTGATAAAAGCCGCGTATCCCGCAACTTTTGCCTGTCCGTATTTCACGAATATCTCGGCTGATTTCGCGAAACGGCCATCCCGCTGAGAATCAATCAACAATAAGTAACCGATAATGATATACCCTGCCATTTCCACCAGACGGCGAGCATGGAAGTCCACGTATTCCGTTTCCCCGACAGCGGTAACTTTCGTCACGGCAGCCTCGTAGGCGGCAGTCATGCCTCTTAAAGTTTCACGCACGAACTCCTGCTCCGGGCAAATAGGAGCTTTCTCGTATTCTTCACGGATATGCTTGGCGTACTGTCCTGTTGTTACACCGCGAATAGCAGCCACAACCTGCAATTGAGAAGTTCCCTCGTATATATTCGTGATACGGGCATCACGTACCAGACGCTCGATCGGGTAGTCCTTCATGAATCCGGACCCACCGTGAATCTGTAACGCATCATAAGCTATCTCGTTAGCGTACTCGCTGGAGAATAATTTCAGAAGCGGGGTGAAAACATCCGCCAGTTTCTGGTATTTCTTCATCTCCTCGCGCTCCTCTTTATTCAATGTACGCTCGTTGGCAATATGCGTGTAAGCCTTGTACATATCCACGAAGCGGCTGGTCTCGTACAATATGGCACGAGCACCGTGCAACTTGGCTTCCATATTGGTCAACATCTCGTACACGGCTGGGAATTCAATGATAGCCTTACCGAACTGACGTCTTTCCCCGGCGTATTTCAAACCTTCACGATAAGCTGCTTCCGCGATACCTACCGATTGAGCTCCCACGCCCAGACGGGCACCGTTCATCAACGACATCACGTACTTGATCAATCCCAGCTTACGCTCACCCACCAACACGGCAGGCGCATCCTTGAATACCAGCTCGCAAGTCGGGGAACCCTTGATACCTAATTTATTTTCAATACGACGAACAGTCATTCCGCCGTCAGCCTTGTCATAAATAAACATGGACAAACCGCGACCGTCATGCGTACCTTCTTCCGAACGTGCCAAAACCAACGAGATTTGAGCATCACCGTTCGTGATAAAGCGTTTCACACCGTTCAAGTACCATTTCTTGGTCTTATCGCAATAAGTCGCTTTCAATTGCACGGATTGCAAATCCGACCCTGCATCCGGCTCGGTCAAGTCCATCGCGTAAGTATCGCCTTTCGCGGCACGAGGCAAAAATTCACGTTTTTGCTCCTCGCTGGCAAACTCGTGAATCGTTTCGGCACAATCCTGCAATCCCCAGATATTGGCGAATCCACCATCACCGCGGGAAACCAACTCGGCAGCCATTACATAAGGAACCATCGGGAAGTTCAACCCGTCATACTCACGCGGCAATGACATACCGTACAAACCGGCTTGTGTCAACACGTCGTGATTCTCTTGTGTTCCGCGAGCGTATTTCACGCGACCGTCAATCACTTGCGGTCCCTCGTGGTCAACCTCTTCCGCGTTCTCGGCGATCACGTTACCACAAATATCCCCCACGATCTCCAACACTCTATCATAGTTGTCCATCGCATCCTCGAAATCACGGGGAGCGATATCACATTTTCCCGCATCCTCGAAATTCCGTTCTTTCAACGCGACGATCTTTTTCATCAAAGGATGTCCCAAGTGGAACTTCAAATCCTCGTTATCTGTATAGAAATTTGCCATACCTTTTTCAATTTTAAATTTTAAATTTTAGATTTTAGATTGATGCTCAAAAATCCACGGTTCAGGAATTTAAAATTTACAATCTAAAATTTACAATCGTCTACTTGCTGTTTTTCTTGTAATACTGGAGCATTTTCGGAATTACCACGTTCAGGTCACCCGTGATCACGTAATCAGCAAATTTATTAATCGGGGCATCCGCATCCGTGTTGATCGCTATAACCATGGAAGACTCTTCCATTCCGGCAGTATGCTGTATCTGTCCGGAGATACCGCAAGCGATGTATAATTTAGGACGTACCGTGGTACCTGTCTGTCCGATCTGGCGCTCGTGTTCACAGAACCCGGCATCCACGGCAGCACGCGAAGCACCCACTTCCCCGCCCAACACGGAAGCCAGTTCATGCAACAAAGCAAAATTCTCCTTGGAACCCACGCCGTATCCTCCGGCAACGATAATCGGGGCTCCCTTGATGTTCACCTTGGATTTCTCCATCTGGCGTTCTATCACCTTTACGACCATATCCGTGTCATCCAGATACTCGTCGATGTTCAAATTCTTTATCTCACCTTTATATTGCGGATCGACAATCTCTTTTTTCATTACCCCCTCGCGAACGGTAGCCATCTGCGGGCGGCAATCCGGGTTCACGATAGTTGCCACGATATTTCCCCCGAAAGCAGGTCGAATCTGGTACAACAGATTCTCGTATTTCTTACCGCTCTTGGCATCCGTGTACTCCCCGATTTCAAGGCTCGTGCAATCGGCAGTCAAACCGCTATGTAAAGCAGAAGACACGCGAGGACCCAAATCACGTCCCACACTGGTAGCCCCCATCAAAGCGATCTGTGGTTTCTCCGCATCAAACAAACGAACCAACATCTTCGTGTGAGGCAGCGTCGTGTAAGGAGCCAAACGGGCATCGTCGCCCACCCAAACTACATCAACCCCGTAAGGGAATACCTGTTTCTCTATATCTTTCAAGTTATGTCCGAGCGCTATAGCCTCAAGCTTCACACCCAATCTTGTTGCAAGGGCACGACCTTTCGTCAGCAACTCAAGGCTCACGTCGGCAACTACCCCCTCTTCTATCTCGCAATATACAAATACACTGTTCATTCCGTAATTCTTTTAATAATTTATGATTTATGATTTCGTGATTTACGATTAGCTGATTCTAATCTAAAATCGTAAATCCAAAATCATAAATTATCCAATTGTATGATTCGTTATCAACTCTTTCATCATGGCATCGATTTCCACATCCGTGCCGGAGAGCACTTTTGCCTCTTTTGCTTGGAACACCACGTTCTCGATGTTTTTCACCTTGGTAGGCGAACCGCTCAAACCGAGATCCGCGGGATTACTCTCCACGTCGTTCACGCTCCACTCCGTCAACTTCAAATAGGGACGTTCGTTCACCAGCGCGAAATAATCCTCGTTGGCATCTTGAGCCTCTTGAGTGCCTTTCGCGTTTTTGTATTTCATCACGAAACGGGCATTTCTCGGGCGACACTCGGCTGCAGAACCGTTCACCGTTACCACGCAGGGAAGCGGGCAAGTTACCACCTCGATACCTCTTTCCAAGCGACGTTTAATCGTGAGCACATTCCCGTCACATTTCTGTATTTCCTCCGCGTAAGTTACCTGCGGCAATCCCAATTTCTCGGCCACCTGCGGACCTACCTGCGCGGTGTCACCGTCAATCGCTTGACGACCACAAATAATCACGTCATATTCCAAGTTACGTAAAGCACAAGATAAGGCATAAGAAGTCGCTAACGTGTCAGAACCGGCAAATGCCCTATCCGACAATAAGTAACCGCCATCCGCACCCCTGTACATCGCCTCTCTGATGATCTCGGCGGCACGCCCCGGTCCCATCGTCAACACGTGAACAGTAGTTCCTTCAATTGTATCTTTTAATCTTAAAGCTTGCTCTAAAGCATTTAAATCCTCCGGATTGAAGATGGCAGGTAAAGCTGCCCTGTTTACAGTTCCGTCTGCCTTCATCGCATCTTTCCCCACGTTTCTTGTATCGGGAACCTGCTTAGCAAGAACAACAATTTTTAGTCCTTTCATATTAATATCCAATTTTATGTTTTAAGCGACATGAAATATTCTCTTCATTCACAACCGACAGTGCAAGGCACACAACACGGAATACTTCATATACCAGTTATTTTCAATACTATATAAATTTTAGCGTGTAAAGATACTATTTCAACTCAGAAATACAAAATTTTAACTTCAACTCTCGATATCATAACGGGAAAATATTTTCTACCTCGTTCAAAAACAACTCTCGACACAATCAGTTATTCCACGTGAAAGAATAATGTATATACTATAAATTTCAGTATTAATAATTTTTATACTATTTCAATTTAAATTCTATTTTTATACCTTTATAATAGGCTTTGAATAGGAGTTGAATGGGAATTGAATAGGAGATGATATATATCAACTACAAATAAAATTCATTATTTATACATATTATTTTTATTACATTAACATGAACGCAAGAGAAACCTTTTAAAATCTAAAATCGATTTTGTTTTCTATTCTAAACAAATACCCTAATTTTGTCACCCGATGATTCAGTGTAATAATTATTCACATTATAAATGACAAATAAAATGAAATACGACTTAATCGTGGTAGGAAGTGGTCCCGGGGGATACGTGGCAGCCATCCGTGCTTCACAACTGGGAATGAACGTGGCTGTTATAGAACGTGCGGAACTTGGGGGTATCTGTTTGAACTGGGGTTGTATCCCGACGAAATCATTACTAAAATCGGCTCAAGTGTTGGAATACGCCGGACACGCCGCCGATTACGGGGTAAAAATCGAGCACGCGGAACCGGATTTCGATGCCATTATCGCCCGCAGCCGGGGAGTAGCCGACAAGATGAGTAAAGGTATCCAATACCTTTTCAAGAAAAACAATATCACAGTGATCGAGGGGCACGGTAAACTGACCGCCGACAAGAAAGTTGAGGTAACCGACGCGGCGGGCGAGAAAACCGTTCACGAGGCACAACATATCGTGCTGGCAACCGGTGCCCGTTCACGCCAATTGCCGAATATCCCGCAGGACGGGAAACGCATCATCGGGTACCGCCAAGCACTGACGCTCGACCACAAACCGGAATCCATGATCGTGGTCGGTTCGGGAGCTATCGGTTCCGAATTGGCATTCTTCTACAACGCCATGGGAACCAAAGTATTGTTGGTTGAATTCATGCCGACAATCCTCCCGGTAGAAGACGAGGAAGTTTCCAAACAAGTGGGACGTTCTTTCAAAAAAGCAGGCATCGACGTGATGGTGAAATCATCCGTGGAAAGCGTGGAAGCCGGAGAAAAACTGTTGAAAGTAAACATCAAAAATAAAAAGGGTGAAATCGAAGTACACGAGGCAGAAATCGTGCTTTCGGCAGTGGGAATCAGCCCGAACGTGGAAAATATCGGTTTGGAAGAGCTGAATATCGAAATGGAAAAAGGTAAGGTAAAGGTCGACGAGTACTACCGCACGAACGTGGAAGGCGTTTACGCTATCGGCGACATCGTGCACGGTCCGGCACTGGCTCACGTGGCATCGGCTGAAGCCATCTGTTGCGTGGAACACATCGCCGGGGTTCCCACCGAAACAATCGATTACACGAACATCCCGGGATGCACGTACACCACACCCGAGGTTGCATCCGTGGGACTGAACGAGGCAAAAGCGCGGGAAGCGGGCTATGAACTCAAAATCGGGAAATTCCCCTTCACCGCATCCGGGAAAGCCAGTGCGGCAGGAGCCAATGACGGTTTTATCAAACTGATTTTCAACGCTGCCGACAACACGTTACTGGGTGCCCACATGGTAGGTATGAACGTGACCGAGATGATTGCCGAAATGGTACTTGCACGCAAAATGAAAGCTACCGCACACGACATCATCAAAACGGTACACCCGCACCCAACCATGAGCGAAGCCGTAATGGAAGCTGCCTGTGCCGCTTACGACGAAGTGATTCACCTTTAAACAATTGAAAATGGAGAATTGAAAATTGAAAATTACACACGTATTCCGATTTTCAATTCTCCGTTTCAAAATCATAAATCTAAAATCGTAAATCTAAAATTATGAAGTTATACACGACATTATTTTCTCTGCTTTTGGCCGGGGGAACGCTATGCGCTCAAACGGTTGGAGAGAAAGAACTAAACGATATCAAAGGGAGTTTCCGGAAAGACGCTGCCACGAAAGCCATTCAGAACGTGCTGACGAATGACAAGGACATCCGTAGCAATGCCCTAAACCGGGAAGTACAAGGCAAAACAGACCATTACTTCAAGTATCGGGTAAAAGTGAACGGCATCACGGACCAGAAAAGTTCCGGACGTTGCTGGATGTTCACGTCCATGAACGTGTTGCGCCCGAGCATCATGAAGAAATACAATCTTACCAACTTCGACTTCTCGCACAACTATCTTTATTTCTGGGACATGTTCGAGAAATCCAATCTTTTCCTCGAGAACATGATTTCCACTGCCGGCAAACCGATGGACGATCGGGACGTGTACTATATGTTCCAAGCTCCCGTGAACGACGGTGGCGTATGGAATCTTTATTACAATTTGGGCGAAAAATACGGGGTTGTCCCAAAAGAGGTGATGCCGGAAACAGCCCACTCGAACAATACCAACGCCATGGTATCGTTAATCAACGAACGCCTCCGCAAAGGTGGTTACACCATCCGGGAAATGGCGGCACAAGGCAAAAAAGCCAAAGATTTGCGCGTTGAAAAAATATCCGTGCTGAAAGATATTTACCGTATTCTGGCTCTTTGCCTCGGCGAACCGCCTACCACCTTCACGTGGAGATACAAGGATAAAAACGGCGAAATCAAGGAATTGGCAAACTATACCCCGCAACAGTTCTACAAGGAAATCACTCCCGCCGATTACAGTCCGGAGAACTATATCATGATTATGAACGACCCCACCCGGGAATATTACAAAATATACGATATCCAGAACTATCGCAACACGATAGAGGGTATCAACTGGGTGTACCTGAACCTGCCGAACGAGGACATCAAGCAAGCCGCGATCGCTTCCATCAAAGGGAACGAGGCGATGTACACTTCCAGCGACGTGGGTAAATTCTTCAACCGGGAAACCGGGATTCTCGACCCGGAGATGTATGACTACAACTCTTTAATGGGCGTAGACTTCTCCATGGATAAAAAAGCACGTATTCTCACCCGCCAAAGCGGTTCCGCTCACGCCATGGTACTGATGGCTGTGGATGTTGACGAGAACGGGAACCCCACGAAATGGGAATTCGAGAATAGCTGGGGACCGCAAGCGGGACATAACGGCTATCTCACGTTCACGGACAAATGGTTTGACGAATACATCTTCCGCGTGGTAATTCATAAAAAATACTTGGGAGAAAAAGCCTTGAAGGCATTGAACCAGAAACCAATCCTGTTACCCATGTGGGACTACATGAACTAAAATAAAAAAAGGAAAGCCGAGCGGCTTTCCTTTTTTATAACTTGATAAGCAGCACGGTAGCATAGGCTGAAACCCCTTCTTCCCTACCCTCGAAACCGAGTTGTTCCGTGGTCGTAGCCTTTATCGTGAGATCATCGACATCAATTCCTATAATCTCTGCCAGACATTCCCTCATCTCCAGTGTCCGCATCTTAATTTTCGGGCGTTGCAGACAGATGACACAATCGATATTCCCGACAGAAAAACATTTCCGTTCAAGCATTTCGACCACTTTCTTCAACAATATCTTGCTGTCGATTCCCTTGTACGCGGGATCTGTATCCGGGAAATACGTCCCGATATCATCCAACCCGGCAGCTCCCAGAAGTGCATCACATATCGCATGTATCAACACATCCCCGTCCGAATGTGCCACGCAACCTTTATCATGTTGCAACTTGATTCCCCCGAGCCAAAAATCCAACCCCGGTTCCAACCGGTGGACATCAATCCCCAACCCTGTCTTGATTTTCATTATTTCTAAGATTAAATTATCCCGCAATATTAATAAAAAATCACCCAATCACAGAATCGTAAATCTAAAATCATAAATCTAAAATTGATCGGTTCATTTATTTTTATAAATTTGTAATTCCTATCGAATAAAACGAAAGATGGAAGAATTAGAATCTATATACAAGGCCTTCCGGGAAGGCGGTCGGGTTACCACCGACTCCCGGGAAATAAAAGAAGGGGATATATTTATTGCCTTAAAAGGGGAAAATCATAACGGTAACACATTCGCAGATAAAGCTATAGCACAAGGAGCAAGGTACGTCGTCATTGATGAAGCCGAGTACAACATCTCGCCCCGGTGCGTACTCGTTCCCGATGCATTACACTTTCTGCAACAACTGGCGAATCATCACCGCAGACAGTTAAACATCCCCATTTTAGGTATCACCGGGACAAACGGCAAGACAACCACGAAAGAATTATGCCATGCCGTACTCTCGAAAAAGTACAAAACCGTTGCCACCAAAGGTAATTTGAATAACCATATCGGGGTTCCGCTCACCTTGCTCAGCATGGATGCAGACACGGAATTCGGCATCGTGGAAATGGGTGCCAACCACCCCGGTGAAATCAAAGACCTGTGCGAAATCGCGGAACCGGATTACGGGATTATAACCAACATCGGTTACGCGCATTTGGAAGGTTTCGGCAGTTACGAGAATATCATCGAAACAAAAAGCGCCCTGTACAAATCCGTCAAGGCGAAACAAGGTATTCTTTTCGTGAACGGGGAAGATGAACTGCTTTGCCGCCTGTCCGAGGATGCGAAACGCTACACTTACGGTGCAGATGGAGATTTAGTCAAGGGCGAGATAGCGCAAACCACACCCTATCTGGTGTACACGCTAAAAACCCGCCAAGGGCATCTTTATATACGTACCAAGCTGATCGGGGGCTATAACTTCGACAATGCCATGGCAGCCTCTGCCGCGGGAATATTTTTCGAGGTAGACCCGCTGCAAATACAGGCAGCGATAGAAGCCTACACGCCCTCGAATCTACGCTCCCAATTACTGAAAACCGAACAGAATACCATCATTCTGGACGCGTACAACGCTAATCTCAGCAGTATGCGGGCGGCTATTTCCAACTTCGCGGAAATGAAAGCGGACAACAAACTCATCATTATCGGCGAAATGCGGGAACTTGGGGACATATCACACGAAGCGCACCGGGAAATCATGGATATGATCGCAAATCACAATTTCCCGCGAGTATTTGTCGTGGGGCATAATTTTGAATCTATCATAAATAACTATACATTTACAACCTATTTTCCCGACACGGATACTCTGATTGAACATTTAAAAACGCATGAAGTGGTAAATTCTTTCATTTTGGTGAAAGGCTCCCGGGGGAACAAGTTGGAACGGATTATTGACTATTTATAAAATATATCGTTATGAACGACAGAGTTGTCATCATACCTACCTATAACGAGAAAGAGAATATCGAAAACATTCTCCGACACGTTTTCACGCTTACCCCGGCATTTGATGCCCTTGTTATCGAGGATAATTCTCCCGATGGAACGGCACAAATCGTCAAACGCCTGCAAACCGAGTTCCCGCAACTCCACATGATCGAGCGAAAGGGGAAATTGGGATTAGGCACCGCTTACATCGCCGGATTCAAATGGGCTCTGGAACACGGGTACAACTACATTTTCGAGATGGACGCGGACTTTTCGCATAACCCGGACGATCTGGTGAAACTTTACAACGCTTGTGCTTCGGGAGAGGGCGACATGGCTATCGGCTCCCGCTACGTCACCGGCGTCAACGTTGTGAACTGGCCTATGGGACGGGTACTGATGTCTTACTTTGCTTCCAAGTACGTGCGAATGATCACGGGCATGAAAGTACATGACGCCACAGCCGGATTCGTGTGCTACACGAGAAAGGTTCTGGAAGAAATCAACTTGGACAAAATCCGATTCAAAGGATACGCATTCCAGATCGAAATGAAATTCACGACATGGATACTCGGGTTCAAACTGAAAGAAGTCCCGATTATCTTCACCGACCGCACCCTAGGCACGTCCAAAATGAGCGGTGGTATATTCAACGAAGCATTCTGGGGTGTCATCACCATGAAACTCAGAAGCATCGGGAAACGTAAAAAGAGAATAAATTAATTCTGTGATTGCCGACGGATTAATTTACGATTTATGAATTACGATTTACGATTTTAGAAGCATCGGTTAACGGAAAATCATAAATCAAGAAATTAACAGAAATCTAAATCTCAGAATTATTCAATCGTAAATCAAAAATCGTAAATCATAAATTAATATGCTTATTCACGGTGGAACAATCATAAACGAAGGGAGAACATTTAAAGGTGATATTCTTATTCAAAACGACAGAATCGAGAAAATCATTGAAGGCGGAATCACTGAAATCCCCAAGGGTGTAAAAGTCATTGACGCGACGGGGAAATTTATTATACCCGGCGTGATTGACGACCAAGTACATTTTCGCGAACCGGGTTTAACCCACAAGGGGGATATCGGGGAAGGAAGCCGTGCCGCGGCAGCAGGTGGGGTCACTTCGTTCATGGATATGCCCAATGTGAAGCCGCCCACCGTCACGAACGAATTGTTGCGGGAAAAACAACAAATCGCCCGGGAGAACGCTGTCGTGAATTATTCATTCTACCTTGGAGCAACCGTGGATAACATTGACGAGATCAGAAATATCGATCCCCACACTACCTGCGGGGTAAAAGTATTCATGGGTTCATCCACGGGCAACATGCTCGTCGATAGCCCGGAAGCACTGGAACGCATATTTGCCGAATCTCCCGTTTTAATTGCCACGCACTGCGAGGATACTCCCACGATTAACCGGAATCTGGCACTTCTTCAAGAAATGCTCGGCGACAACATCCCCACGTATTGCCACCCCGTGATCCGCAGCCGGGAAGCATGCTACAAGAGTTCCTCTTTGGCCGCAGCATTGGCTCACAAGCACAACAGCCGCCTGCACATACTCCACTTAAGCACGGAAGAGGAAGTGACTCTGCTAGACGAAGGCCCCAGAAAAGAAAAGCGTATCACCGGGGAAGTTTGTGTCCACCATTTATGGTTCAACAGCAAGGCATACATCACGAAAGGCTCCCTCGTGAAATGGAATCCGGCAATCAAGGCAGAGAGTGACAGGAAGGCATTGTTGCAAGGGCTGAATGAACACCGTCTGGACGTCGTTGCCACCGACCACGCCCCCCACTTGCCGGAAGAGAAAGCCGGTGTTTATACCAAATCGGCAAGCGGCGGCCCCATGGTACAACATTCGCTGGTGGTCATGCTGGAACTCATGGAACGGGGTGAAATCACGCTTGAAAACGTCGTTGACAAAATGTGCCATGCCCCTGCTGATATCTTTCATGTCGAGGAAAGAGGCTACTTGCGGGAAGGCTACAAGGCGGATATCGCCATCTTTGAAAAACACCCGTGGACGGTCAGGAAAAGAAATTTACGATACAAATGCGGTTGGTCGCCATTGGAAGGAATGACATTTACTTATAAAGTGGCAACAACAATCGTGAATGGACAAATCGTGTACAACAACGGTAAAATCAACGAGAAGGTACGCGGAGAGATGTTGACATTCTACTAGAGTACGACATTTGTACCCTGTATATTCTACCAAATAGTCCAAACACACGCCGTCAACATGAGGAGAAACAACACGTTTCCCAACCATAGGATGCGATGTGAAATAAAATATTGCGAAAACAAGTAGGACAAGGGTATCGCAAGTATCAGCATGATGCCGTGGCAATTGAATGGAATAAAAAACAAGGAACTGCCCGCAAATAATAGCATCGAGAGCATTGAAAATATGCCTCTCCGTTGCGCAACAATTGCCGTCGAAGAGTTCACGATCACGTTGTACAACGACACGATAATCAGTACCCCGAAAACGATATAGGCAGCCAGTTTCTCCGGCATCAACCTCCAGAAACCTTCCCCCGCTAACAACGTTTCCGAGAACACTGCTGGAAGTTCGAATAATTGATCTGTCCAGAAATAGTAGGCAGCAGTAAAAAACAGGGTAGTAAAAAAGCCGATAAACAAAGCTACCAAGTCCTTGACATTCGCACGACCGGAGAAAGGCAATACCACGATAGCCCAAAGCAACAACGACACTAACTTGGGACAAAGCAAGACTGCCAAACAAGTAAACAAACCAAACCCGAACACGGGAGCATTGGAGTTCGAGTGCACGATAGCCGACTGCAAACGGGATATCGCCACAATCATGCAAAATGCTGCCAGCAGGTAATTATTCACGCCATAATGACAAATAATTCCCGCCGACATCAAAGCATAGAACAACGCGGGCAACACGGTAATACGGGATAAAAATTTGTACCGGTCCGCGATAAAGAAGATCAGAAAAGACAAGCACAACAACACGAACATCCCTGCCGCCTTTAACCAAAGAAGATGCTGGTTTTCGTTTAAAAAAGGAAATGAGATTAAACCATTCTCACGGCAAATGATTCCCCCGTCTCCATCCAACGTGAAACGTAAAAATGCTATTGCTGCCAGAATAAACGGCAACAAATATAACAAATACAAATTTTTCGACTTCAGTACCGAATTGAATCCCATTTTCTTCGAGCGCTATAAATCAAACCCTATATCACGCCTGAAATTCATTCCCTCGAAATGAATTTTCGCCACGTTCTTGTATGATTGAGTCAAAGCCTCTTTCATGGTATCGCCATACGAGCTGACAGCCAATACGCGCCCCCCGTTTGTCAACACTTTCCCGTCTGTCAATTTTGTTCCCGCATGAAACACGATACTACCCTCCACGTTCTCCAATCCGGTAATAACCTTTCCTTTCTCGTAATCTCCCGGGTAACCCTGCGATACCAACATGACCGTTGTGCAAAAACGGGAATCCAAATCAAAAGCGGCTTGTTTTAACTCGCCCTTCGCCATCGCCTCGAATAAAGATAAGATATCCGTCTTCAATCTCGGTAACACTACTTCCGTTTCCGGATCACCCATACGCACGTTGTACTCGATCACGTAAGGATCACCCGCAACATTCATCAACCCGAAGAAAACGAATCCCTTGTAATCGATACCTTCCTCACGGAAACCCTCTATCGTCGGGCGTACAATCCGCTCTTCCACCTTCCGGTTGAACTCCTCGTCGGCAAACGGCACCGGAGAAACGGCTCCCATTCCACCCGTGTTCAATCCGGTATCCCCTTCCCCGATACGTTTGTAATCTTTGGCAGAGCCTAATATCTTATAATCTTTCCCGTCCGTGAGGGCGAACACGGAAAGCTCTATCCCGCTCAAGAATTCCTCTATCACCACTCGATTGCCCGCCTTACCGAACTTACCGCCCAACATCAAGCGGAGTTCACTTTTCGCCTCCTCGATATCATTCAATATCAAGACACCCTTACCGGCAGCCAGTCCGTCAGCCTTCAACACGTAAGGCGGTTTCAGTGTTTTCAGAAAATCAATCCCGTCCTCTATATTTTCTTTCGTCACGGTCAAGTAACCCGCCGTCGGGATATGGTGACGAATCATAAATTCTTTCGCGAAATCCTTGCTCCCTTCCAATATCGCTCCCGCCTTTCCGGGACCCACGATCATCAAGTGTGCAAAACGGGCATCAGCCTCGAAATAATCCCGAATACCTTCCACCAGCGGATCTTCCGGTCCCACGACCAACATCTCGATGCCGTTATTCTCGACAAATGTAGCCAATGCCTCGAAGTCCGTCACCTTAATATTCACGTTCTCCGCAATCCCGGCAGTTCCGGCATTTCCCGGTGCAACATATAACGTTGTCAATCTCTCACTCTCGTTTATTTTCCACGCCAACGCATGCTCGCGTCCGCCACTACCCAATAATAATACCTTCATTGTTATCTTATAATAATTACAACTTGTAACTCGGCTTTACCGAATGACAAAGATAGCGGTTAATCACAAATCATAAATCATAAATCTTAAATAAATTTGGTGATATTGACAGATTTCCATAACTTTGAAGCAAATCGAACGCCATGAACAGATACTCGACCAATGGTGAAGAGGGTGAAATACTCCACAACTTACTCGGACTTACCGACGAGGAAGCAATACACAATGCCGAGTTCGAGGGCTTTTTGACTGCCGAAATTCTATTTACAGAGAACCTGACGCCCAAAACGAAATTCACGATAAAATACATTTGCGACATCCACCGTACCGCGTTAAAAGAGCTCTACTCTTTTGCCGGGCATTTCCGCTCCGTGAATGTATCGAAAGGGGGATTCGTCTTTCCGGCCGGACGCTTTATCCCGGATAATATGCGAATTTTTGAAGAAGAGATACTGGCACATCTTCCGGATCACTACGCTCATCAAGAGGAGTTAATCAAGGACATCGCCAAAGTACATGGGGAATTGCTTTTCATTCATCCATTCCGGGAGGGAAACGGACGGACAGCACGTATACTTGCCAATCTAATGGCTCGCAAACAAGGTTATACAGGATTGAATTTCAGACGAGTGAATTTCGACGAGTATATTATAGCCGTTCAGCAAGTAGCCCGCAAAGACTACTCCAGAATGGAAAAGATCATTACTTACGCATTTTAAGTTTCAAATTCACCCGTTCGAGAATAGTGTACGCCGTCTCTTGGGAAATCTTTATTCCTTCCAATTGAAACGAGGTTATCATTCCCTGCAAAATCTCTTCCCGGACCGTGGCGTTTTTCACTAGCTGCGGCATTTTTTCTTTTGTTTTTTCCATACTACAAATATACGACTTTTCCCCTTATTATCAAAGCCATTCAAAGGAAAAACACGTTCATTTTCAATTTTCAATTCTCCATTTTCAATTATTCCACGTCTCTTCCACCGTGTAATTCAAGAAACGATGAAAAGGTTTCATCAACAACAAACGGTCAACCACCCTCTCGACCGCATCCTCACCCTCGAAAAATGCATCCGGCACACCGTGAGTAACAGTATACGCCTTGAATTTCAACATTTCTGCCTCCGGGAAGTCCTTCGGGAAAGGAGCGGGTACTTTCTTCAATTTTTCTCCGTCCAACCGGTAATACTTGGCAAACTCTTTATCCCGGACAATACCCGTGAATTCATCAATATTATCATACACGTCTTGCCGCAACGCTTTCAATAAAGATGGCTCCGGACACCATACTCCCCCGGCAAGCAAGCAGTTACCCGGTTCGATATGCACGTAATACCCCGAACGAGGACTCTTTTTACCGCCCCTCACCATGTACGCCCCGATATGTGTCTTGTAGGGTTGCTTGTTCGGGGAAAAACGCGTATCCCGGTAGATTCTGAAGATACAATCTTTCGCTTCCAACCCCTCGACCTCCGGTTCCACGACAGCCAACGCCGCTATGACACGATTAATAAATGCCTCGTGCTCTGCCTTTATTCTCAAATACCACTCTTTATTGGCATGAAACCAATCCCGGTCGTTATTCTCTCTTAATGCCTCTAAAAAACGAAATATCTCTTGCATTGATGATTTATGATTTAAGATTAAATGATTCTGTGATTCCTACGCTCTCGGAATCCACTTGGCTTCTTCCAAACCGCAATCTTTTGCCAGCTTGCGTCCCAGTACAAACAAGTAATCGGAAAGCCTGTTCACGTAACGTACAATCACGTCCTCTACCTCGATTTCCTCGCCCATGTCAATGATCCGACGTTCCACCCGACGGCAAACCGTGCGAGCGATATGACAAGCCGACACGGCAGGATGTCCCCCCGGCAGCACGAAATATTGCAAAGGCGGTAATTCCTCGTCCATCCGGTCAATTGCCCGCTCCAGAAAAGCCACATCCTCTTCCGTGCAGGGCATCTTTTTTTGCATATTACTCACCGACGTATCCGTCGCGAGGTTCGCACCCACGACAAACAACACGTTTTGAATTTCTATTAACTCTTTCACACTAACCTCGTCAATCGGGTACGACCGGATCATTCCCAAATGACTATTCAACTCATCTACCCCGCCATACGCTTCCAAACGTATATTATTTTTCGGTACCCGAGTTCCCCCGATTAATGCCGTAGTTCCTTTATCCCCTGTTTTCGTGTAAACCTTCATTCAATTTTAGATTTTAAATTTTAGATTTATGATTCCCACTGTCCCCGCACTCATTCGATAATCTCAAATTCAGCAATTCTTCAATCACCGAATCCATTCATTTTCAATTTTCAACTTTCAATTTTCAATTAAATTATCATATTATACCTCCCCTTTTGCAACCGTTCATCGAAAAAAACAATCCCGTACCACATCATATCGATCGACACCGTTCCTTCTTGACGCAATTGCCGCCAAACGAGGGAATTAAACCGACCTTTGTAAATGTCTTTTATCACGACGCACAAAGGTCCTTTCTTGCGTTCCCGCAAAACCTCTTCCCAAGATTCATGCCAATCCGCCTCGAATGCACGTCCTAAAAACAGCAAGTCTATCTCCCTTCCTTTCATCTCCGCGGGAGTCACACGTCCCGTGTATTCCGCCCCGGGACAATCATGTCCCCCGTTCAACACGTTCATCTGCTTTGAGACCGCAGCTAAATAACGGGACACCCACGGGTTCTCCACTCCCACGCATAATACCTCCCGAAACGAAAAATAATCCGCCAATCGGAAAATTAACCGATATAACTTTCGTTCTTTCTCCCGGACATTGCCCATTGCCTCGATACGCGCAAAATCATAATACTCCGCCTTTTCCTTTATCACGTTCGTGATCAAGTCAAACACAAAAGGGGAATGTACCCCGTACCCTCTCTTGTGACGAAATCGAATAGCATGCTTAAACCGTTGTTTCAAATAATTATACATCTCCCGACGAACAATTAATCTATATTATTTATCCTACGAAAATAAAATTTATTCCCGACATGCTCAACTAAAGTCATCTATTTTTTTTACTTTCGTTCGTGAAATTCGATACTATTAAATTTAATTGAGCATTTTGGAACTGGCAGGACTGAATATAAAGTTTATCCCGGGCGTCGGAGAAAAACGGGCATCGCTATTGGAGCAGGAAATGGGCATCCGGAGTTACGAGGATATGCTCTATTATACCCCGTACAAGTACATCGACCGCACCCGGATATATACCATAGGAGAACTCACGTCCGACCTCCCGTACATACAGGTCAAAGCCAAAATCATGAACCTGTCCGCCGTGGGAACTGGAAAACAGACCCGTATGGTTGCCACCGCGTACGACGGCACGGGGGAACTGGAACTGGTTTGGTTCACCGGCTACAAATACTTGACCAGCCAAATCCTACCCGAGAAAGAATACTTGATATTCGGGAAACCATCCGTGTTCAACCACAAATTGAATATCGTGCATCCCGAAATTGACTTGTACGAGGCAAACGCCAAACAACTCGTGGGTTTTCAAGCTATCTATCCGACCACGGAGAAGATGAAAAAAAGCTATCTGACCTCCCGCGTAATCAACAAGATTCAAGCAAATATCTTCAAAGCTATCAACGGCCGCATACAGGAAACCCTCCCGGCATGGTTTATCAAAAAGCACAATTTGATCTACCTGCACGAGGCTCTGTACAATATTCATTTCCCGGAGAACCCGGATATGTTGCGCAATGCCCAGTATCGCCTGAAGTTCGAAGAGTTGTTCTATATCCAACTCAATATATTAAAACTCAAATTCAACCGGAAAGCGGCATTCCAAGGCCATCCGTTTACCGTGGTGGGGAATTACTTCAATGATTTCTACCGCAATCACCTCCCCTTTCCCCTCACCGATGCCCAAAAACGGGTAATCAAGGAGATTCGTTCCGATTGCGGGTCGGGGAAACAAATGAATCGCCTGCTACAAGGCGATGTGGGAAGCGGGAAAACACTGGTTGCCGTAATGTGCATGCTTATCGCTCTGGATAACGGTTTTCAAGCAGCCATCATGGCGCCTACCGAAATCCTTGCCACACAACATTACGAAACGATTTCCGAACTTTTGAAAAATACCCCCATTAGCGTGGGGCTATTGACAGGCTCTACCAAAAAGAAAGAGCGGGATGTGCTGCATGATGCCCTTTCCGACGGCAGGTTACAAATACTGATTGGAACTCACGCCCTACTGGAAGATGTGGTTAGTTTCAAAAATATCGGGCTTGTCGTAATCGACGAGCAACATCGGTTCGGCGTCGCCCAGCGTGCCAAACTCTGGCAGAAGAACACGATTCCGCCCCACATGCTGGTCATGACCGCCACCCCGATTCCTCGAACGTTGGCAATGACACTGTACGGGGATCTGGACGTATCCGTAATCGACCAACTGCCACCGGGCAGGAAACCAATCACGACTCACCACGCTTTCGAGAATAAACGCTTGCAAGTCTACAAATTTATCCAGAAGGAACTGGAACTCGGACGGCAGGCATACATTGTCTACCCGCTCATTTCCGAATCCGAGAAAATGGATTACCGTAATCTGGAAGAGGGCTATGAACACGTGATGAGTTATTTCGACCCGCTCGGCTATAAAGTAGGCATCGTGCACGGTAAATTAAAACCTGCCGACAAGGACGAACACATGAGGCGTTTCGCATCCGGCGAAACCCGGATATTGGTAGCCACTACCGTCATTGAGGTCGGCGTGAACGTCCCGAACGCCTCCATTATGGTCATCGAGAGCGCCGAACGTTTCGGTCTGTCCCAACTTCATCAACTCCGGGGACGCGTGGGGCGGGGTGCAGATCAATCTTACTGCATTCTTATGACCTCGTACAAACTTTCCAACGAATCACGCAAACGCATCGAAACGATGACTTCCACGAACGACGGTTTCGAAATAGCAGAAGTCGATTTGAAGCTACGCGGACCGGGAGATATCGAGGGCACCCAGCAAAGTGGACTCACCTGCAACCTGCGGGTAGCCAACCTCGGAAAGGACGGACGTATACTAAATGAAGCCGCCCAAGCCGCCACGATTATTCTGGAAGATGATCCTTCCCTGCAAAAAGAAGAAAACCAAACCTTCGCCACACAAGTAAAACGGCTCTTCAAGACAAAAATCAATTGGCGATACATCAGCTAAATTCGCCTTCGGCGAGTTGCAGGTTACAAGTTGCATTTACCTTCGGTAAGTTACACGACAAAAAAGGACGCCTTTCGACGTCCTTTTTTATTCTCTATATTCCGAAAAATTAGTGAAGAGCAACAACTGCTTTCATCATCTTCTTCGTGTTTTTCATCAATTTTTGTTTTTCTTGACCGTTCATCAGATACCAAGCATCCTCTTCCGGATAATATTGGAATTCAGCAACAGCGTCAGATTCTTCGCTAGAGATCTCCATTTTGTTCATAGTTTTGGTTACAGTGTAAGATTTACCTGCAAACATCACTTGATCTTTCTCGATATCTCCGGCTTTCATGGCAACAGGATTGTTACCACCCCAGAATTCGATAGAGTTGAAGATCAAAGCATCACCCAAGCAGCACAATTCGTATGCCGGAAGGATGCATAATCCCAAAAATACCAACTCGTTCACGAATTTAGAATCAGAAACGCTACCGTTCCAATTGTGTAATTTGGATGTCAACGCGAAAGAGCCGAAACATCCGCTCAAAGCAACTGATGAAGCAGCGATTAAAGCAACTGCAACAAACCGATTAAAACTTTTCTTCATAACCTTATATTTAAAATTTAGTTTTGCTAAGATACAGCAATATTTACGAAATTAAACATGTTAGGTTACTTTTTCTTATAAAATTTTTTCGGTGCAATCATTAATTCCGGACGTAAAACGTTATCTAGCTCTTCCTTAGTCAACAACTTTTCTTCCAGTACCAAATCGTAAACACTTCTGTTCTCGGCTAAAGCTCTCTTGGCAATACGAGAAGAATTTTCATATCCCAGCGTCGGATTCAACGCGGTAACGATTCCGATACTGTTCATTACCATATCCTTGCAACGTTCAGCGTTAGCAGTGATTCCGTCAACGCACAAAACTCTCAAACGATCCATAACTTTAATCAACATCTGCATAGAGTTGAATATAGCGTACACGATCACCGGTTCCATCACGTTCAATTCCAACTGACCGGCTTCAGCAGCCATCATCACGGTCGTATCGTTACCGATTACACGGAAACAAACTTGGTTTACCACTTCAGGGATAACCGGATTTACTTTACCCGGCATGATAGAAGATCCCGGTTGCATCGGCGGCAAGTTAATCTCGTTCAATCCGCATCTCGGACCGCTGGACAACAAGCGCAAATCGTTACATACCTTGGACAATTGAACGCAGAAACGTTTCAATTCGGAAGAATAGGATACACAAGCCCCGGTATCAGGCGTAGCGGCAATCAGGTTCGGTGCTAACACGAACTCTTCACCACTGATAATACGCAATTCACGAGCACAGATTTCAGCATATTCCGGTTCTGAATTGATACCCGTACCAATAGCCGTGGCACCCATGTTCTCAACCAAGAACAACTTAGCGGCTGCGTTCAAACGCTCGATATTCTCTTCCAAAGTGTAAGCGTATGCCTCGAACTCCTGACCTAAAGTCATCGGTACGGCATCCTGCAACTGGGTACGTCCCATTTTCAACACGTGCTCGAACTCTTTCGCTTTTCTACGGAAAGAATCAACCAACAATTTGATCTCTGCCACAACTTCTTTATTGGTCAAAATTATAGCCAAGTGGAAAGATGTCGGGTAAGCGTCATTCGTGGATTGAGAAAGATTCACGTGGTTGTTCGGGTGACAATAGTCGTACTCACCTTTTTGATGTCCCAATAATTCCAACGCACGGTTAGCTACAACCTCGTTGATATTCATATTCGTGGAAGTTCCGGCACCACCTTGTACCATATCCACGGGGAATTGATCGATCAATTTACCGTCGATGATCTCCTCGCAAGCTGCCGTAATAGCATTCGTTATATCGGAAGGAATCAAGCCTAATTCATAGTTAGCCTTTGCAGCCGCCCATTTTACCATCGCTAAAGCCTTCACGTAGTTCGGGAACATTCCGATCGTGTAACCGCTAATCCCAGCGAAGTTCTCGATCGCTCTCAAAGTCTGAACACCATAATAAGCATCCATTGGCACCTCTTTGTTGCCGAGTAAATCATGTTCAATTCTTGTCTTCATAATTCTTATAGATTAATTATTTCCAAATACGTTTGAATCTCTTTCAAGTTTCACCCGATCGTCAAAAACTCACTAAATGTCCCTCGCTCATACAAAACGACCCGGAGAAAATTAATCCGGCAAAGGTATAAAAGTTAATAGTATAAAGCCAAATTTTAGACAAGAATTTACACGTAACTTTACAAGTGTTATAATATTGAATATCAATATAATAAAATAAAATTTAACAAATTAAAGTGCAGAAAAAGGCTTTTTTACAAACGTTTCCGAAAAAACAAACAAAAGATTGGGGAGTAGGGTTCGCCTTCGGCGAGTTACAAGTTACTAACGCTAGAGAAGCAACCTGCAACTCGCTGAAGGCGAACTCAAGGTTGATTATCATCTATATGAATCACGATTTTCGCCAGAGAAGAACGAAACAACTCATCGTCATAAGGTGCGTACTTTCCCTTAACGTCATACATGATCGAGACCTCGCCCTTGAAACCCTTGACCGGGAAAAACATCATTTCAGCCAGCTCCGGATTATATACCCATTTGCCCTCGTTAGGAGCTTCATACACGAATACCTCACTCCCAAGACATTCCTTATCATTTTTCCATATTCTGAAACTCCTCGGGTTCAGATTATCTTTTCCGGCATTCGGAGTACTGCCTTCACCCCTGTACGCCACGTCATTATCCAATGGCCTCACGGTGGCAGGTCCTCGACGATGCTCGTAAATATCATCTTCCGCGCGTGCCCCGTAGAGAGGAGTAATACGCAAATTCTTGATAATATTGGTATGCGCCGTAAGTTGTCCGGTCGATGCCATAAACCCGATACATAATCTCTGTGGCGTAGTCAGGGTAAGGTTTGTTACCGGTGGGTTGGTATACCATATCGGTTTAGGCGGACTTCCGCCCGCAATCCGGATTGGCAAACTATTTTCAGCATAACTCAAAGAAGACGGATACGTGTAATTCTCTATCACGATCGTCTTTTCTGTTCCGTGTTGTATCGTCACCGTGATCTTAAAACCACCCCCGTTATCATTGGGTTCCAACGCGATAATAGCCTTTCGGTATGTACTTTCATCCGAATGGGAAAACACACCTCCGCCTGAAATATTGAACGGTTTATCAATCCGGGGAGCAACATGCCGTTCATACTGCCCGCTCGTCGTGTTCAACTCGAATCCGGCTTCATTTCTCAATCCGTTCGAATGTTCATCTTCAAGCCCTCCGGTAATACTCCATCCCGTGTGTCGGGTGATAAGTACCGGAAATCCCCAACTGCCTTCCGGTACTTCATGCGTATTCTGTTGAGTTGTTATCGTTTTTTTTCCTCGACCGGCAGCCCCCCGAATGGTTACATTACTTCTGGTGTTATATTTTAGAGGCTGCGCATTAGCTATTGTAGTCAAATTATCATCATAAGGAATCCCGTTTCTCATCTCATAGTCTTCCATACGCCAATTCTTAAAATTACCCTGATCCAGCGCCACGGCGAGATACCCGCCTTTCATTCCGGTTATCGGCAATACCCCCTTGTTTATGCTCTGGTGAACCGACGCCCTGTGAGTATAACCAAACCCCGCCCCCTCCGCTCCGTATTTCAGATTATCCCCAATATATTGATTGGTAGTCGCATCGACAAGAAACATACAAATACCGTCCGTCAAACCCTTTTCCGACGGATTCGTGTACATCATGATATACTCGAACTCAATCAGTAAACCGTCTTTCGTGGAGAAAATATAATCGGGCAAATAAAAAGCCCCGACCTCTTCTTTTCCTTGCGTGAGTCGCAATCCCAAGTTTTTCACCGGCTTCGCCTGATTTGCTCTCTTGTACGTATTATCGGCTTTTCTTCCCGAGGCTTCGATCTGATTCGACTCAAAAAGTTTCACATTCTCCATATCCCCGTCCAAAAACGACCGGAAAAAAGGCATAAGATGAGAGGATTGTGCCGATACACCGTCCCTCATTCCCAACAATACCAACAAAAGAAAGAATATCTTTTTCATCATATACTTCGGTGTTTCCATATCATATATATTTATCCATCAATAATCTCTGATACAACGAATCGGAAAAGCATACGACAAGTCGGCATCGTAAAACAGCATCCCGTCTTTTTCCATGAAAAGATAGTTCACCGTGTACCGGCTATTAATCGTGTAAGGCGTCGCCGACCAATAATACCCGTAAGCCCCGACTTGTACCACGTTACCGTTCCCGTTGGGATAGCGGTGTCCCGCGGCAGGCAGAAAAACAGTTCCGGCAGGCGGTGTCCCCGCATTGGCAGGCGTTGAAGTAGAAGCCGACACGTTCGCCCCCAGAAACCAACCACTTTCCGGATCAAACGATCCATTCAAATAACTACCGGAATTGGCGTTCAAGTTTAACGTGACATCTTTAAAACTACCTCTATTCGCTGTTTTTACCCCCGTTTCATTATACAATGCTTCCAATTCGGCAGAAGTAGGCATACGCCATTTTCCTTCCACCCAACCTTTTCCATCCTTTCCACTGGAAATATAACGACATATATCCCCTATGCCCGTTGCCTCGTCGAAACCCGTGTTATTAAAAAACTCTTTAAAAGAATCATCCGCCGCGGAAGACGAGGTAAAGCCGAAATTCGGGTGACCGTACGGTATTTTATCCCAACCGCCAAGCCCGCCTTTCCAGTCTGACGGATTCAACCCCGACGGGGCATACACGACTTGTACCGTCGGATCATAAGGATTCCCTCCCGGTGCCAGTGCGACAAGCGATCCCCATTTAAAAAACAGCCCCTGCGACCAAGCCGGAATCGTCCGGTTATCCTGTTCCGTAATGGCAAAAGTCAATACCCCGGAACTTAGAACCACGTTACTACGGGCAAACAATTCGGCGACCGGAACTCTCCGGACCGTCAGCGTGTCGATAAGCCTCCCGGCAGTAAACACGATTTTACCGCTCACGTAATCCTCGGGATTACCCGGCGGGGTAATCGCCGTAACATTGATTTCCACCCCTGTCTGGTTAATGTCAGCCCCATTCGTCGAGGGCTTATTGTCGGCAAGCCGGAGCCACGTGTGCGCGTTCGGTTCCAGCACGACAGCATTCCAATCCCCGTGATAATCGGAACTCACCCGGTGTTTCAATTGCCTGCTCACGCCGTATGGCATATCAATTACCCGTGTTTCCACCCCCATAAAGAACTGTCCGTCATAAACAATATGCTTTATCCCGGACATATCCACGACCAGAATAGAAGTTTTCAGATTTGACAACACACTTTTCGAGCGAAGCGCCTGATCGAATGATTCGTAGCCGATTCCCTCTGCCGCCGTTATCGTGACAATATACTTGTAGTTGCGGTACAGAGGCATATAGTCCGCGGCAGTAGACGCCGCCGACTCACGAGTGAAATCAATGCGATAATAGTAATCCTTCCCCAAATACTTTCCTTTGATAATCAGACAAGTTCCGTTCACTTGATCGGCTTCCGAGTTCCTCGCGGCTTCATAGGCGTAGATCTCTCCCGCCAACAAAGGTCCGGCAACATCGCCAACCTGCTTATATTCATACATCATCGCATCATCCAAGGTTCCGGACTGCTTACCCACCGGATTCGGCACCATAGGATTATTATTATTCGTGTAATAATCCGCTATGATATTACCGTTGGATGCGTTCCATGCCGGGGCAATATAACCCGAAGTATTGTAATTCACCACGTGTATTTCCTCAAGTCTGAAAATGCTCCCCTTAACCTCGTTCTCGACGTCAATACGGGCAAGCATACGAGTCAATGATATGCTGACTGTTTTTCCCGGTGCAATCCCATCGACGGGGACTTCCCCGTACATTGGTATCGGGGTATAACCCGGTGTCGATACATTCCATTTATAGGAGCCGTCGGCATCCGGTCGCGTGGTAAATTTCAACGCTCCTAACACGTCTTGTTTTTCCGAATTGACCGGATAATCTGTCAATGCCTTATCCACCTCGTCCGAAGCATTCGTGACAATTACGATCAAAGCGGCATTCTCGTCTTTCGGTAACGCCAGATTATACTTTATCTTGTAATCCGAACCCGACGGTTCCTGCGTAAAATTACTCACTTTGATACTTTGGAGCAATTTCGCGGCAGGAGTCGATTGATCGAAAATCAAAACGTCTATCGTCTGCACCGCGGCCTCCCCCTTGGAACCTTCTATCGAGCGGGTTACAGGCACATCAAAACCCGGAATAATCATTTCCATGGCCACCACCTCACCCGATACTCCGGCAGGTGCATCCAGTTTCTCCGGTACACACCCCGCCACACCAAGCAGTAATAAAACAGCCGGGTAAAACAGTTTCGATAATACTTTAAATCGCTTCATTTATCACATATTTATTATACTATGAACGAGTTACCCGTACCTCCTTGGTCAGATTTCCCGCCTTGATTTCTACAACGGCGTAACATCCTATATCAACACTACTTAGATTCCCGGAAACCGTAAATGTCAACTTTTGCAACAAACTTCCGGCAACTTCCGACATCGCGACTTGTAACCAATCACTCTGAACATGAGAAGGTGCAAGTAGATCGCCATTTTTATCGTAATAACTTACTGTTCCCAGTTGTATCCCTTTCGGGAACCCGCGGTCAGCCCTGTCGTAATTGGTCTCGGTTGTAATTATAACCGACTTTCCGTCATTACTGATATAAAGATTATCCCGACTTACCCGCAAAAAGCACTGGGGATCAATAATAATCCCCTGCCCCGCGTCCGACCACGGAATAACGGTATGCTCGAACTGCACGGTTTTCTCCTTCACGATACCCACGATACGGTACACGTTATTACGCCTGATCTCCGTGAGTGCTTGCACATTCCCCCCTCCTTCCGGGGAAAATTCCGACAAGATCGTACGGGAATCCCTCAACCCGTCGGGAGTACTTAATCCTATGATATCTAATACCAGCTTATCAACATCTCCCGGGGCAGAGCAAGTTCGTTCGGGAGTGTAAAACGCACATATCAATTGCTTGGTATCATCCAACTCCAAAGGATTACTTGCCCCGTAAAACCAACCGACATACTCGTAATCACTGGCAGGAATCAACATCCGTCCAAAATTATTTTCCACGTCCGCACCCGTTTGAAAACGAGTGCCGTCTGCCTCTGTCCCTGCCACCAGATATCCTCCCGTGTAGGTCTTCTCCAACAGCACCCGGAAAGAATTGGTCAGTCGGGCAAAAGCAACGGCATCCTCTTTTTTCAACCAAAGCTCTACCCGTGCCACCCCCCGTTCTAAATTGATCTTTTCCCGTGTCGTGTTCCCCTCGGTTACTGTAATTTTCCGTTTTACCCCGGTCATCGGAAGCCCCGAAGAAGCAGGGAGCGTGTGATTAAAATTAAACGCGTCCCCCATCTGAAAAATCAAATCCTCCAACTCGGACGGGAAAGTCACCGCTTCCAACGCGGCAGTCATTGTCCCCGGCTCATTCACGACCACGACAAGCATTTTATCCGGGTTCGAACTGACTTCCAACGTCGTACCGAACTTCTTGGCGTCCTGCTCTTTCGTGTCAAAAGCAACGACCTCGTTGATATCGATAACAGGGAAAACCGAAACGTCATCGAACGTGATAAAACGGGCTGTATGAACGTAATCATGTTCGTCAGCTCCATCCACAAGAACCTCTATCGACATCATTCCCCGCGTACCGCCCGCCATATCTTCATCCTTTTCCGATCGTTCCGAGATACAGGAAACGAGAAAAACCAGCGTAAAGACAATATGTAAGATATTATTTTTCATAAACACTTCAATATAAAATCAGACACCTATATCATTAAACCATATTATCCAGTTATTGATCTTGATTCCCACGGCAACAAAACCATCGGGCCCACTTCCCTCTTTATACAGAAGCACCAGATGCCATTCGCTCTGGCGGTCGAGAAATTCCTGCATGGACAAGTCATTACCGTCCAACCCTTTCGCGGGTTTTATCTCTTCAAGTAAAGACATCAGATCGTAATCCCACAACACGCTTCCGCTTCGCGCATCACGCACGGTAAGTTTATAATTATAATCTTCACCGTACACCAGCCTGACCGTGTTAAGACGTCCCGCGGACAACACTCCCGGCTCGCTCCCCGTTGTCAGTTCGTATGGAATATACCTCACGTTTTCCCTTAGCCTTGGCATATTATCATGACCGTACACCGCCCCTTCCGGGGTTTCTATTTCAAAAGTATACGCTGCCGCCCCACTTCTTGCTCCGGCATATTTTTCCGATTTATCCAGCAACAACGTAAAACGATTGGTATTCTTGACAAGATGCACCGGAAACACCGACAAATCGGACTTATTCTGAATATCAATGGTCTGTCCCACCCATAAAGGCGAGAATCCGTGAGATACCGTCCCGGACGTCCGGTTCAGCGTTATCCGGACATCTTCCAGCATAGTCTGCCCGGGGGATAAAAAATTACCATCCTTGTCGACAACCTTAAAATGCTCTGTCAACCCTCCTATCGTCAGTATCTTGTATTCTCCCGGACGGAAATCATTCCCGAAAAACATCCGTTTTCCCCCGACAAGTTCCTTACGCCCGACGTGTCTGTTGAAAAGATACAGCCCTTTCCCGTCAAACACGAATACATTGACCGTCTCCACTTGCAGTTCGAAAGAGTCAACATACTCCATATTGTAATCGTAGACAAATTCCAGATATATCCCGCAATCATCCATATCGTCCTTGATACTTTCGCACGACACGAAGAAAAGCGACAAGATAACAATCGGAAGCAACCGGAACCTGTCTCGATGTACATTATTCACGTTCATACCATTCATTCATTATAGATTTTATCATGCTAAATGATTCCAACCATACAAACCGTATTTCATGAATCACTGAATCGTCAATCACTAAATCAAGGAATCACCGAATCAAAAATCCCTAAATCCCTATTTCGTTTTCCCAAACGATCCACGGTGCTACCTCAACCGTGATACCGATATATCCTACCGTCCCGTCAATCGGATCTTTCGGGTCCGGATCACCGGGTCCCGGATTGTCAATATCCGGATACCAAGGAGTTCCCGCACCTTTCACGGAACCCAAGGTCAATTTATACCAGTTATTACGAACGACGCCGTATTTGGCAAAAGCCATCTCCTGCGTTGTTTCATTATCATGACGTATTTCGTAATAGTAATAACAAAGCCCGTTCTGGTACCAACGGATAACAGGATTCTTACCATCCTTGATAACCTCTCCGCCATTCGGGATTTGTGACAAATCCGTTTCCAAAAGAGTGGCGAACGAAGTACCGGTAAGAGTCACCTCGCTGTGCGCATCCGCGTACTCCTTTATTTTAGTGTACATTTTCTCGCAGGCAGCCTTCAAATTCGGTCCGACATCGACAGCATTGTAAGCAGCTTTCAATGCCGCAAAATCAGTGAAATTACTCCCGGCAAAATTAAACCAGTCGCCCCCACTAGCGCGTCCCGGTGGATAATACGTGCCTTTAATCACCAGACGGGTAGCATTCTCGAACTTCTGTTCGGCGGCAGACATCGTATTCTCGATACAATAAGTCTTATCCGCGGTAGCCATCCACGTGTACGGCGACACCAATACCGGATTATAAGTACTACTATTTACCGTGGCATTCACGATACCGACATCATTCGTGTAATTCGGGTCAACCGTGTAAAAATTACTGGTATAACTTCCATCATTCGAATGAGTAACCGAAAGTAGCGCCTTCTCCGCGAAAGGATAGAACGTACTGTTCACGGCATCCAAAGTCCAGTTACCGAAAACAAATGTTGCCCCGTCAGGTTTTACCTCTATATTACCTTTAAGACTGAGTTCCAGTTTGGAAGCCAGACGTTCGATCTTCACCTGCACCCTGTTACCTGTTTTCTCGGCAGCCTCCTTTGCCTCGTCGTCATCCACGTCCTTCGTCACTTTCTGAATTTTACCGCTGATGTCAATCAAAGGATCGGAAATCTTATCCCCGGCATCTTTCCCGGTTTCATCGCCACTATTAATCATGGTAAAACCTTTGGCAATAGGCAGAACGACATCCGTGATCTCCTCTCGGGTAGCCTCTTTGATTGCCGTGTTAACCGTGCTAAAAGTCGTCGTTACGTTAATATCGTTCAACATTCCCTCCAACTTGTCGCCGGGATTGGCTATCACCAAAAGTTTGGTCGCCGCCGCAGAGACCTTAACGGCTGACGGGCTTGAAGAAGCATTCGGAATCTTCACAAGGTAATCCGTCGTACCCGGGATTCCCACTATATTTTCCGCCTCATCGAAGAACAACAGATAAAGGTTTTTCAAGTCACTCTCGTTCGTTCCGCTTTCCTCGCCCGAAGAACGGGCTGATGTGTTTTGCGTTGCAATTTTAATGGAAAGATAAGCAACATCCGCATCACTTATTATCGGCGGATCATTATCGCTATCACTTTTACTGCAACCGGTCAATGCCGCTATCGCCAACATTGACATTAGAATCATTTTCATCTTCATTTAGTCGTGTTTTTAATGGACAATAATTATATTTTCAATCATCGTGGAATCAATCCATTCCATACATTTCCCAATCTTTCAATTTCTCCTGATAAACATTTTCATCTGCCTTGTATCGTTCAATCAATCTAAGATGTGCTGCCGCATCGGTATTACCGGTAGCCGCCGCCTTCTTCGCATAATATTCCGCTTTGTCCAACTCATTATTGCGGGCATGGAACGCAGAGAAATAGATCCATGCTTCGGGCTCATCCTCCAGTCCCTGCAAGAACTTCAACGCCGCCGACACATCATTTGACAAGTAACTAAACACGCCCATCGTGATGCGGCTGCTTTTTTCCTCCGGGAATATCCTTGCCGCCTGCACGATAACCTCCTTGAATTGAGTGCTACCGGGTTCATATTGATTGGCAAGCAGGTAAAACTCGTACAAAGACAACATACTCGGGTAAGATTTGAACACTTCCTTTATGGTTTCGATCGAGTATTCGGGAACCGTGAAAGTAATCCGATAGGCACTCCGGCGAAGCATGGGAAAAAGATTGGCAAGCATATAACGATAAGTCCGTCCTTCATTATACTGCATCAACAGCCTCTCGCGCCCGTCAAATACATCCGTATTCCCGATAATTTCGAGCACTCGTCCTTTTTCGCCCTCGGGCATGACCGGATCTTCCCGAACTAATTTTTCAAGTCCTTCCCAATCCTCCCCGTAACCTCGCGAAGAAAGAGCGATTCCCGCGAGATCATAATTCCCGCGAAGCCACCCCGTGAGCGAAGCCGCCCGCCGTTCCGACAGTTTAAGGTTATACTCCCACGTCCCCTCGGGTGACGCGTAAGAAGAAATCGTAACGGAGTTAATTTTCACTCCTTGTACTTTTCTCACCTTTTCAATACTCTGCCGAATCTTATCCAACTCGTTCCGGTTATTGGCTAACATGGGTTTAATCTCCGCGTTGCCTACCGTATAGATAATCTGTGCCTCGCCGGACTCCGTTCTGATCTTTATCTCCTCCCGCGGCGGGACGGGAAGTTCCACGGGGAGCTCGTAAATTACACGTGTCGGCCTTTCCGCAAAACGGATTCTATCAGCGATAACCTCCATGGAAAGGTGATGAAACTCACCCCTGCAATTGCGCCGTTCCTGTGCCATGGCAACATTCGCATCCCTCATCCAACTTTCGAGAGGAATCGTCGCACTGTAACTTATCCTCTCGTGAAAAAACTTTTGCCCCCTCGCGGAGAAAGACGCGTACACGGGTTCGACACGCCCCGAAAGCCTTTCAACCCTGTTCACCACCGCCTGTTGAATCCTGCCGCTGATAACGACAGGCAGCAGCTTCCTCTCGTTCATCCCGGAACGAATCACCGGGAAAAGGTACATCTGACCTCGGGCAGGGACAGAAATCCCGATAGCCTCAATATCAAGCACAACACGTATACTGTCACGCTCCTGCCGCACGTCACGCACCACCACTCGCACGTCTGACACTTTCTGTTGGGCAACTAAAGCGACAGGAGCCATAAAAAGCAACACGAGCCCAGCCAGAGCCACCATTTTAAACCTCATCTTACCATCGATTTTCATAGTCTGTATTATTTTATCAGAAACACAAGAGTCAACCCGAGTTTCGTCAACCCGAAATAATGCGCGGTCTTATGCCCGATCTTGGGTTTACACTTGCCACACGGGAATTTATCGTGCGACATATAAGCGTATCCTGTCCCGACAGTAGCTTCCAGCGACCAGCGGGGTGCGAATATCCAGTTATAACCGTAGCTCACGCCGACACCCGCCAACCATCCCTCGTACCGGTTATCCTTTATCGTTCTGAAAGGTCCGATACCTCCCGCGTTATAAGAAGCGTAATGAGCGTGAACACCCAAGAAATGTCCCGTGAACGGTTGACATTTCCACCACCGTAATTCCGGCTGCACGGCAAAATGCTTGAACTTCTTATCATTGCTGAAACTCCACAAATTCCAACTGACGGGAACATCCAACGTGGTACGCACCCCGACCTTGAATTCCACACCCAGATTCGGAGATGCCATACCGTCCATCAGCAGGTTATTTTTCAATGCGATTTTTTGAGCACGGGCTAACGTGCAGAACGAAATCACCATGATTAATAATATAAATCTTTTACTTTGCATACAGATTTAATTTTCTTAATGCAAATGTAAACCATTGTTATCGCTTGAAAAAGACAACTTTATCCAACTCCTACCACCGGAATTGAACATCCCGGAGAAGTTTCGGGCGAACAATTTTTCTATCCCGCTCAATGATAGGAAACCATTCAGTAACTTCCTCCTAAACAGAGGAAAAATACCGGAAAATTTCTCCTAAACGGAGAAAAGAAAAACATGACACTCGAATATTATACTTAAACGCATTTTAAGCTAATATTTATCAAAAAACTCCGTATTTATAGTTATTTTTGATATTGAATTTAACATATTCCATCTTCAAATAAATACAAACCATGATGAAAAAGAAGGATCTCCATGACGAATTCATTGATGAATTATACAAGAAAATCCCCAAAAGGGCAGATCTGATAAATTTGGTATCCGACATTCTAAAATTAGAAAAGGAATCCATTTACAGGAGATTGGCAAGAAAAGTGAATTTCTCTATCCGGGAAATGGGAATATTGGCAAAAGAACTGAATATCTCTATCGACAGACTACTTTACAAAGCAGAAAACCATCAATGGCATCCCGTCGTGCTGGAAATCCCCTTGAAATTTCATTCCATGGATTGCTTGTGTGACATGATAGAGCAAAACATCCAACGAATCGAATACATCAACCGGGACATTCCCGGACAAATGGGAAATGTTTACCACGTC
The DNA here is from genome assembly GCF_014287455.1 of Butyricimonas hominis. NCBI lineage: Bacteria > Pseudomonadati > Bacteroidota > Bacteroidia > Bacteroidales > Odoribacteraceae > Butyricimonas > Butyricimonas hominis. The sequence continues at coordinate 74,480 of NZ_JACOOH010000007.1, forward strand.
CTACCGCTGGAATTTTTCATCCATTTTCCCATGATTATGAAATTCATGTTCTTCAAATGGGGAAATTACTTCATCCGGTCGGAAGAATTCAATCATTTTTCTTCATGGGAACTTCCCCACAAATTATCTACCCTTGCAGGAGAATACATTGACACATACAACTTTCGAGAAGTTTTCTACGTCTGGGATAATTCATTAATCTGGATATTAGCCAGAGAAATTGACAATTTCTACAAAATGAACATTATCACGACACGAGAAAAAGAAGATATAAAGGAAGAACTTCACGAGCTCTTATCAAATATCGAAATGACATTAAATGGTACCCGTGTACCCGCAATCCCATATCCGCCGGAAACGACCTTCTATGTTTCCTCCGTCAATATCGGCTTTACAAGCAACTATTATCAATCCGGTAACAGACACTTTGCCACGTTTCAAAGCAACTTCAGTTTCTCCATGATAGAGAATTCCGAGGAAGACTTCACCAAGGTGAAAGAATGGATAAACTCCTTTTGCAACATCTCCACCCTACTCTCCCAAAGCGGACGTTTCGAGAGAAGGCTGTTTTTCAACGCACAGTACAAAATATTGGACAATATTTTAGAGTAAGCCCTCATTCGGGTTTTCCCCAAGTAATCCTATCGTAAAACTACCTCTTCCCGCTCACAACACCCCTAGCAAACACTTGTATCCCCGATAAAAATCGTTGCTACAAGCATTCTATATCATAGCTGTAAGAAAGAAGAGGTAGTATAACCCAAGGATTACCATATGATTACGGCAGTTTTTCCCTATTCGAATTCTTCGGTATTCGCCTCCATCTCACCGAGAGGTTTCAGATTCGAAGGAATCCTCTCCTCCGCGTCATCCGAGAAATAAGGGAACACGTCCATGATTGTCGTGTCGGCAATAGAAGCGATCTCGAAAGGAACCACGTAAGTAGACAGACTCTTTTGCAAATTAACCAAAGCTCTCTCCAAATCTGACCCCGCGATCAGGAAATACTGACCGGACTTCTTCTCTTTTCCGCTAATCTGGTCGGCATCAATAATGTTCACCTTCGCCTTGTACCACTTGTCGTCATTCCCGTCATTCGACTCCACCAACTCCGTCACGTTCGACTTCTTCAACGCGGCAATATAAAAATCCCCCTGAATCATCTCTCTCAAACACTCCGTGATCCTGCTCTCCGCCTCCGTGTAAGACATGGCATCCAACAAATACGACTCGGACATTTTCTTCTCTTTCCCGTCCTCACCCACTTTCACGTATTTCACCTTCGCTTCAAACCAATTTGCTATCATTTCTTCTGTTTTTAATTTGTTTAATCGGACAGCAAAATTAAAATAATTCTGCCCAAAACGCACCTCTCTCAAAAAAATAAAAACTCATAGCAACGACTTTTTTCTATCGTTTCCACTCAAAACGAAGCGAAGAATCTCCCGCCAATGGCGTTTTTCACGAGATCCTTCGCTATACTCCACACAACATTCAAGAGTTGGACGGTCAATCTCTTGTTCTTTCCGCTCTATTTATCCACGTCCAATTCAATCCGATAAGTCTTTCCCGGTTCTAAAAACGCATCCCGAATAAAAAGAAAGTCCTTATTTACACTAATCTCCCAATTCATCTCTCGCAAGATTGCTACCCGGGGATTTCTAAGTCGCTCGGGGAAGAAATAACAAATCGGCAGATTCCCCACCGCACAATGCAAATCCCCCATACCATAAGTTGAAAAAAGCTCTCCACATAGCCTATCCCATGTATAATCCGCCGACACCTTAATCGTTACAACACACTTTTTCCCTCTTGTACGAGAGGTTATCGTGTAAGGGCGGTCATGGGAGAGATCCTTCACTCGCACATCCCAAAGCGGATCTCCGTAATAGACCCAAATATCCCGTTCGTACCAATAACCGAATTTATCTATCAAAGCCGGATTGTTCGGTTCTTTTTCCTGCAGTTCACTATAAGCCCCGTAACAAAGCCGTACCATTTTTATCCGATCATCACTATATTGGCAAGGCTTATAAAGTAATTCCGGCTCCCATTCATTCAGGTGCCACAAGACATCCTGTTGATTCAAAAAATAGGCTTCCGCCAACGTAAACCGTCCGGCATCCGTCAACCAATACTTCAAAGTTCCCCACGTACCGCGTCCATGAAAAGAAAAAGTTGTGGAACCGACAAATGCTGTCACGCTCCCGTCATTCATCCAAGCAACAGGAATACTCTCACGAGTAGCGTGAGTTCGCCCCCCGCTCATTTGCGCGAAATAGACTCGGGATTGCCCGCCCGGTTTTAGACGTCGGTCACCCAACCACAATTTACCTTCCCGGGGAACCACAATCTCCCCTTCATTCTCGGTTCCTTGTAACAAAGGCATCCGATTACCCAACTCTTCTACTTGATAAACGATCAGATCCGGTTGCGCAGTTTCCACCCAACGCACCATCCGTTCACTCATACCAGCTTGCTCTTCAAAGACATGACGACTCACGGTATCACCTTCTCCATTTTTTTCATACCACACGCCACCTTGATCACAAAGTCCCATCTTTTCAAAATACTTCCCATCACGAAAATCATCGTTCCTCAAACACCATGCAGATCTCACCTCTTTGGGTGTCCGAGCCCTTTCCACAAGTGCCAAAGCGGCATCTGCATCATAACCGGTAATTATTCCCCACAAGAAATCAGTATAAATGTCATCGTCCACCTTTCGGCTCATTTGGTTCAAGTCTATAACGAATTGACGATTTATCCGTTCCGGCTTCTCTACTATCGCCACGTACCGAGGAGCCAGTTCTTTCAACCGGGATAAAGCCTCCGAGGTGAACTCCCCGTATTCCACAACTTGAGCTTGATGAATTTCGACCAATTTATCTACCACTTTTTTCCACTCCCGGTCAGCTTGCACATTCTTCCCCACCAACACGACGTATTCCGTTCCCCCGACTTTTCCACCCGCGCAAAGCAACAATCCTATCATGAATAATAAAACCCGACAACATTTCAAATTACCGTTCATCATATACCTTTCAATTTTATCAACGTTTCTTTTGTTTTTTCATCAGAAGGGCGAGTCATGAATGCATCCACGATATCACCCTTTTTATCCAACAGGATAAACCGGGGTACGGATTGAATTTGATAGAAATCTTTCATATCTTTCCCCTTCCCCATCCACAACTGTACTCCACTTAAACGTTGTTCTTTCACGTACTTTTCCCACACCGCTTTATCCTCATCACAAGACATACTCACGAACACTATTTTTTTACCCTTCATTTCCTTTTCCAGTTGTTTCAAATAAGGAATCTCCGCTTTACATGGACCACACCACGTGGCCCATATATCAATGTAAACATACTTCCCTTTAAAATCCTTTAACCCCACCCAACGTCCTTTATTATCCTTATAGCGGAAATTAAGAGCGGGACACCCCGCTTTCAAACGCTCTTTTTGTATCTCTATTCCGGAAATCATCTTCGGAAAAACAGGATTTCCAACCAGCAATAAACCGAATAGAAATACAAAAAGAAAGCCTAACACGTGTACCTTTTTACAAAACATACTACTTTTCATTAAATTCCACGGGTTTCCACATCACTTTAATTGCCCGGTCTGAAATACCCTTGATAGTTTTCTCTACCGTCATAGTAGCCGGATTAACTATTAACAATTTTCCTTTCAATTCAGTATCCGCATTCTTGTTATACACGCATACCCACATGTGTTCCCGGTTCGGACTCATCTCCATACAAGTGATTTCATCATCGGGATCATCTAAAATAAGTTCGGGCTTAGTAGGCAATTCAGGCTCTTGCGCCATATATACCCAACGATAAATCTTATTACCTTGATAATAGTAAATGTATTGATATTTCCCGTTAGAAACCATCCGGCTATCGGCAGTCAAGTTCAAATCACCGTCTACGGTGTAAATATAAGGATCAGATTCAAACACAATTTCCCGGGTATCCCAATCCCAACTATAGAAATCACTTTTATGAATACTGACTTTTCGCGGATCATCTTTCTCGACAGCCACCAATACTATTTTTCCTGATTTATCAATATATGCACCATTAATGACCTGTTTACCAGTAAATCGTTCTCCACTGGTAAATGTACTATTTCCATACTCGATACCCCATACATTTGAATGAATATTATCAATAAACCATCCAAGATAAGTCGTCAATCCCCAATCCTCATCTTTATATTCTCCAACAATTATTTTATCATACGTTCCGGAGGTTTCACCGGGATAGGCGAGAAAACTTTCCATATGTACAAATCCGCAATCCCCCGGATGTCCCATCCGGTCGTTAGTACCGAACATCATCTTACGGGCAGCATTATCTCCATTACCACATAATACCGTGGGATAGGCTTCCGGGTAGAATTTTTTCACATCCACGATATTTTCCATCAAAAAATATCGCCCGTTAAGAAAATAAATCTTCTGTTCCGGTTCGGAAGAGATTGCCAATACATAACTATACGGATAATCCTTCCCAGTGCGTACAAAGATTACATCTCTAGCTCCCCGCAAAATGATTTCGGGATTTGCTTGCCCGAAAGCATTCGAATTAAAATCCGTGTTCTCCTTATCCAGCAACTCGTTTTCCTCTTTCAAACGGACAAAAGAGAGCCGCCCGTTATCCTCTTCGTCATTACTCAGGATAAGAAGCCCCCGTTCAAAAGGAGCCCGAATATTAGCCGTGAAATACTTAAAACTACTTCCATACTGATTTTCAACCCTTAATCGAATTTTAAAAACACCGGCTCGAGAAAATTCATGCTCAAAGACTTTCTCTCCACTAATGAATCTCAAAGAATCACTTCCCTCTCCTCCGTCCATTGCCATCCATCTCCACTCGTATTTCAAGGGTAAATCGGGAAGCAATTGGGTAATTTCAGGCTCTATCACTAAAGGAAAACCGAAATCCTGATACACCACCGTATCTTGTACCGAAATCACGATAGGCGATCCATCCGTTTTAAAACCGGAAGTTTTATCGTCTATACAAGCACCGGGCACCAACCATGCCATCAATACTATCCAAATATATAAAACTATCTTTTTCATAACTATCTCTCTAATTATTTATACATGGGCGGAATAACAACACCGGGTTCAGGATGTTCCTCGTAATAGTAATACAACGGAGTCATAATATATTTTGAAATCAAATACTCGACAGGACTCGGCCAAACACTGATATCCCAATATTCCCCGACATAAGCATAGAGCAATTCATACGCTTCCGGATTCGTTTCTTTCAAGGAATGATACTGGTCAAGAAATTTATACATCAATCCCGGAGAAAAAGGTCCGAAATATTGATCAAACCAAAAACGAGGTTTACTTATTTCACCATGCACGTAACATAATTTCAATGTATCTCCCATCGTGGGTATAAAATTCTCATTTTCAATAATAGCAATCCCCACGCTCAATGTATCCGAACGAGTATCACCTTCTTTCCGTCGATTCCAAGTAATTACGGGTAAATAAACAGAAACTTTCCCTGCCGGAATAACAAACTTTTCAGGAAATATAAAATCTTCTCCCTCTATAGCTGTCGTGAGGCTATCAACAATCTCAATCCGGACTTCCCGGTCTTTATCAATGGGATACCCCATTACAAACAGCCAACTGGTACTAGACAACTGATTACTTTGTTCCCAATAAGGAAAGCTACTATATGACGTTCCCACTCCTGAAAACTTGGAAAAATATACCCGGTCTTTAACCTCTTCATACTTCATATAGTCGGTATCGCAAGACGATAGCAAACTCCCGAAACCTATTATCCCGAATAATAATAATCTTATCTTATTCATAACCTTTACTATTAATTATTTTGTTGTTCATCTGTTTCAGATGGATATACCCCCTCTTTCCCTCCATCCCTGTATTCGAACTCATCTTCAGGTATAGGCCAAGTATATTTCTCATCTGAAGCCGGGAATGGCTGTCCCAAACTCATATAAGCAGAATAAATGGGTAGATTCTGTCGTTTACGATTAAACCATTCCCGTCCCTCTCCAAAAAATTCCTTACGGTACTCTTTATTGATCAGGTCCATGTCAAATGTCGCTTCACCCTCTTTAAAGACAAACCCGCGAGCACTGGTATAAGTATCAAAATATTTTCTCGCTTCCGTGATTTGCCCCTTCTTTAATAAACCTTCAGCCATAATCAGATACATTTCGGAAATCCGCATCATACTGATTCCCCTTTGCTTGGAAGTTTTACCCGTATCATTGTAGATTTTATAAAACCGCCTGTGCTTTCCGGTCACGCCTTTACGTTGCCGGAACCAGCCATTATACCGGTAATCCTGTCGTCCGTCGGAAGTCGGTACCTTGTAAAGCATTTGAAAACCATAATCTACCGCTCCCATCCCTTCAGGGTAATAATCGGGATAAAGCCAAAAACCGTTCAAAGGCAATAACGAAACATTAACATCATCATCCGGATAATCGAAATTCTCCTGCAATTGCACAACATATTCTGCCAACGGGTAAATCCCCCAGAGCGTTTCGTCCTTGGAAATACAAGAAGCATACTCGTAAGCCATATTAGTTTTATCGGCAAAGTCAAATTTTTCAGAACGGATTACTTTCTCGGCGTAGAGCATAGCACTGTCCAAATCGTTCCGCATCTGATACACTCTTGCCAACAATCCTTGTACGGCATACAGATTCATGTGATACTGCCGTTCGGTCATAAAAGCATTGATCCCCGGGATTCCTTTCCTGTCCCGTGCCAAATAATTCGGTTCATCTTCCAGCAAAGCCTCTGCCATTTTCAAATCATCTATCACTTTCCTATAAATCGTCTCCACAGTACGGAACGGGTATACTAATGGCTCATAGGTTTCATAAAACGGAATAGCCGGAGAATTACGGGTATCTTCCCGATATGCCGGGGCAAAACAATTACACAAGTCAAAATGCATAAAAGCACGTAAAGCCAAAGCTTCCCCTTTATAAAACTTGTAATATTTAAATCCTTTATGCTCATCAACATTCTGAATAATGCTATTCACGTAATTAATATTCTCGTACATTTTAGTCCAGATATTATCAAACATACCCCGATCTGAAATTCCCGTGTAGTTAAAACTAAACAATAACAATTCCCACTGTTGACCTGCATTTTCCTTGATATAATACCCGGCAAGCAAGTCCGGCAAATACCATGACAATATTTTCCCGTACAGAGCATCTTGTGTCAAACCTGTATACACCCCGTACAAAGCATCTTCAAAACCTTCCGGGGTTTCAAACAACTTATCACCTAAAATTTCACTCTTGGGTTTTACATCCAGAAAACTGTTACACGAACTGATCCCGAACACGATGATAAACAGAAACATATACTTTTTCATAACTTGTCAAATTAAAAAGTCGGACTGATCGTAAAATTAAATCCTCGCATATAAGGATAAGAAGTTCCTCGTTCAATTCACGGTGGAGAGCCGCAAAACATCCGAGAAATTCACTCCTATACGCAACCGCTTCAAATAAATATGCTTTACCCATTCCGGTTTAAATTCGTAATAAATTCCGAGGGAAGACAAGTAAAACTCATTTCTTTTTTCTAAAAACCGCTCACTTTGGGCATAAACAAAACTCATGGGATCGTACCCGATATAATGCACTACATCACCCGGATTATGCCAACGTTCATAAAAAGCCCGACGATCGACATTATGAGTGGGATCAATCTGCTCAACCTTTGATGCTCGAGTCCCGTTATATATCCAACCGCCGCAAGTAATACTCATTCCGGCAAACACGGAAAAACCTTTCCAGCTAAAAGAAGTACTCAACGACAACTCCAAATCGGGAATCGTGTTTCCCATCGCCACCTTATCGGCAGGATCATAATCAAAAGTCAGTGTTCCGTCTTTTTTTACCAAAATCTCCTTACCGGTTGCCGGATCAATACCCAATGAACGTACAACATAAATAGCGGTGGATGATTCCCCCTCCTCGAACTGAACTTTGGGAGCCATTCCCCTGACTATTCCTTTATTCACCAAATCTTGATCCACCATCTGCTCTCGATTCTCATCATTCCGGTATTTCAGTGAATTACTGATTTTCTTGATTTTATCCCGATTGTGTTGACCGTTCAGGGTTAACCGCCATTGCAAATCTTTAGTTTTCAAAATCGCACCGGACAAACTCCAATCATATCCTTTGTTTACCTGTTCTCCCAAATTACTATTCAAAGTTTGGACTCCGACGGAAGGCGGATAAGAAATCGCTAAAAGCATATCCTTGGTTTTCTTATTATAGAAATTCATATCCAATTGTAAGCGGTCATCAAAAAGAGAAAACTGTACACCCATGTTCCACTCGTACGTTCTCGAGGCTTTCAGAAATTCATTAGCCATCGTTATAGGCTTGGCTCCGATTCCGGTAATAAACTGATTTTCCTTCATATAACGGTAAGTAGTACGGGTTTCCCAAGTTGACAACGTATTGCTACCGGTAAGCCCATAACTGGCTTTTAGCCGCAACATATTAACAAAGGACCCTTCGAGGAACTTTTCATTATGGACATTCCAACCCGCTCCCACTGCCCAATAGGGCGCCCAACGATTATCCTTACTCATGCTGGAACTGGCAGAACTCCGGTAAGAAGCGTCCGCGAAATAGCGGTTCCGGTAAATAAAATTCAAGTTCCCATATATCCCGACACCGGTACTGACTGCTTCTGCCCCGGAAGGAGCCCCTGAATCGTATCCGGCAGCAAACCCCATATCATTCAGAATAGGTTTCAAAAATCCGATACCCGCAAAACTAAAGTTGTACGACTTGTCTTTATTCATGGTTCCCCCGACATTCAAACTTAATAAAGAACCTTGATCATCAATAGTCCAGTTATAAGAAAGTGTCAAATTTCCCGACCAACTGTTACGTTCTCTCCCCGCAATGGTATAGCTACCTTTCTGATCTGCATCTCTACCCAAAAAATGGAAAGACTCGGGAGAAACAAAATCATCCGACTGTTCATCACCTAATGAATAATTGAAATTACCACTAGCGTAAAGTCTTTTCAATATATCCACCCGCATATTTAAACTATTCGTGATCGTTTTACTTTTCGACTTCCGGAAACTTTCCAACGACGCTTCATACAACGGATTACGGTCTAACTTGGCATTATAACTCTTAACCCAATCCCCGTATTCATCTTTCGGCATCTCGTAAGGATTACGTATTACCCAATCTGAAAAAGTACCGTAAGGAGAATCCTTGGTATCCGTCTTACTAATATCCAAACGATAAGAAACCGTTAGAAAATCTTTATAATAATAAGCCAGATTAATACCTATCCCGTAGCGTTGCCGGAAGTCCCCTTTCATGACACCTCGGGTATCCCCGTAACGAAGAGATACATTATAATCCACTCCACTTCCCCGACCGGAAATATTAACGGAATGATCGAACGACCAACTATTACGCAAGGGAATAGATTTCCAATCGGTAAGTACACCCCGTTCCACCGCATTCCTGCGCTGCCAGTACAACTCGTCATACTCTCCATTCGGGGAATCATATATTCCACACAACCGTTCAAGTTCCAACTTCTCCAAACCGTTACACAAATCGAACGAAGACACGTCCGGAAACTGCACATCCGGCATGAAATTATACCGAACCCGCAATTTCGAATCTGTCACCCGTTTACGGGTAATAACGATCACACCGTTAGCTGCCTTATCCCCGTATATCGCTTTGGCAGAAGCATCTTTCAAAACATCGACATTATCAATATCCTGCATATCCAAATCGTACAAATTCTCCAACGAAATCTCTACCCCGTCGAGAATAATCAACGGAGTATTCAACCCGTACTCCCCGTTCACCGCCAAAGCCGTTGTTCCCCGGATAATGATTTCAGGAATAGCATTGGGATTCGATCCCTGCTCGTTATTTTCTACCAAATGCAAACCCGGAACAGTAAAAGCCAATGCCTTAAGAATATTCGTGGAAGACACCTTCAACAACTCTTCTCCTTTTACCGAAGTTACCGACCCGGTATAGGAATTTTTGTTTTGGGTAAAATACCCGTTTACAATCACCTCATCCACTTGTTGCTGCTCTTCCTCCATCACGATTCGCAACGTGTCCGTTTTTGCCGTGAAATCTATCTGCTTCGTCTTATACCCCACGAAAGAAAATTCCAGCTTTCCCTCTTGCATCGGCAAATCGATCGCGAACCATCCTTTCTCATTCGTCGAAGTCCCCAAAGGTATTCCGGCAACCTTCACCGTCACTCCCGGCATAGCCTCCTTTTTCTCGTCATACACCCATCCTTTGACACGAACACTTTCCTTGACCTGTGGCGTCGCTGCTTTGGGAGAAATCACGATCGTTTTACCAATAAACCGATACGTGAAACGTTCTCCAAGCACTACCCGCAAAACCTCCTCCACGTTCACGCTTAACGCCGGAATCTCCACCACCCTCGTCACGTCGATCTCGTCGTCACTGTAAAAAATATCGTACTTCAACTGTGTCATTATCGTGTTGAACACTTGATCTATCGTCAATTGCTTCTTCTCGAACGACACACTTTCCGCTTGTCCGTAAGTCGTTGCCTGCACTTGCAACAACCCGACTAAAATCCAAAAACAAATCAGCTTCATAGGCAATAACATTTTTTTTATCCTACTTTTCCAATAGAATAAACCGACATCATCATTTTTTTTCATAGATTTGTAATTACATTATTATTTATTTAATCCTCACGGGTTAAAGACTGAACGGGAGCCGCAATCTCTCGTTCTTTTTTACCCGTATCAGTTCTCCTTATTTATATCCAAACTTGCCGTCACCACGTTCCCTTTCACGCTAAAACGCACATCCGAAGTCATCTCAAGAAACTTTAACATCTCTTGCAACGGCTGATGTTTATTCACCACACCCGAGAAACGACGTGATTTAATATTCTCATTCATGTAAAACATTTTGAAATCATACCATCGTTCCAATCGTTCGACCAACTCTTCGAAAGTATATGCCTTGAAATAAAATTTTCCATCCCGCCACGAAGTGTAAAGTTCCGGGCTAACCCGCTTCAACACCCCCACTCCCGTTCTCTCGTCAATCTCATATTGTTCGTTTGGTTTCATCAAGACCTTTTCCTGCCCCCGGACAATCATCACTGCCCCCTCGACCAATGTCGTCTGCCATGACTTGTTACCCGGATAAGCACTCACGTTAAAACTTGTACCCAACACCCGAACATCTCCCGATTCCGTATACACGTGAAAAGGCTTGTCTTTATCTTTTTTCACCTCGAAATAGGCCTCTCCCTTCAAATACACCTCCCGGCATTCCCGAGCAAAAGTTTCCGGGAACCTTAAAGAAGATTCGGAATTAATCCACACGACCGTCCCATCAGGCAATTCCATAGAATACTCTCCCCCCTTAGGGACAACCAAAGTATTAAACTTCATACTATCGCCGACGGCAGCACCGACAGTTCGATAATATACCTTCCCGTTTGCCGTGTCATTCACGATCTCAATCCCGTTATTTTCTTGCTTATGAAGAACCTGATGTACATCCAGCACCAAACGTTCCCCCGTTGCCAACTGTAACTCCGCCTGCAATTTTCCCGGCTCTATCCTGTCGGATTGTGCCATCTCGCTCTTCTTTTTTTCATCCCCCGGACGCACAAAATAATAAGTTAAAGAAAAAATAACGACCAACATTGCCGCGTATTTTGAGAGCCGCACTAATCGCAAACGCAGGGAGCGCGGGCGTACCTTTCGCCATCCTTGTTCCACGTCAAAACTCCAGTGTTCCAAGCCACGTATCGCTTGCCTGACCTCGAATTGCTCCCGCAACATTCTCTCCGTTTCCCCATTATCACCACTCACCTCAATATTATCTTCTCCATCTCCCCGCCACAAGGAAATAAGCTGTTCCCATTTATGAATAAAAAAATCGTTCATAACTCTATCTTGTTTCACATACGACAACCATCATTCAAAAAAAGGTGAGTCAAAAACGAACTTTTTTCAGAAAAAAAACAAAAACTTATTTATCAATTGATTTGTAAAGCGATAAAAAGCAACAAAGGAGAACTTTCTCCACCCACACGAGCACGAATATCCCGGTAAGCCTTCATAATATGCGACTTTACGGTATTAACCGATATACCTAATTCTTCCGCGATCTCTTTGTACTTTTTCCCGTCAAGACAACTCATCGTGAAGACAACCCGACACTGAGAGGGTAAAGTTTGCAAAACCTCCTTGATTTGCTCGATACGTTGTACCTCTTCCTCCGAATAATCGGAACATTGCAAGTTTTCAATAAACTCCGTCAACAATGCCCCGTGTTTCCGCTCCACTATTTTATGCTTCAACACGTTCAACGCACGGAAACGCACGGATGTAAAAAGATAAGATTTCACCGATTCCTGAACTTCCATTTTCGCTCTACTCTTCCAAATATGCATGAAAAGATCCTGTACCACATCCTCCGCTTCAGCTTGTTCTCCTAGAATCATAACAGCATAGTCACACAAGGGAATATAAAACATCCGAAACATTTGTTCAAATGCCCGTTGATCACCACTCTTAATCGCGGCAAAAACTTTCTCTATTACGCCAATCTCGCCATTCATACGGACAAATATAAAGGTTTTTGCAGACAGAATCGCATTAATATATAAAAATACTCCCACATTTGGTGCAGACCTATCGAAAGTCCATTGTATCACGATGGATGCCCCCTACTATAATCCAAGCCCATTCGGTGCTGAGTCACAGCAAAAACGCCCACCAGTGTTCATGCTACGTTCATGCTGTGTTTATGCTATGTTCATGCTATGTAGATAGTCAAGACAAACCATAGCGAAGCCCTAGAGGAGCATCAAAGAAAAGCGGTTATACCTAAAACAAAAAAAGAGGCTTGAAAACCAAGCCTCTCTTCTGTACCATATCGATATATTAATATCTTCTGTTTGAATTATAACCTCCGCGATTACCGCCACCTCTGTTATAACCTCCGCGGTTACCACCGTTTGATCTTTCTTCTCTCGGTTTAGCCACATTAACGTTAATCACTTTACCGTCATATTCAGCACCGTTCAATTCGTCGATCGCTTTTTGTCCCAAAGTATCGTCAGCCAATTCAACGAAACCGAAGCCTCTTGATCTTCCTGACTCTCTGTCCATAATAACTTTAGCAGATACAATCTCTCCGTATTCTGCAAACAATGTGCTTAAATCAGCGTCATCAACGCCATAGCTTAAATTTGAAATGTAAATGTTCATCAAGTACAATTTTAATAATTAATTAATAGTGATTGAGGTGTGCATTGAATAAAAGTCTACTTAACGATACAAATACATGTTAGGAAAGTGATTTAAAACAAAGGAATCAACTCAATTCGGAACAAAGGTATCTCTATTATTCGGATATGCAAGCTTTTTCATGTATTTATTTTAAAATAATTCTATCCTACCCCCGAATATTTGATAATAAACACACATTTACTATTTTCGTGAAAAATTTAATCAAAACCATATCATGAGAAAAATATTCATTATCACGCTTTTATTATTAGGTGGAATATCATCATTCAGCCTCGCGCAAGAGAAGTATACCCCATCGAAAGAAAACTTGGAAAACAGACAATGGTTCCGGGACGCTAAATTCGGTATGTTCATCCACTGGGGAATATACAGCATGCTGGCGGACGGGGAATGGGTGCTTACCAACAAAAACCTAAATGAAGAAGAATACCAAAAACTGGCGGACGGCTTCTACCCTTCCAAATTCAACGCCGACGAATGGGTACGCACTGCCAAAGACGCCGGGATGAAATACATCTGTTTCACGTCACGGCACCATGACGGCTTTTCCATGTTCGACACCAAACAATCGGACTACAACGTGGTGAAAGCAACCCCGTTCAAACGGGACGTCATCAAGGAACTCGCCGAAGCCTGCCAAAAGCACGGGCTGAAACTATTCCTGTATTACTCGCATATCGACTGGCACCGTCCCGACTACTACCCGTGGGGACGTACCGGGCGCAACACCGGGCGCACGCCTTCCGGAACATGGGAAGACTACTTGAAATTCATGGATGCCCAACTCACCGAACTGCTCACGAACTACGGTTCTATCGGGGGTATCTGGTTCGACGGCTGGTGGGACAAACCGGACGCAGACTGGCAACTGGAAAGACAATACACGTTAGTCCACCGCCTGCAACCGGGGTGCCTCATCGGTAACAATCACCACAAAGCACCCTTCGAGGGCGAAGACTTCCAGATGTTCGAGCGTGACCTTCCCGGGCAAAACAAGGCAGGTTACTCCGCCGATGCCGAAATCAGCACCCTCCCGTTGGAAAGCTGCGAAACCATGAACAACACGTGGGGATACAACATCAATGACCGGAACTTCAAATCGACCAAACAACTTATTCACACGCTGGTCGGTGCCTCCGGCAACAACGCCAACCTTCTCCTGAACGTGGGCCCCCGCCCCGGCGGAGATTTTCCCGAAGGCTCGGTCACGCGTTTGAAAGAAATCGGGGAATGGATGAAAACTTACGGCGAAACACTCTACGGCACCCGGGCAGGTATTGTCCCCCATCAACCGTGGGGAGTAACCACGCAAAAAGATAATAAATTATATGTTCACATCCTTAATCTGGACAAAACCGAACTCCTACTTCCCATCACGGGTAAAAAAGTCAAAAGCATTGCACGTTTCAAAGATAAAACCCCGGTAAAATACAAGAAAACGAAAGAAGGCATCTTGCTCCAACTGGAAGAAATCCCCGCGGACATTGACCACGTGATAGAGATTGTTTGGCGATAAAACCAACGAAGTGTATCTTTTCTCACCCTTTTTTCGTAACTTAGCAGCCGAATAACTAAAAAAACAGGACTTATGTTTTCACAAGACGAATTCAAGAAATATGCCATGAAGCATAAAGGAATCAGTAGCCTGAATCTACATCGTATCGAATCAGCTACTGCCAGCTATATATCCCCGACGATCATCGAGGAGCGCCAATTGAACGTGGCAAGCATGGACGTTTTTTCAAGATTAATGATGGACCGTATTATATTCCTCGGGGTACCGATTGACGACACCGTGGCAAATATCGTTATGGCGCAATTGTTATTTTTGGAATCAGCCGATCCAACCAAAGACGTGCAGATCTATTTCAACACCCCGGGCGGTAGCGTGTACGACGGACTCGGAATCTATGACACGATGCAATACATCAAATGTGACGTGGCAACCATCTGTACCGGTATGGCCGCATCCATGGGTGCCGTGCTGATGACGGCAGGCACCAAAGGAAAACGTTCCGCGCTGCAACACTCCCGCATCATGATACACCAACCGATGGGCGGTGCCCAAGGTCAGGCATCCGATATCGAGATCACGGCACGGGAAATCATGAAATTGAAAAAAGAACTTTACCAAATCATCGCCGATCATTCCGGTAACCCGCTGAAAAAAGTGGAAAAAGACTCAGACCGCGACTATTGGATGACTGCTGTGGAAGCGAAAGAATACGGAATGATTGACACTGTTTTAACTCGGAATCATAAATAATGCAAGATAAATGTTCGTTTTGCGGAAGATCACGTGACGAAGTGGATCTTCTGATTGCCGGGATGGACGGTTTCATTTGCGAGATGTGTGCCCAACAGGCGTACGACATCGTGCAAGAGGAACAAAGAGGCCATTCCACCCCTTTAGACATGGATCATATCGAGGTCAAGAAACCGATAGAGATCAAACAATTCATGGATCAATACGTGATTGGTCAGGACGAGGCGAAAAAACACCTTGCCGTGGCTGTTTACAACCATTATAAACGATTGACACAAAAGCCCGGTAACGACGACGTGGAGATCGAGAAGTCCAACATCATCATGGTCGGTCGCACGGGAACGGGGAAAACCTTGCTGGCACGCACGATTGCCAAAATGCTGCACGTGCCTTTCACTATCGTGGACGCCACCGTGCTGACGGAAGCGGGATACGTGGGCGAGGACATCGAATCCGTCCTGACACGCTTATTGCAAGCAGCCGACTACGACGTGGATGCGGCAGAAAAAGGTATCGTCTTTATTGACGAGATCGACAAGATCGCCCGCAAAGGCGACAACCCGTCCATCACCCGTGATGTCAGCGGCGAAGGCGTGCAACAAGGTTTATTGAAACTACTGGAAGGTTCTATCGTGAACGTACCCCCGCAAGGCGGACGCAAACACCCTGACCAGAAGATGATCCCGGTAAACACCAAGAATATCCTCTTCATCTGTGGCGGAGCATTCGACGGTGTCGAGAAAAAGATTGCCCAACGTATGAACACCCAAGTGGTAGGATTCACGGCAAGCAAAGAAACTTTCCTTCTCGACCGTGACAACATGTTGCAATACATCGCCCCGCAAGACTTGAAGTCTTTCGGGTTGATTCCCGAGATCATCGGGCGTCTTCCGGTATTGACTTACTTGGAGCCACTGGATCGCCAAGCCCTGCGGAACATCCTCACGGAACCCAAAAACGCGATCATCCGCCAATACATCAAACTATTCGAACTCGACAATATCACGTTGAACTTCAACGAAGATGTCTTCGAATACATTGTTGACAAGGCTATTGAATTTAAACTGGGAGCCCGCGGACTACGTTCCATTTGCGAAGCCATCATGACCGACTTGATGTTCGAGATTCCCTCGCAACACTGCGACTCCATCACGGTCACCAAAGAATACGCCGAGAGCAAACTCGACAAATTTACTGCCCAGAAATTACGGGCGTGATTTTACCCAAAAAAAACGAGATTCGGAATGAATCTCGTTTTTTACTTACAAACGCTTAGCCTGCATATCCATCTTGTCTTTCAACACGAAATCCATATAATAAACGTAAGCGTGTTCCAGATTCGGTTCTATTGACTTCACGTCTGCATATTCTGCAACTTCTTCTGCCACAATTTGGATTCTCAGTCCCCCGTCTTCGGGAACCGTCATGATCACGGGATATTTCCCTTTTATCGCTTCATACTCGTCTTGCATGACGAACAGTTCCCAAACTTTCCCTCTCGCCTGTCCGAGCATCTCCCCCGGGGTACCCATGAACTTTAATTGCCCGTGATTTAACAAAGCAACATTCTTGCAACTACTGGAAATATCCCCCACGATATGTGTCGATAATATAATCGTCGCATCTTTATCACTTATATCCGACAGAATATTCCGGAAACGGATACGCTCTTCCGGGTCGAGTCCGGTTGTAGGTTCATCGACAATGATAATCTTGGGATTCCCGATAATCGCTTGCGCTATGCCTAGCCGACGTTTCATACCCCCGGACAAGCGATTTGCCCAACGGTCACGTTCCTCGTAAAGTCCCACTTTCCTCAACATTTCGTCAACAAGCTCCCCCCGTTTCTTTTTTTCAATACCGGCAAGTCCCGCACTATAATCTAAAAACTCCCAAGCCCGAAACTTTTGAAAAGTACGAAAATCCTGTGGCAAATACCCCAGCATAGAACGAATCGCTTTCCTGTCTTTCGATAAATCATAATCATCAAAAAATATCGTGCCGGAAGTCGGATTCTGCAATAACGTCATTATGCGCATCAAAGTCGTTTTACCCGCCCCGTTCGGTCCCAGCAAACCAAACATACCGGATTCTATTTCTAAATTCAAATCACGTAAAGCCTCTTTACCACCGGCATATATTTTCCCAAGATGTTCAATTCTTATTTTCATAGTTATATAGTATTAGTATTATTTTACTTTAACCCACTTCACGGCATCTGCCACGATAGATTGATTGGGATCCGCTCCCTGTCCGGACAAGTTAATCTTTGCCATACCTGCATTAAATTGATATACCCCCATCGAAACCCATCCATTCGCCTCTTCCAACGGTAATAATTCTATCGTTTCCTCCCCTTCGGCATGAGCAAACCGATACGTTTGCACCCGGGGAGCCGTTAGCCATCCACTTTTTACAAGACCGGCATCCACACTATTATCATTATAAACAAACAATTCATACTTCCCTGACTCGGGTAAATTCACTTCCCACTCAACCGCAGAAACACCATCCCCTGATCTTTTCGTTAAATAACTTTTCACCGGTTCCCCGTACGAGTCACCCATAGCCGCCTCACGCCAACGAGTACCCTTGTAACTAGATTCACTCTTAGCATACACTTTATCAAGGACACGCCTATCCTCGACAACACGGCACCCCGGATCTGTATTATCCACGATATACACTCCCGCTTCCGGAGCAAAAACAATCGTATCCGCGTCAAAAATTCCTTCAATCGGCTCACTTATCCTACTTCCTTGAGGAAAATCTTCAAAAGAAAATAACGAAGGATTGTTCATCGCGAAGTTCGTACTTATCCTAACCCCTTCACTCACCCCGAATTCATTATAATATTTAATCTCTTTGCAAGCATTTGCCGGAACAATATAATCCCGTGATTTTCCCCTGTAACTACTTATCGAAACTATTCCATCCAGTTCCCCCTTATTCCATACTTTAACACTAAACACATGCCCCTCTTCACCTTTCGATGTTTCCACCGCATCTAACCGCACATCTCTAAAATAAAAAGCGGGTAAACCTCTCTCGCAATACAATTGCCGGGTCAACTCAAGAAAATCAATGCCAAATCGTTGTTTCACCTCCTCGCAATACTCCTCGTAACTAAAGCATTGAAAGGCGTGATTTTCTATAAAATCGGTATTAAAACTTTCAAATTCCTCGTAAGGAACAGAACACAAAAGAGTCTTTAAAAAATTATAACCTTTAAGATGTATCGCAAGATTCAATTTTATATCCCGACTTGACTCCCGTAATATTTCTTCAAGACTATAATCATTGAAACACCTGACTGCAAAGTTATCAGCAAAATTATCAAATTTCTCTCCCAATCCCTTCTGCATTTCGTGGAACAAAAGATCAATTCCCGCGAACTCGGTAGAAAGTACACTATAATGGTCTTTTTGTAACAAAGAAGAAATGTCATTTACATTTTTCACGAAATCCCTTGGAGCACGTTTCACGAATCGCCCCAAAAACATATTGCCGGACGGAACATCCACCATTACATTATTATCCAAGAAAAGCCTATACATCCTCCAAAACTCCTCGGAGGGGTTAAAACCCTCTCTCTCGTCATGCATGGGTTTAAATGGCAACCGGAATAAAGGCTCCCTTTCCGGACGGTACACGATTCCCGAATGTACATATTCGCTATTACTCTTCCAATCCCTACTATACGCGCAAAAATGAACCGGAGTTTCGACAAGATTCAATTTATCATATACATACGCTTTATTCTTTTCAAACATAAATACTAAACTCCACTGTTCAAAAAGTGTTGCCATGTCTAACTCCTTAAAAAGAAGATACTCGTGTCCCGGCAACAGAAAAACTTCATAGAACACGTCTTCATACTGAATCCCCTTTCGCACATAATCACCGATACAAAGAGTCAACCCGGACACCCCGAATTTACCGGTAAAACAAATATTATCACCTTCCCTGCTCTCTTCTCCCGGGGCTACCGGTACTCGTTTATCCTCTCCACTCACGGTCAACTTGAAACGAGTAAATTCCCGCTCCGTGAAGTAAGGTGCATTCACGTTCACCGTGGGTTTACTCGTCGGGTACCATAAACATTCCGGGGTCAACAACGTGTAATCCGGGCGGAGATAATAATAATCACGTCCCATGTTATACATGTAGTAACCACGTGAACGTGCCGCAAGAGAATCGATATTCACCACCTCCGCATAACAGACGGCTGGAGAGATACCACCCCGGTAATCCACCCCGATTTCTTTCGTTTCTCCCGGCTGCATCGACATCGCGAGAACAATCACTTGCCTCTCCCGCCGATAAGATAAATTCTCTTTACCCGAAGCGAGTTTCAACACCTCCAGCCCCGGATTCAAGTACAACACGACAGAGTCTATTTTCCACTCGTACGGGTTATACACTTTCAATTTACTGGAGGCAAGGTAAGCATATCCCTCTTGTTTGAAATTTATATCATGCTCCAAGACATTAACCTTGGGTAAATTCTGGTATTTCACGAATACATCCCGAACAACCTCACGTTCTTTATCCCTTTGAACATATTTACCCACATAAAAGCCCGAAACAACGAACCCCACCACAAGTAATAATATTCCGAACTTCCCGGTAGCGAAATTAGCCTTGGCACTATTGGATATTCGACAGATAAAAGTTATTCCCAGAATAATTAACCCGCATCCCCAAGCGAGAAACGAGAACCGCTGCAACAGAAAACTACTCGAATCGGCAAATCCCGTGACATCCGAGAAAGCATTGGGCATCCCCAAGGCTAAAATATCGAAAGCACCGTAAAGCACTCCTTTACCGAAAAATACGCCAAAATAAAGAAAAGCAAGCAACAGGACGCAAGCCAGTGCAAAATTATGCGCTATTCCTTTCACGCATATCGTGAATCCCGTGATAAAAAATAAAATCGGACAAGTTATGGTTAAAAAGTAAAATACATAAGGAGAAAAAACAAAAGGAGAATCACTTGCCAATAAATGAATAGACAAGGCGATGATCCCCAACAAAATATCCAGACACAAAATAACAAGTATAAAACCCAACGTTTTCCCGAGCAATAACTCCATGTTAGAAAACGGTCGTGCCGAAACAGATGAATTAGCATCCACGTATTTGTCTTCCCGCAGAAAATTACCCGCCCAGAAAATAGCGATAATGATTTGCAGGATATTTACCAGATAAGCATTGGCAAAAGGAATCGCGGAAGGCAAGGATATCGCTATCCATTCCGGTTCTTTGATACTACTTTGCGTGATAACGTGAAGAAAGGCCACAATCAGTACACACAATACCGTGACAACCTTGAAACTCCATTCCCTCGTGATAGCCTTCGCCTCGTAACGGGCGATCAAGCCAATAGTTCGATAGTTCATAGTTAAAATTTTTAGTAACACATTTTAGAAACGCACGCCTCCCATAAAATCGTTCTTGAAAAATAGATTGCAGTCTATTATCATCATTTAAAGTCAGCATTCATCCCTTACAAACGTATGCATTAATCACATCAATTACAAGTAAATTGTTATTTTTATTAATTTTGATATTTCATCGCTATTCGCCGACACACCTCTATACGGCTTAATACCCAAGACCCACTATAATAATACCGAAGTCCTAGGGTAATCATACCCTTCCTCCGTTCTTGCTCCGGTTATCCTGTGAAGATCCTATAATCTCAGATATAGAAAGTATGCGCTAAAAGCACATAAACACCGCCACCGGGGAATGATCTCCCTAGGACTTCACTAGTTCTTCTTTAGGTCTTCACTAGAAACAGGCTCCGCCAAATCACGGATAACCACCGAAGCACAAAAACACCCGAACACGGGCGGCATGTAAGAAATCGTTCCCACGTTCGATTTCTTATTCTCACTCTCGCTCAATACAATAGCTTCCGGAGCAACTTCCTCTGGCGAGAACACGACCTTCACCCCCTTGTAAACACCCAGCTTATGAAGCCTTTTGCGAAGCATACGGGCAAGATTACAATTATAAGATTTGGAAATATCGGCAATACATACCTGTGTCGGGTCCATTTTTCCCCCGGCACCCATGGAACTCACGATACGATATCCCTTTTGCAGACTATGGTAAATCAGGAAAATCTTGGGAGCTAATGTGTCTATCGCGTCTACCACGTAATCATACTTCGCCATCTCCAATATCTCGATCATCCGATCGTCCTTGATAAAATCATTGATCACGTGAAGCCGGATGTCCGGATTGATATCCCGGAATCGGGCAGCCATGATTTCCGCTTTCGCCTTCCCGATATTACTGTCCAATGCCGGTAACTGCCGATTTTTATTCGTCACGTCTACACTATCACCGTCAATAATCGTCAACTCGCCTATCCCCGCCCGACACAATTGCTCGGCGGCATACGCCCCTACACCACCCAATCCGGCAACCAACACGTGCGCGTTTTTCAACTGTCCCAACCGCTCCTGTCCCAAGAGCAATTCCGTTCTACTCAGCCAATCCATAATTATATCGCAAAAACATTCTTTAGATTATCCCTTGTCACCCTCTTCAATTCCTCCACGGTAAGTCCCAATATACCGGATGCCACGCTGTAAATAACATCAATCCCCACCGTCTTGTCATCATTCTCCAAAAACAACCTGTTCAAAGGAACATGTCGTAACAAATGAAAAGCGTTGGAGCGGTCATTTAAAAGTGCCGTCCCCGCGGAAATATAAAACCCGTGTTCCAACAATTGTCGTAATATCTGTTCGTTATTATTATACCCGTGAATAATCCACGGAATCGAAGATTTCATCTTTTTCCGAATAGCTATCAACTCAGAATACGCCTTTACACAATGAATAATCAGAGGTTTCCGAAACTTTTCGCCCAATTCAACCTGTCTTTCCAACACCCGTTCCTGTTCCTCTATACAAACCGGAGAGCGACGGTCCAAACCGCACTCTCCGATCGCGATAACTCTCCCCGTGCAAAGCATGTCATTTACACACGTCAAAGCATCCTCTCCAATTTCCCCGAGTTTCATCGGATGAACACCTACCGAGTAAAAAACTTCCTGCCCCTCTTCTATCCCCCGTCTTTTCTCGTCTTCAATCCACGCTTTTCCCTCTCCAACATCCAAGACATTGATTCCTTCACCGACATGATGCGTGTGTATATTCACGTACGGGTTCAAATTCAAAAACTATTTTGTTTCCTTGTTGCACATGATGTTCAGGATCGTCTTATCCGTCTCCTCCATTCCCTTGGTTCCAATCAATCCCACGTTACGAATGGTTCGCTCGATATCCTCTTCTACTATCCCGTCATTATTTGTTTTTATACCGTTCATGGATAACAGAGCCGCCTGTACGGCAGCAGATACCCCGGAATAAACTTTCAAGGCACATCCCTGTTTAGCTCCGTCACACATCATTCCGGTCAAGTTGGAACACATCGTTTTGATCGTGTTGACCATATTCTCGTAAGTACCGCCCATCAAGTAAGTGATAGCCGAAGCAGCTCCCGTACCGGCAATCAAAATCCCGCAAAGAGCAGAAAGATGTCCCATGTAATGGTGGATATGCACCGCGATCAGGTTGCTCAATGCCAAGGCGCGAGCCAACTGCTCGCGTGAAGCCCCGAACTTTTCGGCAGCCACCACCACGGGCAAATACACCGTGATCCCCTGATTACCGCTACCGGAATTTGTCATAACCGGTTTCGGGCACCCATCCATACGGGCATCCGACGCTGCCGTCGCACGAATCAATGTGCGGTTCAGCAAATCGTCCTCCAACAATCCCTTATCTATATTCTCTTTCAGCGTCTTACCAATTTGTAAACCGTACTCAGATTGTAACCCCTCGGCAGAAATGGCCTTGTTCATCTCGGCTCCTTGCAAAACAAACTCAATATCTTTCACGTCTACCTCGTGCACGAAATCCCAAATACGTTTCACACTTAACTCCGGTCCCTTATCTTCTTTCTTTGTCGTATCTAACTTAAATTCTCTCTTGAAAAGCTCTTCCCCGTTCTTTTCCACCAGAATGATATTCGTGTGCGTGTGAGCAATAATCACTTTCACCTTATCATTTCCCTTGGTTGCCAATGCCTCGGCGTACAATTTATCCGGGGCATCCATTTTCAGAGAAACCGTAACCTGACTTAACAAATCCTTGGCACGTTGCAGGTTATCCCCCACGTTCACGTCCTTCAATACTTCCAGACCGTACTCGGACTTCCCGCAAACCGCTCCCAAAGCAGCGGCGATAGGAAGACCTACCATTCCGGTTCCGGGAATCCCGACACCCATGCCGTTTTTATAAATATTGCCACTAACCAGTACATCCAAATGCTCGGGCACGCCTCCCAATACCTCTTTACATTTTGCACAAGCCAGAGCACAGGCTACTGGCTCGGTACACCCCAAGGCCGGAACGGCCTCTCTTCTCAATATTTCAATGATTTGTTGATCTGTTACTTGATTCATCTTTTCCTATTTTATTCATGTAGAATGTTTCATATTCACGGCTACAAAAATAGTGTTATTTATCTATTTTTCTACCACAAAAAGACAATTTATACTATCTTTGTCGATTGAAGTCGAATTAGTTGTATCACGATAGACATTTATTCATGAAATCAATACTTGTTATTTTAATATTATTCATTACCCATCAAACTTGGGCACAGACAGACACTATACCCGCGGTGAAACCGGATGTAGACTTTTTCAAACAACTCTCTCAAGCAGACTCTATCACGGGCGGGAAAGTTACGCTCCACGGGGACCCGAAAATCGAACAGCTAATGAAACTGAATCTTTCCGTCAACAGGAAGGAACAGGCTTTCCAAGGCTATCGTATCCAAATATTATCTGTCAGTTCTTATAATACCAACATCGACACGTTGAAAAGTTACACGCAACGATTCGAGGAAGAATTTCCGGATATTCGTGCCTATCTGCAATACACGGATCCCGACTTTAAAATCCGTGTCGGCAACTTCCGTACCCGCATCGAGACTATCCCCGCATTAAAACGTATTCGTAAGAAATATGCCGGGGCTTATCCCGTGAAGACCGTGATCTATTTGAAAGAACTCGCTCCCGTGGTGGAACAAGACACGATTCCGCTGACACCACAAGAACTAATGCCCTCTCTCTAAATCACAGCTACCATCCACGTACCCAAGTGCCATGAAACACGGATAATCATCACTTGCTTACCGAATCTTTCAGTTTTCTTTCTTCTTCACTAAAATCAATTGACGGGAAAGAACGGGAAATCGCTACTATTTCCGTTAGTAAATTCTTTACCAGACGTTGATAATCATTTGACGCCGGATCAAAAGGTCGATGAGCTACCGCCTTGTTTATCCTTCCAATCCGGTTCATCAGTCCCAACACCTCCGGACTGATAAAGCTATACAGGAATCTCTCCCAAGTATAGTCAATCGTGAGGCTGGACATATGCAACATATCATCCGCGTAGAATCGGTAGTCCCTCAACTCGTCCAGCACGATCTCGTAAGCCGGGAAATAATACACGTTATTCAGCTTTTCCCGCAATTGGTCGATTGCCAACAATAAGGTTGCTTTACTCAACTGGTTTCCATGCGCCCCATCTTTCCAGTGCCGAATAGGACTCACGGTAAACAATACCCGCATTCCGGGATTCACCTTCTGCAAACTCCCGATCAATTCCGTGTACTCTTTCACGATCTCTTCCACGTTCAACCGATAACGCTCGAAATCCTGCGAGGGGATCTTGTGACAATTCGATACGACCACGTCTTTTCCCGTGTGTCGGTATACCCATGCCGTTCCCCACGTGATCACCAGTAAATCCACGGAGCGAATCTCTTCAGTGGCACGAGCCAACCGACGGTTAATCTTATCCAGACACTCCTCTTGATCTGTCGAAGAAAAAGCCCCGTGGTGGAACAAACTCACCCACTTATCCCCGACCTGCATCAAATCTTCCTTCCCGAATTTCTTCCCCTCCACGATCAAACGGAGCACATTAGCTACCGATCGCGGATTATAAACAATCCCGCAAGGATTCACATCAACATCAAATTTGTAATATGAAAACTTACCTCCCATATTCTCCGCGAAACACGATCCCAACATCATCAATTTGGAACTGTAATCTATCATAAAATCGGGTGCCGTAATATTAACCTTCGTCTGCAAATTCATATCTATTCTTATTATAAATAAACTCTCCTTATCTACAAAGTTACATTTTTTGCGCTTAATTTCGCCATCATTTTTATACTTTTGTCAAAAATTTCATGCATGGGTATTATCTCCGTATTAATGATCGCCTTAGGGTTGGCAATGGATAGCCTCGCTGTAAGTATCAGCGGGGGGATCGTTATGCAACCGTTTCGCATGAATCAATCATTACGCCTTGCCTTCACCATGGGAATATTTCAAGGAGGCATGACCTTACTCGGTTGGTTGCTCGGGGTTAGCTTCAGCTCGTACATCACCTCTTTCGACCATTGGATTGCCTTTGTATTGCTTGGTTTTCTGGGAGGCAAAATGATTTACGAATCATTCGAGGAAGAGGAAACAACCATCTCGTCTTTTTCCAACAAAACTCTTATCACCCTTGGCATTGCCACCAGCATTGATGCGCTAGCTGTCGGCGTCAGTATGGCATTCCTGAAAACAAGTATTTATTTCCCCGCTTTCATAATCGCCCTTGTCACCTTCACCCTTTCTTTGCTTGGGGTTATCTGCGGATATCGTTTCGGCAAGATCAAAGGCATCAACGTCGAACTTCTCGGTGGCATCATCCTCATCGCCATCGGTATCAAAATCCTCGTGGAACACTTGACGGAGTAAGGAATTTATGATTCATGATTTACGATTTATGATTTAGTGATCGTCGGAAAGAAATTATTTTCAATTTTCAACTTTCAATTTTCAATTATTTCCTATCTTTGTACCTGCATACCGAAGGGGCAGACGTGGATTTGACAGCATGATGAATAGGTATGTAAGCATGTCGGGCGTAGTGAAGCCGGCCCGTTAATCCCGGACGCAAAATTTTAATTGGCGAAAGAAATTACGCTCTTGCTGCCTAATCGAATCACAGTAGATTGAGGCTTAATCTCCGCTCAAGGTAGTGGAGACAGGACATCCCGCTGGCGGTCCCACCTTGTGCCAACCAGCATCCGGGGTGCAGGCAATACGAGGTTAGTCAACGTCTTGCTTCGCGACGCTGATGAAACTTTAGAAGCTAAGGTATAGTTTGGGTGCTTTTTTCCGGGCTATATTCGAAAACCAACAAAAAGCTAAGCATGTAGAAAGCATATTGATTCCGTGTTTGGACCGGGGTTCGATTCCCCGCTGCTCCACCCTTTCAAGAAAAACGACCATTTGTAGGTCGTTTTTTCGTTTACTATGATTACATTTGTCTTCCAAAACATTCATGTATGGAACCTTCAAAAACTGCCATCAAAAAAGCGTTGATTGCCGGTATTATTTCCGGCATACTCTCTATTGTGGCATTCTTCACCTTTCGCTTCTCTATTGAAAGCCTAACTTTTTTATTGGCCAATTGCGTATTGGTTCCCCTTCTGGCCATTAGCATTCCCCCGCTCGTGAACACGATTCGAGAGGATAGGGATTACCACATGTCTGCTTTTATCGGCTCTCTCTTCTTGTTTCTTATTCTAATTACGATTACACTATTTATCTTATTTATATACTATCTCAAATAGATTCCCGATAGATCAACACCTCGATATACTCGAAACTTTGGCTATCGCTCCGTCCCAAGCCGGCATAATATGCCATTTTCAACAATCCGGGTTCTCCCGTGAGTTCGAGTTGGCACATGTAACCTTTCAATAAAAATCTTTATCTTTGTTCCCGAGCAACACGACAAATATGAATATTGAAGAATTTAGAGAATTGTGTCTTTCTTTCCCACACACGACGGAAGAATTTCCGTTTGACGAAACGACGTTGGTATTCAAGGTGTTCAATAAAATGTTCACGTACGCAGATATCATGCCCTTCGAAACAATCGCCTTGAAATGTGATCCGGACCGGGCTATCGAACTACGGGAAAAATACCCGGAAATCACCCCCGCTTATCACTCCAACAAAAAACATTGGAACGGTGTCTACATGCACGGTAGTCTTTCCGACAAGTTTATCGAGGAACTCGTCGAACATTCTTACAGGGAAGTAATAAAGAAACTACCCAAAAGTTTCGTGCAGAAGAACTTTCCGGAATTCTCTTTGACAGAGTCCAATAGAAAGAGTTAGCGAGAGTGACTTTTAGGTCACCCTCGTACAGAATAAATCAATTATTATTCTTGCTGTTGGCGTTTCACCTCGGCAAGTACATCGTTCATATTTAATCCCGCGGCTTCGGCAATACCTTTACCGCAACGTTCATCTGCTTGATAAAAGCGAGCAGCTACCCGGACTTTAATATTCACGGGAACACCCTCCATAGCTGTAGCCACGTTCGTGTGTATCCGTTTCTTTTCATCCTCGGGTACCAAGCGATACAAATCTCCCGGTTGGGTGTAGTAATCTTTATCTTGCTTGTAATGATCCCCCTTACCCTCAATATCAAAAGCCGGTTGATTGTATTTATTATCATCCACGGGACCACCAAAGCTATTCGGTTCGTAATTCACGTCCCCGCCGTTATTGCCATCAACCCGCATATGCCCGTCACGATGATAATTATGCACGGGACAACGAGGTGTATTTACCGGAATCGAATCAGCATTGACACCCAAACGGTAACGATGAGCATCCCCGTACGCGAACAAACGCCCCTGTAACATTTTATCCGGCGAAAACGATATTCCCGGAACAACATTAGCCGGGTTGAAAGCCGACTGCTCCACGTCCGCGAAATAATTCTCCGGATTACGATTCAACTCGATAATTCCGACCTCAATCAACGGGTAATCTTTATGACTCCACACCTTAGTTAAATCAAAAGGATTGAAACGATAGGTTTTAGCATCTTCCTCCGGCATAATCTGAACGCACATTTTCCATTTCGGGAAATTTCCTTTCTCGATATTCTCGAACAAATCCCGCTGCGAATGTTCCCGGTCTTTTGCCACGATTTGCTCTGCCTCCTCGTTCGTGAAATTGGCGATACCTTGCATGCAACGCAAATGGAATTTCACCCAATGACGTTCATTCTTGGCATTATAGAAACTAAATGTATGACTACCGAATCCATGCATATGCCGCAGATCTTGGGGAATACCCCGGTCGCTCATCAAAATCATCACTTGATGCAACGATTCCGGCGAAAGACTCCAGAAATCCCACATGGCAGTGTTACTCCTCAAGTTCGTCTTCGGATCACGCTTTTGCGTGTGAATAAAGTCGGGGAATTTCAAAGGATCACGAATAAAGAAAACAGGTGTGTTATTGCCCACCAAATCCCAGTTGCCCTCATCCGTGTAAAACTTCATGGCAAAACCCCGTACATCCCGTTCGGTATCCGCGGCTCCTCTCTCTCCCGCTACCGTGGAAAAACGCATAAAAACGTCGGTCTTTTTACCTACTTGGGCAAAAATGCTCGCTTTCGTGTATCGAGTGATATCATTTGTTACCGTGAAAGTTCCGAAAGCCCCGCTTCCTTTAGCATGCACGATTCGTTCCGGAATACGTTCCCGGTTAAAATGCCCCAACTTTTCCAGCAGCCACACATTTTGCAACAATGCCGGACCGTGAGGACCAGCCGATTGAATATTTTGGTTATCACCGACCGGCGCTCCGGCTTCCGTCGTAAGTTTTTTCTTTTGTTCCATAGTTCTATAGGTATTATCGTTATTTATAGTTATAAAGTGTATACCTATAAAACCATTAAAATGTTTTACAAATCGAAGATAAATATTATTCTATTTTCGGTTTCCGGATATAGTGCGGCATTTCAAACGGTATCTCCAAAGAGAATTCTACCAATCCCATGAACTCCCCGTTCTCGTACCACGGTGTCTGATAAATCAATTTCTTCACCCCACCCTTCTCTATCGTGTACGCGTTCGTGGCATGTTGTTCCATCAACTCGCCCAACTTCGTCCGTGCAGGTTCCGGATGACAATCAAACACGTTTTGCCCCACCAGATTACCGTGGTTTGTTTTCTGGGATTTCTCATTCATCTGAAGTATCTTACCTTCTTTATCGCATACCGTGACCGCCACGTTCAATTCTTTCATGTAATCCATAGCTGTTATATTTTTGATTGATTCCGCAAATCTACAACTTTTCGCAGCTTTACACGCTTAAAAGCGCAAGTATTCTTATTTTGAAAGTTTTTTTTCAAAAGCTATTTTATTGATTATAACGGATATCGTTATACAGGCTGCATTTTATTTACATTTTGGGCATATTTTTTTGCCGAAATATTTTGCAAATTCCCCGGAAGGCTCTATATTTGCACCACGATTTGAGAAAATTCCTTAGTAGCTCAGTTGGTTAGAGCGGCGGACTGTTAATCCGTAGGTCGTAGGTTCAAGTCCTACCTGAGGAGCTAGCAAAGCCCACAATGTTGTTGTGGGCTTTTTTCTTTACGTGCAATTCCATTCGTCGATAAAATATCCCTTTTTGTCGAGTCGCTTTCCCCGAACATCTAAATGATTTGTAAGCCTTTGTCGGATGCTTTATGTTTGCATCAAACAAAATGAACAAAGGCTATGAACAAAATAAGACGTACTTACATTGCAACCATCCTTTTTATAATCATTCCGTCCTTAGTGGGTTTTTCTCAAGAAGAAAAGCCCACTTCTTCATGGACTCTCAAGGATTGTATTGATTATGCCCGGAAAAATAACATCCAAGTACAATCGGCACGAGTAAGCCAAAAAAGCAGTAACGTGGATTTATTGGAAGCCAAAGCCCAACTCTTCCCCTCTCTCACGTTCAGCAGTTCTCAAGGCTGGGGACACCAGAAGATAGAACAAAGCGACGGTAAATTCAAATCACAAAGCGCATACACGGGCAGTTACACGCTAAACAGCGGGTTGACACTGTACAACGGGGGAAAATTAACCCGTTCCATACGCAAACAGGAAATGACAAATGAAGCTCAAGAATATCAAGTAAATATGGCGGAAAATGATATCGAGATTGCCGTTACCGAGGCTTATTTACAAATACTTTACGCGAACGAATCATTAAAGACAAACCGTCAGAATCTGGAAACCTCGGAAGCACAACTAGCCCGCTCCAAAGAATTACTGGATGCCGGTTCCATTGCCATCAGCGACTTCGCGCAGATTGAAGCACAAAACAGTAACGATAAATATAGCGTGACCATGGCAGAGAACACGCTTGCTCTAAATAAATTACAACTGAAACAAATTCTCGAACTGGAACCGAATGACAGCTTCGATATATACTTCCCGGAACTGGACAGTACACAAGTCCTCAGCCTTGTCCCTTCATTGAGCGAGGTTTATCGGGTTGCCCTTGAAACAATGCCTGAGATGAAAAACAGTCAATTGAACGTGGAAGCCTCCCAATTGAATGAAAAAATAGCAGCCGGCGATCGTTTACCGAGTGTTACTTTCAGCGCATCTGTTTCCACGAACCATGATTCCGAATCGAATCATTCTTTTTCAAAACAAATAAATAACCGATTGAACGAGAATTTGGGGATTAACGTAAGTATCCCCATTTCTCGAAACCGCCAAACGAAATCGGCAGTGGAAAAAGCAAAGCTACAAACCGAAACGGCTCAACTGGAGGAACTGAATACCCGCAAAGAACTATGGAAAACGATAGAAACACTGCACCAGAACGTGACAGCTTCGCAAAGCCGTTATCTCGCGGCAACAAACAGTGTCAAGTCCGCCACGATGAGCTACAACCTCGTGCAGGAACAGTTTAACGAAGGCATGAAGAACACGGTAGAGTTACTCACGGAAAAGAACAACTATCTCTCCGCTCTGCAAGAACAGATTCAAGCGAAATTCGAAGCTATTCTTTCGCTCAAACTGTTGAACTTCTACCGGAATCAACCCATCGAATTATAGTATAAAATATTAACAATAATCAGAATGAAAAAGATTGTAACCATAATCATTGTCCTTGCAGTCATTGTAGGAGCCTTTTTCTTCTTCCGCTCGGGAGATAAAAAAGCCGTAACGTACGAAACCGTCGAATTGAAAAGAGGAGCTATCAATAATACAGTCACCGCCACGGGAACTATTGAACCTATTACCAAAGTAGACGTGGGTACACAAGTTTCCGGAACAATTTCACGCATTTACGCAGATTATAATTCAGTAGTAAAGAAAGGGCAACTGCTAGCCGAACTTGACAGAAAATTGCTGGAGGCAGAATTAAAATCCGAGATGGCGAACTTGAAGTCTAGCAAAAACTCGTATGAATACCAGCAAAAGAATTACAAACGCCTCAAACAATTGCACGAGAAGAGATTAATCAGTGACACGGAATTCGAGGAAGCCGAATATCAATACGAGAATGCAAAACAGACTTACGAGAAAGCGCAAGCTACCTTGGTTAAAGCCCAATCGAATCTCGAATACGCTACAATTTACTCTCCCATTGACGGGGTGGTACTATCGAGAGAAGTAGAAGAAGGACAAACCGTTGCCGCCAGCTTCGAAACGCCAACCATGTTCACGATTGCCAACGACTTGCGCAAGATGCAGGTAATCGCCAACGTGGACGAGGCCGACATCGGTCAAGTAATAGAAGGACAACGCGTAACATTTACCGTGGACGCATTCCCGGAAGATACGTTCGAGGGCGATGTGACACAAGTACGCCTGAACCCGACGACCGAGTCAAACGTGGTTACTTACGAAGTTGTCATTGATGCACCGAACCCGGACTTGAAGCTGAAACCGGGATTAACGGCAAACATTACCGTGTACACGATGGAAAAAGACAATATTTTGCTTGCCCCGCTGAAAGCATTCCGCTTCACGCCGGAAGCCATGCAAGCACCGGAAGCCGGAAGAGGAGAAAAAACGGTATGGCTACTGACAGCAGAAGGCATTGTCCCGAAAGTCATTAAAACGGGGGTAAGCGACGGTATTTACATGGAGGTAAAAGAAGGAATACAGGAAGGAGCTCGCATGGTAGTCGGAATACAACGCGCACGTGCAGCCTCGGCATCCGGCGATAACGGCGGAGAATCCAACCCGTTCATGCCGCCCCGTCCCGGACAAAAAAGAAAATAAGTAAAACAAAAGACATGACAAACGATATCATAAAAATAGAGAACCTGAGGAGGGATTTTACGGTCGGTTCAGAAGTTGTACACGCCTTACGCGGTGTATCATTCTCCATCCAACCGGGGGAATTCGTAACGATAATGGGTACCAGTGGCTCCGGGAAATCCACTCTGCTCAATATCCTCGGATGCCTTGATACCCCTACCTCGGGTGACTATTACCTTGACGGGATCGCCGTCAGGGACATGGGGAAAAATGATCGTGCCACATTACGCAATCGCAAGATAGGTTTCGTGTTCCAATCTTACAACTTACTCCCGAAAACGACAGCCTTGGAAAACGTGGAACTCCCGTTGCTCTACAATCCGACCTTTTCTGCCAAAGAGCGCAAGGAAAAAGCCATGCAAGCACTGGCAGAAGTAAGTTTGAGCGACCGGGTAAACCATCGTTCCAACCAGATGTCCGGGGGACAACAGCAGCGTGTTGCCATCGCACGGGCAATCGTGAACGATCCGGTAATCCTGCTTGCAGACGAAGCGACCGGGAACCTCGACACGAGAACCTCTTTCGAGATCCTCACGCTTTTCCAACGGTTACATTCGGAGGGACGAACCATTATATTCGTTACCCATAACCCGGAAATAGCACAATTCAGTAGCCGGAACATCGTGTTGCGGGACGGACATATCACGGAAGACACCATCAACCCGAATGTCGCTTCTGCCAAGGAAGCACTGGCAGCGCTACCGAAAGAGAACGACGAAACAATTGAAAACTAACTAATTTAAGATTTATGAATCACGATTTACGATTAATAAAAACATTGGTCATCTAATCTAAAATCATAAATCTCAAATCTTAAATCATAAACGGATACATGAATTACGGAAATTTAATACGAATCGCATTACGAGCCCTTGCTAATAACAAGTTCAGGGGATTCCTTACCATGTTGGGAATCATCATCGGGGTAGCATCCGTGATCTCCATGTTGGCTATCGGTCAAGGCTCAAAACGTAGTATTCGTGAACAAATATCGGAAATGGGTTCCAACATGATCATGGTACATCCCGGTAACGGTCGCTTCGGGGGTGTACGTCAAAGCGCCAGCAGTATGCAAACGCTGAAAATGGAAGATTATGAAGCCATTGTACGGGAAGTTGAATTGATTGATAAATGTACCCCTTCCGTGAACTCCAGCGGTCAAGTTATCTACGGCGCCAACAACGCCCCGACCTCAATCTACGGGGTAAACCAAGATTATCTCGACATTCGGAAATTCAGTGTCGGAGAGGGTGAAATGTTCACGGATCATGACATCAAAACATCTGCCAAAGTTTGCATCGTGGGGCAAACCGTCGTCGACAACCTTTTCACCAAGGGCGAAGAACCGCTCGGCAAAACCATTCGGTTCAACAAAACCCCATTCCGTATTATCGGCGTATTGGCACCCAAGGGATACAATTCCATGGGACAAGATCAAGACGATATGATTATCGCTCCTTATACCACTATACAGAAACGATTACTGGCAATCACTTATATTCAAGGAATATATGCATCCGCGGTCACGGAAGAAGACTCGCAAGAGGCAATAGAAGAAATATCAGCTATCCTGCGGCAGAATCACAAGATTGCCGCGGGAGCCGAAGATGACTTCAACGTGCGCTCGCAAGAGGAACTAAGTTCCATGATGAGTACCACGACCGATCTTATGACCGTGCTATTGGCTTGTATCGCAGGAATATCCCTGCTGGTAGGTGGTATCGGTATCATGAACATCATGTACGTTTCCGTCACGGAACGAACCCGGGAGATCGGACTCCGTATGTCTATCGGGGCAAAGGGACGCCATATCTTGTTTCAGTTCCTTATCGAGGCTGTGATTATCAGCATCACGGGCGGACTCATCGGGGTTGTTCTCGGCATAGGCTCTTCTTTAGTTATTAAATACGTGATCGGGTGGCCTGTATACATCCAATTATATTCGGTAGTACTCTCCTTTCTGGTTTGTACCGTTACCGGTATATTCTTCGGGTGGTATCCGGCACAAAAGGCATCCCGCCTCAACCCGATTGACGCCATACGGTACGAATAAAGTTGGTAAAACAACTTTATTCGTTCGCCCGCGGCGAGTTGCAGGTTCTTTCAAACAATATAAACTTTAAAAACTTTATGAACTTTATAAACCTTATAAACTCTAATTTTTCTACCTTTGCAGACAACCAACAATAATATAATGCCCAAGAGGATCAACAAGAACGTGTTACAAATCGCAATCCACGTGATTGGATGGGGTATATTTTTTACCCTCCCTTTCTTCATGTATCGCGGGGAACAAGCTATTACCCTAAACCGATACCTCGGGTATTGTTTTATGCCGCTTTCCTGCCTAATTATCTTCTACATTAATTACGGCAAACTGATAGATTGCTTGCTATTCCGCAGAAAGATTGTACAATTCATATTGACAAATCTATTGTTTATCATACTTCTAGGCATTTTACTCCATAGTTGGCAGAACTTCCACCGGGTACACTTGAGCGAACCCATGCCGGAAAACTTGAAAGCCCTCAAAGATGCACTGCCCAAACCGCCGGTATTGCTTTTCATCAGTCGCGACATACTACTCATGGGACTCACCGTGGGACTTAGCGTGGCGATTAAAATGACAAGCGGTTGGTATAAAACGGAAGGCGAAAAACAAGAACTTCAAAAAGCACAAGCGGAGGCTGAATTACAAAATCTAAAAAGCCAACTCAACCCGCATTTCTTATTCAACACGTTGAATAACATCTATTCTTTGATTGCAATCAATCAAGACAAAGCACAATACGCCGTACAAGATTTAAGCAAGATGCTTCGCCACGTGCTATACGAAAATAACGACAATCTGGTCTCTTTAGATCGGGAATTTGATTTTATGCGGAGTTATATCAAATTAATGAGCTTACGCCTCTCGAGAACCACCCATCTGGATGTTTCCATTCCCGAAACCGGAAATGGTGCCATGATAGCCCCATTGCTTTTTATCCCGCTGATAGAAAATGCATTCAAACACGGGGTCAGCAACACGCAGGACTCGTTTATACATATACAATTGGAATTGCACCAAGACCATTGGCTACATTGCCTCGTCGCGAACAGCAATTTTCCCAAGAAAGATAACGATCGCAGCGGCTCCGGCATAGGAATAAAAAATTTGAAACGCCGGTTGGAATTACTTTACCCGGGTAATTTCCTGTTTTCCACCCGCACGGAAGACGACCGCTTCATCGCGGAACTGAATATTCACCTCTAAACACAAACTCTCATGACACTAAACTGCCTGATCGTAGATGACGAGCCTCTGGCTCTCGAATTACTGGAAAGTTATGTGAGTCGTACCCCTTTCCTGCATCTTGTAGACCGGTGTGACAGTGCCATCAAAGCCTTGTCCGTCGTTGAAGAAACCCCGGTAGACTTGATATTTCTGGATATACAGATGCCGGAACTGAACGGACTGGAACTCTCCCGACTGGTAGGAAATAAAGTAAAAATCATATTCACCACGGCATTCGAACAGTACGCCATCGAAGGCTTTCGTGTAGATGCTCTGGATTATTTGCTGAAACCGTTCAATTACTCGGAATTTCTGCGGGCAGCCACCAAAGCATTGCGCACCCACCCCGCCCCGGAATCTATTTTCGTGAAAAGCGATTACAAACTCGTCCAAGTTCAATTAAAAGATATACTCTACATCGAGGGATTGAAAGATTATATCCGCATCCAAACCGAAGACGGACAAGGTATCCTTACCTTGATGAGCATGAAATCTATCGAAGATTTCCTGCCTGCCGATACTTTCGTCCGGGTACATCGTTCGTATATTGTCAACATGAACAAAATCAAAACGATCGAACGCAACCGTATCATTTTCGGTAAAGTCTATATCCCGATATCGGACTCCTACAAAGACCGCTTCACGGAATTGCTCAACAAACGAGCAATTAATTGAAAATTGAAAATTGAAAATTGAAAATTATACCTAACTTTGCAAACAAAATAATTTAGAAGCATAAAATTTAGAAAACTGAAAATTTAGAATATACCGGATTCTATTCAAATCCATTTTCAATTTTCAATTTTCAATTTTCAATTGTATCGCATGAGAAAAGACGAAAGGTATAATCAACGGGGTGTATCTGCATCCAAAGAAGACGTTCACAACGCCATCAAAAACATTGACAAGGGAATATTCCCGAAAGCTTTTTGCAAGATCATCCCGGACTATTTAGGGGGTCAGAAAAGTTATTGCAACATCATGCACGCCGACGGCGCGGGTACCAAATCATCACTGGCATACATGTATTGGAAAGAAACCGGTGATCTTTCCGTGTGGAAAGGTATCGCGCAAGATGCACTCATCATGAATATTGACGACCTCATTTGCGTGGGTGCGGTAGATAACATTCTACTCTCTTCCACTATCGGACGCAATAAACGGCTGATTCCGGGCAAAGTCATCGCAGCTATCATCAACGGCACGGAAGAATTGATAGAAGAATACCGCAAATTAGGCGTGAACATCTACTCTACCGGGGGAGAAACAGCCGATGTGGGCGATCTCGTGCGTACGATTATCGTGGACTCCACGGTCACTTGTCGCATGAAACGTTCCGACGTGATTTCCAACGACCATATTCAAACAGGCGATGTAATTATCGGTCTGGCATCCTACGGGCAGGCAACCTACGAAACCGAATACAACGGCGGAATGGGTTCCAACGGCTTGACCTCCGCGCGTCATGACGTGTTCGCCAAATACCTAGCGCAAAAATACCCGGAGAGTTATGACAACTCTCTACCCGAAGACCTCGTGTATTCCGGTGGGTGCAAATTAACCGACAAGATTGCCGATTTGGGTATTGATGCCGGGAAACTGGTATTATCCCCGACACGCACCTACATCCCTGTTATTAAACAAGTTCTTGACAAATACCGGAAACAAATTCACGGTATGGTACACTGCTCCGGCGGTGCCCAAACCAAAGTGATGAACTTCGTGGAAAATCTGCATATTGTAAAAGACAATATGTTCCCTGTACCTCCTCTCTTCAAATTGATTCAGGAACAATCCGGCACCCCGTGGGAAGAAATGTACAAAGTGTTCAACATGGGACACCGCATGGAAATCTACGTGAACGAAGAGATCGCGGAAGACATCATCGCCATATCCAAAAGTTTCAATATTGACGCCCGGATCGTCGGTCGCTGCTACGACAACGACGAGGGACAAGGTAATAAGCTCACGATTATCAGCGAACTCGGGAAGTTCATATACTGACCGTGGGTTTCATTCTTAAACATCATATATATAAAAAAGGATGCTCTCGGGCATCCTTTTTCTATTTTTCAGATAAATCTTTTCGTATCTGCTTTAATGAACTCATTAATAAAGGAATATTTTCTTGTATCGTATTAAAAATAACATCAGCATCAACCTCAAAATAATGATGCACAATTATATCACGCATTCCCATTACTTCTCGCCACGGAATTTGGGGATAATGAACAAGCAAACTTCCGGTTGTCACTTTATCCAAGTTTTTAACACTTTCTCCTATCGCTATCAATTTCATACAGATACTATCTAATAACAATGTACCTGCCGATGAATCCAAGAAATCATTTACACAATGAATTGCCACTGTTCTCTGCTGAATAATTTCCACAGATTCTATGATTTTATCCAGCAAGTGCAAAACCTTTACATCATACATAAATAGCTTCCTTTTGAATATTTTGCTTCAATACCTCATCCATTCTTTCACGCACACGCACCAAGTCAACGGGACGTCCTAACAAAGCCTCCAGCTCATACTTGATACGAGCTAATGTAAATAAAGTCGGAGCATCTCCTTCAAAGCAAATATCAATATCACTTGTTTCAGTCTGTTCACCACGAGCCACACTACCGAATATTCCCATTCGTGTGATGCGATAAACAGAAGCATGCGTCCTCATATAATCGGACAACAACTGCAAATATTCACTTATTGACTTCATAATCATTACAAACTTGTATCAACAAATATACGAATTATTCTCCTGTAAACATATTCGTCTAATTATTTTATTTTCTCGCTGCCTGTAATATCTCCTGTATCCGGTTGCGGACGTTAATTTGCGCACTATCCACTTTCGCTCTACGGGAAGGGATAAACAGGTTCTTATACTTAGCTTTTGTTATCTTGAATTTCATCTTCTCCATGGAACCGAGAATATCCACGCCCAGTTTAAACGGTACGGGAGATTTCAAAACAGAAATATGATAGTTAAAAGTCATATCTATTTTATGCTCACCCCCAACGGCTACCTTGTACCGATCCATCTCGACCATAAACGGGAAAATCTCTATCGTGCTATTTCTGATTGCGAAATCAACCGAAACACTATCAATCAAATTGCGTTCCTTATTCTTGAACATCATCATTTTCGATATCTCGGCAAACGTTTCCCCGTCCATCAGCACCAAGTCCTGCCCGTCGATATGAGCGACAGCCCGCAAAGTCGGTATATCAATCATCATCGAAGAATCCATCTCCGTTTCCGCCGCCATGTGGAAATCCACCAACCCGTCAAAAGACCTCAACATCGGCACGATAGAATCCAGTGAAGGCATAAAATCAATCAGAGCCCCCACGTGTATATCGTCCAGTTGAAGATCAAACCCGGCATAAGCCCTCTCCGGCGAAGACGCCCGGTACAACATGCTCGTCCTCACGTCCGCCGCCATAGAACGCATCCTTAAATCGGACAGCTCTATACATTGATTTTTCATGTTCACCTCTCCATGAATACTATCCAAAACCAATTTCCCGTACAGCACACGATTAATATCCGTCTCGAACGTGAAATCTATTCCCTGCGGAACCACGAATACCGACATCGTTGAATCTGCCACGTAAGTTGAATCTGCCGCCAGATCAACATCTGACAACTCATCCTCGCTCAATTCCTCATCCATCCCCCACTTCATATTTGCCCGGTTTGCCTCCCCGACTTCCATCGCTTTCATCAATTGATTGCAATCAATCATCTTTGATTTCACTTTCAATTTCGCTTCCAATTCCTCTTGCCGCAAGAACGCTCCGGCAAGATTATACACCTCCCCGGTCAACAACAAATCGGACTTACCCATTCTCAGCCTTGCCCCGTTCAATTTAACATGCCCCGGTTTCAAAGTAATCTTCGTTCCGGGCATCCTCATGCGCAACGGGAACAACGGCGTATATACCCGCATATCTTTAAATCCGATTATCCCCTCCACGTTCCACGGTCGCTCGTCTTTTTTACCCGGAACGGCGGACAAATCAAATCCGGCAAAAGCCAATCGTAACCGATTTCCCTTGGCACGTATGCGCAAGCTATCCATATCTACCCGTGCCTTCACCAACGGCAGTTTTTTATTCTCCGGCGAAGGAGCCAGAGCCACACTCGCTTTACTATTTCCCATCCGGAAACGCACGGAATCCCCCACCGTCAAATCAATCCAGCCGAATTTGACATCCGCCGACATGGATGCAACAGCCGAGGTATCTCTCAACGGAGAAGTTTTCACCTTCACGTAAGAAGTATCCATGTGAAATACCAATGCTTCCTTCCACTTGATATCCACGCTGTCAAAACCGAATATTCCGTTCAGCAAATTCTTTCCCTGCATGATTGTCGTATCTTCCATATTCGTCCCGAATCCCAACCCCACGGATTTCGAACGCAGGGACAAACTATCTTTTTCGCTTGCCAGCAACACGTCACGCAAACGACAACCGCCCCGGATATCCAACTTCCCGTAATTCTTATTCTTTACATCCGCCAACAGAATATGGGTTCTCAAAGCCGCGCTCAAACTCCCCTTCATAGTCACGCCCTCCTCCAACGGGAATATCTTGGGTAATATCGAAAAATTCACATCCGCTTTCACTTTCGCGTCTACCTTGGGATTCGTGATCAACTCGTCCACCCGTCCCTCGATATCCACATCCACGTCCGTTCCTTTCACGCGCAAACGGTTCAATTTCACGTATGAAGCCTGCTCTTTCTGCAAATCAATCAACCCCTCCATATCAACATCCAATTTCTCCAAAGCGTACGGCATCCCGGCATATTTTGCCGCCCCGTCCCGTACCCGGAAACGGGCTTCCAGTACAGGCACCCGGTCTTTCCCGTAAATACCCTTCAATGTTCCTTTGCATGAAACCTCCCCGGCAACTTCCACCCTATCGTCCCGCTTCAATATGGTTTCCGGTACCAAATCGAGAATCGTTTTCAATGACGGGATTTTTACCCCGAAAGTCAAATCTACCACCAACTGCCGCCTTACCGTATCGCCTCGCAACTGTCCCCCGACACCGAATTTTATCCCGTTCACGTTCATCACCGCCCTGTCCAACGTGTACAATAAAGAATCCCGGTCCACGTGCATCCCGGTCTGAACGCCAAAAGCCAATCGTTTGACCAATAAATCCCCCTCTTGCCACAACAATACATTCTTGGCTTTCATTCCTAACTGCAAATTGGCCTTACGCCCCGTGAAATCACCATCAATCTTTAAGCCGAAACCTTCCGCGCGGGCATAAAGCCGATTCGCCCGGTCGTCAAACACCAAATAACCGTCCTCCACACGAATATTCTTGATATCAATACCCTCGAATAACTTTTCCGACTCGGTATCCGATTCCACTGACAATGTATCAGCCGACTCCGACCGCATAACATTCCAAGCGGGAATCCCGTCGCTATTAATATAGGCATATATACGGGGTTTCTCTATCCGCAATTCTTTCACCACGATATCTTTCTTCGCGAGATATACCATCGGGTTTATCGTCAAAAGACAACGCTCGAAACTCATCAAAGAATCCGTTTTCGAGTAAACATTTTCCCCGTTAATCGTGTCTTGAAATACCTTCGTCACGACACTCCCGTTTCGTATCTCCAACCCGAAATTCGGGAACGTGGAAAAGAATGTCAATTCAATCGAATCAAAATGCACCTCCGCATCCAGCAACTCGTTCGCGGTTCTCTCCACCACGGGGGTCAATTTCTCCGGGGTAAAAATGAAATTCAACACGATACCGACCGCCGTACAAACCAACACTACAATAACCAGCACCGTTATTAAAAAATACTTCAAAAAACGCCACATAACAATTGAAAATTAAAAATTGAAAATGAATCACTAAACCGCCAGTCACGGAATCACTGAATCAATTTATCAATAAATTAAATATTTCTTTCTTACATCCATAAAGTTCGCCACGTCTTCCTGCCAACCGGCACGGATATCCTCTTCCGTCTTGCCATCCTTGATTTGCTGTCTGACACGGGTATTCCCGACCAACTTGTCAAACAAGGCATTAAAGAAAGGCTCTTTCCCCTCGTACTTCCTGTATGCCAACAATAACCACGCCAAATCCAACCGTTTCATCTCAAA
This sequence comes from Butyricimonas hominis, assembly GCF_014287455.1. NCBI lineage: Bacteria > Pseudomonadati > Bacteroidota > Bacteroidia > Bacteroidales > Odoribacteraceae > Butyricimonas > Butyricimonas hominis. The sequence continues at coordinate 116,803 of NZ_JACOOH010000007.1, forward strand.
TATCGTGTTATATTCTTTGGCCAAGTCCATTCCATAACAAGTCTTCCCCGCACACTTCGGGGTCATGCTCATCCCTTTTATCGGTTTCGGGACATAACTATACGGCATATCTTTCAGGTCGGGATGACCGAAGACTTGAAAAGGTCGCAAAGTGCCCCGCCCCTCGTTAATCGCCGTCCCCTCGAAAAAACAAGTTGACGGGTAAAGCATCACGGAAACCGAATCCGGCAAATTGGGCGAAGGCGCATAAGGCAAAGCAACAGGTTGTTCCCGATTCCACCCCTCACAAGGAACGACTGTCAGATCACATTTCACCTGCCCCTTCAACCATCCTTCTCCATTAATCATTCGCGCATACTCGCCAATCGTCATTCCATACACCACAGGCACCGGGTGCATCCCCACGAACGACACGCATTCTTTTTCCAGCACGGGACCATCCACGTAAAAAGCATTCGGGTTCGGACGATCCATGACAATCAAAGGAATTCCCTGTTCCGCGCACGCTTCCATCACGTAATGCAGCGTCGACAGGTAAGTATAAAAACGGACACCCACGTCCTGTATATCAAAAACCATTACTTCTACCCCTTTCAAATCCGCCGGTTGGGGTTTCTTGTTTTTTCCGTAAAGAGATACTATCGGCAAACCGGTCGTCACATCCGTATCATTCTTTATCGTCTCCCCGGCATCCGCCGTTCCCCGGAATCCATGCTCCGGTGCAAAAACACGAATCACATCAACTCCCTGTTCCCGCAAAAAGTCAACCCCGTGTTGTTCACCCACGCGGGAAGTATGATTAGTCACCACTCCCACCTTTTTACCTGCCAACAAATCACGGTACGCGTCATAACGCTCTATCCCGTTCCGTAAATTCACGGAAATAGCATCCGTACACGCGGATGCTATCACCAACATCAATATCAAATATCTCATCAATTACTTCTTTGTTTCCTGCTGCTGCTCTTTCTCCTTGAAATCGATCACCATCGTGTTCAGTATAGCCTCCACTTGTTTCAGCATATCCCGTTTCTCCTCGTTCGGGTAATAAACGTACCCCATCATGTAGATCACCCGCTGGTGTTCCTCATCCAACACCACGTTCAACACGAACGGTCCCGCCATAAAATCATTCACCACCGTCCACAGTCCCCGAACAGACACCGCATAATGTCCGTTATATTTATATTGCACAAAAGTATAAGGAATTTCCGTGTCCAGCGCCATATACGAACCGTTCCTCGGCCCGGGAATAAACTTCTCCAACTCCTCGTTCACCCGATCCACGATAATCACGTGATTAAACTGGCTCTCGTGCTCGTATTTCTCCGTGAAAAATATAATACCCTTGCTATCTTTCTTGGTTTCACTCGAAATCCACACGAAATCAGTCGTATCCTTATTGATATAATAACCTGTCGGGCAATACAACAACATATCATACTTCTTCTTGAACAGGTTAAATATCCGGGTATCCGCCGTACGCTTGTAGATAGACACCAATCGGTCACGCTCCGCTTTCGCGTAAATACCCAATATCTTCATCTTGTTCTCCTCGAATAATTGTATTGCCACCTTGTTATTCGGGGCAGCAATTTTTATAAACTTCTGAGTTTTTGCCCAAGGACTATCCGCGTATTGCACGTACGCCGAATCAATCGTCGGGGAAATCTTGATTTGCAGTACATTCCGATGCCCCTTCATATTCTTGTCGAAATACATCTCCGGCAAATTCATCACATCCATAATAGGCTCCGCCTGCGGAAGTCCGTCCTGCTCCTGCCCGAAGAAAGCCTTTATCGTATCTCCCACCGGACCGTTCCACACGTTTTTCTCGGCAATCACCAAAACCTGATTAATCTTGCCCGAAATAGAAGGCATCAAATTCTTCGTGGCATTCTTACAAGAACCCAGCACCAAAATCATCGCGAAAACAAATAATATCTTTCTCATAGCATACAATTGAAAATTAAAAATTGAAAATTGAAAATGAACCTACCAAAAACTTCATTTATCTATTTCCCATTATATATATTATTGAAAATCAAAAACACAGAGCAATTTTCAATTCTGCATTTTCAATTTTCAATTGCTAAAATTTACTGTTTGCCTCATCCAGAATCCCTTTCACCGATCCCACGAGGATTTTCGCCTCCACCATCACGGGAATCCTGTACTCGTCATTACTCACCCATACCTTCATATTCTCCCCGCCCTTGAAAACATCTCCGGCAACAAGCAAAGGCGAGAACACGTAACATTGCCTGCGTCCGCTATCCGTCTTCACCTTTTCCAGTCCCAGATAACGGATATATAAATCGTAAATCTTATCATCCAACAATATACGTATGGGAATCATATCCCCTTTCTTGTACTTGTCAAAATCCAATTCACGGGCTTTCCACGCCACGGACAACATATTATACGTGTCCGGTTGCAAAGCAATCGTATCCTTACGCTTATACTTTCCTATCTTATGCACGTCGGACAGAATCCGGTTACTGTCATAATCCCACACGTAATCGAACGTCTTGTGATAATTCCCCTCGTGAGCCTTCCGGGAAAACTCGTAAGGCATATAAGTCACGCTATCATGGTGAGAAATCAACGTATCGCGCAACTTGAACACCCAATCCCACGAGGGATTGGAATACCCCACGGCGAACACCTCCTCCGCGTTCGGGTACTTTTCGGAAGGCTTCACGCTCATCTCCACCGCACCGGCGTTAATCCAGATAAAGCCCCAATTGTAATAGCCCCTGTATGTCAGTTTTTCTATCACGTTGGGCACCTTTCTCTGCGAAACGGCAGGCAGGCTGACGAACAATGTCAATATCAGTATAATTATTCTCATCTATTGCTTCTGTTTCTCCGGTTATCCTTGTTCTCTGTATTTTTCTTTTTACTCGGGTCCTCTCTCTTGTACGTTTTGCTCGCGTCAAATTCCTGCTCCACGTCGAAGTTTTTCTTCAAATTAATCTCCACGGGCAAATATTTTATCTCTTCGGGTTGAATACCTTTCAAGTAATTACCCGTGTCCCACTTCTTGTTACCGTTCCGGTCGAGTATCCCGCGAATCATATATTTCCCCTCGTTCAAATAATCGAACATCACCTTCCCGTCCTTCTCTATCCAACGCTCTTCCAGCACTTTCACTTCCTTATCCCCTTGATAAAGTTGTATAATTATCGGCGTTTGGGCATTCTTCACCTGCACGAAAATCTTCCCGTAATCCTCCTCCGCCTTGGTCTTGAACGTTTTCTCGATCTTATTGTTATATAACCCGTAAATACTATATATTCCCATAGAATCTACAACTAATTTATACTCTGTTTCCGGCTTCCATTTCGTTCCAAGTTCATATCTACGAATCTTCAGGCTATCCCGTTTCATCGTGAAATCAGCGGGTTCCCATATCGTATCCACCTTCTCGAACAAATGAATATTCTTAAACCCGTCTTCGTGAATCGGTCGGTCAAAATCAAAACGAATCCCTTTATTCAAATCGGCCGTTCCGCCAACCCCGACATTCACCTCCATAAACTTGATCTCCGGAATCGTGTCCTTATCCTTCTTACGTCTTCCTTTAGGTTCCGGTTTATCCTTGAAATAGAAACGAGTCGTGTCGGTAAAAAGTTCCCGTTTCCCGAGGGAATCTGAACGCAAATAAGTCACTAACGCCGTTAAAGAATCAATCTTGTACACCAGCGAATCTTTTATCCACAACTGAATAGTATCCCTACCGGCAGAACGCTCTTCAAGGAACCAATCACTCTGATCCTCTTTTTCCAGCAAATGCAACCCGCGCAGACGTACACTCAACCGATTCTCCGCCGGGATACTGAATATAAAATCCAACCGTTCCCTCTCCTTGCGATCCCCGTCCACTAGATACAACTGAGTTTTCTCCTCGTCAAACATCGGGATAAACAAGTTACTCGGTCCGAACGCCGTGTAATCCCTCCGCACGATCGTGTCCTGTGTCAACACTTTCAACTCGACACCTTTCTTTGTACGACGTCCCTCCAATACCACGGTATCGGGACGTATCGTGTCATACACCACTACCGGGAAAGCCATTGTCGTCACCAGCGAATCTATAAAACCGACCTTTTCCTCCTCCGGCATAAACTTGTTATCCCGGTTCGCGTCGTCGATCGCCAGTATCCGGTAGGTCGTATTTTTTATATTCGTCACCCGGAACATTCCTGCGCTATCCGTCCTTGCCACGTAATTCGGCAATTCCAACATGGCGGCAGAATCCGCATGATTCTCGTAAAACAGCACCATAGCCCCCAACACGGGCAACTGCGATTCCATGTCGATCACCTGTCCCGCCAACTCCATCGAATCCAGTTTCGGTCCCGTGGAAAACACGTAACGATAGAACCCCAACGGATTACCCTCGTTATTATCCACGATTGCATCGGCAAAATCCAACGTGTACGTCGTTTCCGGCAACAACGTGTCTTGGAAGGTCACCCGTATATATTTCCCCCGCAGGCTCACTCTCGCTTTCTTCTTCGCCGGGGGCGACATCACGAATTTATTGTTAATCTCCTTGAGTTGCACGTACTCGTCAAAATAAATATCAATATACTTCCCTTTAAAGTTCGTGGAATACGATTCCGGCACCTCCTTGATCACTTTTGGCGGAGTCTCGTCCTTCTCCCCCCCTTGCGGGTATCCCCGGTTCGCGCAAGCATAAATCACCAACGCTATCATCACAGCAACAAAACAGAATCCGTTCCAAAAAATCTTATTCATAGCTCTTCCAAATATTAACTTTACAAAACTAGGGAAAAAAAGCTAAAATCCTCTCAAATTCAGTTTTAAGATTTCAGTTTTTTAAATTTTACCGGCTTTACCGAGACAAGCAACGCTACATCGCACACCCTCTATCTTCCGCAACTCAGCCAGACAAGCCTTGGTGGTCGCACCACTCGTGAGGACATCATCCACCAGCAACACGTGACACCCCCGCAACCGCCCCGGGTCCGTTAAACGGAAAGCCTTCATCACGTTATCCGCCCTTTCTTCCCGGCTCAACCCTGTCTGCGAACGAGTATTCTCCTTCCGTTCAAGCACATCCGGCACAATCTTTACCCCTAAAACCCCTGCAATCCCCGTGCCAATCGCCAACGACTGGTTAAATCCCCGCTCTTTTTCACGTGCCGGATGCAACGGCACCGGAATAACACAATCAATTCCATGTCCCGTCCCGATCCTCTCTCCAAGCATCCGTCCTGCCCACACACCCAACTCCCGCCTCGACTTGTATTTTATGGCATATATCAATTGATGAAAATCACTCTCCCGGTTATACGTGAACAACCAAAACAAATTCTCCGCATCCAACACCTCTTTCATTCTCTCGTCCGCCCCTTCATCCGCCCCCTCGTTCAGCGGCATCCGGCACAAACATCCCGAGCACATGAACCGTTCTCCGCGTACCAACACGTCACCACACACCACGCAAACTCTCGGAAACAACAATCCAACCCCCGACCGCAAATAATCCCAAAATATCTTCCCCAACCTCTTAATCACAAATCCAATATCTTTCAATCTAAAATCATAAATCCAAAATCATAAATTCCCTTCACTGTTTCACGAAGTTATAAGTAATCGTTCCCGCCAGCCTTTCCGGGGCACTCGCATCTGCATTGAACTCCGACCGCAATGCAGCGTCTACCGCCACTTCCCGTAAATTACTATACTGATTTGATTCCTTATCCACGACCTCGGCTTTTAACACCCGCCCTTGTCGGTTCACCACCACGGCAACAACCACCTTCCCCCCGAATTCACACTTGTAAACCGGAATCGGCAAATAAGTCTTGTAACGCCCCTTGATATTATAGGACACGCTACTCTTCCCCACGTACACCGTGGATTGCAACGAATCCAACAGCCTCTGCTTCTCGTCCCGGCTAAAACGAATACTATCCTCCTTGAAATGTTTATTTTTCTCCGCCTTGTAACGATCCCCGTAATCCCCCCGCAATTCTTCCTGTATCTCGTTGATATATTCCTCTATCCGCTCGTGCGATTCCGACGCCTCATTACTTTTCACCGCATCTTCATTTACCGCCATCGAACGCAACATTCTCTCCACCTCTTCATCCGCGCTCTGGCGAGCCACCTCCTCTTTCTTCTTGATCTCCTCCTGTTTCTGCTGAATAATTTCCGGCTCCGGCATATCCAACTCGATCTCCATCTCCACGTGATTCTCCAACTGGGATATCCCCATACTCACCAGACAAATCGCCACCAACAGATGAAATATCACCGTCCCCATCACCCCGTGACGATGCTCGTCCAGCCAGCACAGCAAAGATTCTTTCAGCCCAGAAAAATCAATTCGTTTTCCCATAATACATATATAATATCTCACTCAAATTTTATCGCCTTCACCGGACTGATCTTGGAAATCAGCATCGTGGGAATCACCAGCATCAGCACCGTCACGGCTATCACTCCCGCGTTCAACAAAATCACGTACCCGATACTGAAATTAACAGGCACTGTATCCATGTAATAAGTCACCGGATCAAGATGTAGCACGTTAAAAGCCGCCTGTACACCTGCCAGCACAAATGCCAACACGTTGCCCCACAACATCCCTCGGGCAATCAACCCGGCTGAAATATAAAGGAACAACTTACGCAAAGATACATTTTTGTATCCCAACGCTTTCATGATACCGATAAATGTTGTCTTATCCAATATTAAAATCAACAGACCGGATACCATATTAAATCCCGCCACCGTCACGATCAGGAGCAAAATCACCCACACGTTCATGTTCAACAACGCCAGCCAGTCAAAAATCTGCGGTGCCTCGTCGGCAAGCGTCCGCACCTCGCAATACCATCCCAGCTCGTCAAGCAAGTCGTCCACCTTCTCCGCCATTTCATTCACCTGTTCCACGTCGTCCAACTCCACGGCAATCTTTGACACCTCTCCCGCTTTCCAACCGTTCAAACGAGCCAGATGCCGGACATCCGCCACGACCATCACGTCGTCATACTCCTTGAACCCGGTGTCGTATATACCCGCTACCGTGAACACCCGTGCCCGAGGCGGTTCCTGCACGAAATGCGACGTCACCCGGTCGCCCAACCCCAAGCCTAGCATGGAAGCGACAGAGCGGGAAATCAATATGTCATTCGAGGTCGTCTCCGTTGAAAAATCCGGAAACATCCCCTCCTTCAAATTCCGTTGAAAAAAAGCCGCATCATAACCCGCGTCCACCCCTTTCAGCACAATCCCGTGAATCTCCTCCTTGCTCTTGAATATAGCAGGCTTCTCGATATACCCGTACACGTCCTTCACCCCCTCAACCCGTTTCAATTCCGTCATCAGCGAGTCCGCCCCCCGAATAACGCCCTCATCTCCCGTTGAACCGGGCATAAAAGGCTGCACGTTCAGATGCGCGGTGAAACCCGATAACTTTTCCGTGATCTCCTGCTTGAACCCGGTGATAATGAACAACGACAACAACATCACGCACAATCCCAACGCGATACCCACGATAGCGATCTTCACGATCGGCACCGACACGGACTTCATCGCGTCCCCTTTCAACAACCTACGCGCAATATACCATTCCAGATTCATATAACAATTGAAAATTGAAAATTGAAAATTGAAAATGAAGCCAAAACCCATATCAATATTTCAATCTTCCGGTTTTAATTACGCGAAACTACGAAAACAATAACAGATTCAAAAACTTGCCCCGATTATTTCCGCACCCGAAACAATTTTTGTACAGAACGATTCAACCCCGTTTCCACGGTTATCCCACCGTAATCCTGCCTTTTCCCGCTTACCCCCTCGTTTTACCACACTTACACCATCCGTCCCCAAGGGGGCTGAAAGCTCTCCGGAAGTAGCCTGCAAGAAAGTTGAGGTAGAATTACCATAGGATAACCGTGGGTTTACCCCTTGTCTACCCATACTCTACCTCATCTTCGAAGCATGAACGTACCATGAACGTAAACGAACGTTCATGCTTTGAAGTTAGTTTGTTAATGAAAGCTTTTTAAGGTAGAGAAAGGAGCCGGAGAAGATAGGGCAAACACGCGCCACGTCTACCCCTCCTTTACAGAATCAAACTAAATTACTCCGATGGCTTCAAATTTAAAACGATTTCGGGATATTAAATGACAATTTTTTATTAAACTCGCGTACATGCTAAAAGAATGAGAATAAATCATATAAAATATAATCATGCAGAATAATCTAATTGACAAACAAATCGTTGACCGGAAGCTGGAAGCGTGCGGGATCCGTGACATGGAAGATGCCACGATACGCGACATCGTGAAAGTTGTAAACATGGTTGAAGCCGAATGCGGGGAAAAATTCATCCGCATGGAAATGGGTGTACCGGGATTGGCTCCCTCGAAGATCGGTATTGACGCCGAAATAGAGGCTTTACGTGCCGGATGTGCCCAATTCTATCCCATGCTGGAAGGACACAAGGAATTCAAGGAAGAAGGTTCCAAGTTCGTGAAAAACTTCATGGACATTGACATCAAACCGGAAGGCATCATTCCCACGGTGGGTTCCATGCAAGCCTGTTTCGCCGCCTTTATGGCAGTGACCGAATGCAAGAAGGGAAAAGACACCGTGCTCTTCATCGATCCCGGCTTTCCCGTGCAGAAAACACAGATGCAAGTCATCGGTAAACCGTTCGAGTCATTCGACGTGTACAACTACCGCGGGGAAAAACTCCGGGAGAAACTGGAAGAACACCTCTCCAAGGGAAATATTTCCGCCATCCTGTACAGCAACCCGAACAACCCGGCGTGGATTTGCTTCACGGACGAAGAGTTGAAAATTATCGGGGAACTCGCCACCAAGTATGACGTGATCGTGCTGGAAGACCTCGCTTACTTCGCCATGGACTTCCGCCGTGATCTTTCCGTACCGGGCAAGGCCCCGTTCCAAGCCACAGTCGGCAAATACACGGACAACTATATCGTGATGATCTCCGGTTCGAAATTATTTAGCTACGCGGGACAACGTCTGGGTATCATGTGTATTTCCGACGCCCTTTACAACCGCAAGTACGACAACCTGCACGACCGTTTCGGGGGAATGGGTACACTCGGGTACACGATTGTAAACCGTATCATCTATACCCTGTCATCCGGAACCACCCACTCCTGCCAGTACGCTATGGCTGCAATTCTGAAGGCTGCCAACGAGGGGCGTATCAACATCCTCGACGGGGTACGGGAATACGCCGAGCGGGCTAACGCCATGAAAACACTCTTTACCAAATACGGTTTCGAGATCGTGTACGATCGGGATCTGGAGGAACCGATTGCCGACGGATTCTACTTCACGCTGATTTACCCGGGATTCTCCGGTGGCGAGTTGGCAAAAGCAATCCTGTATTATGGCATATCCGCGATTCCGTTGCGGGATACCGGCTCCAAAAAACAAGGTTTGCGCGCTTGCGTATCCCAAACGGGACTCGAACGCATGCCCGACCTAGAAGACCGGTTGAAACGTTTCGCCGCGGACCACAAATAATTGAAAATGGAGAATTGAATTTTCAACTTTCAATTTTCAATTGATTCAAGCCTTGCAAGAAAACAATTTCGGGATAAAAGCAAAACAATGTTAAAATGGCAATAAACTATTTCAAGATTCAATTTAAGTTTGTAATTTTATCCCGTAAATGCGTTACAAACTAGAAGAGAAATAGAGAATTTATTTATAAATCATAACCTATTATTCAATTATGGCAAAATTTAGAGGCGCTGTCGTCGTTGACAAAGAAAAATGTAAAGGATGCAACCTTTGCGTGGTCGCGTGTCCTACCAAAACTCTTGCTTTGGCAAAAGAGGTAAACGGTAAAGGATACAACTACTCCGAGATGGTAAATCCGGAAGCATGTATTGGATGTGCCAGCTGTGCGCTGGTATGCCCTGACTCGGTAATTACCGTTTACAAAATGAATGTAGAATAAGAATAAAAACTACCAAAAATGGCAGAAGTAAAATTAATGAAAGGGAATGAGGTAATAGCCGAGGCCGCAATCCGTTGCGGATGTGACGCATACTACGGTTATCCTATTACCCCGCAATCCGAAGTCATGGAGACTCTCATGTTACGCAAACCGTGGGAGGAAACAGGAATGGTCGTGTTGCAGGCCGAGAGTGAATTGGCCTCCATCAACATGGTATACGGTGCCGCCGCTTGCGGTAAAAAAGCTATGACATCTTCATCCAGCCCCGGTATGTCGCTGATGCAAGAAGCACTCACGTACTTGGCAGGAGCCGAGTTACCGTGTCTGGTCGTGAACGTTGTACGCGGAGGCCCAGGATTGGGAACCATCCAACCGGCACAGAGTGACTATTTCCAAGCAACCAAAGGTGGTGGTCATGGTGACTATCACTTGATCGTGCTTGCTCCCGCTTCCGTGCAAGAAATGAATGATTTCGTGGGTCTTGGATTTGACCTCGCTTTCAAATATCGCAATCCCGCCATGATCCTTGCCGACGGTGTTATCGGACAGATGATGGAAAAAGTCCAATTGAGCGAACCCAAAGCCCGCTGGACAGAGGAAGAGATTGAAAAAATGTCCGACAGTTGGGCATTGACCGGAAAGAAACCGCATCGTTACCACAACACGGTTACTTCTCTTGAACTTGACTCTTACAAACAAGAAAAGTTCAACCACAAACTTCAGGCTAAATACAAGGAAATGGAAGAGAACGACGTTCGCTTCGAGGAGATCCAATGCGAGGATGCAGACTACCTGCTCGTGGCTTACGGATCAGCTTCCCGTATTTGCCAAAAGGCCGTACAACTGTGTCGTGAAAAAGGAATCAAAGTGGGTATCCTTCGCCCGATCACGCTTTATCCTTTCCCGAAGAAAGAAGTGGCTCGCCTGTCAAAACAAGTTAAAGGTATCTTGACTGTAGAGATGAGTGCCGGACAAATGATTGAAGACGTTCGATTGAACGTGGCAAACCATGACATCCCGGTAGAACACTACGGACGTTTCGGGGGTGTGATCCCGACACCGGAAGAGATCGTTGAAGCACTTGAAAAACAAATTATAGGAGCATAAGCTATGTCAGTAGAATTAAAAGATATAATAAAAGAGGAGAATATTGTTTACAAGAAAACTCCCGTGCTTACCGACAACGTGATGCACTACTGCCCGGGATGTTCCCATGGCGTGGTTCACAAAATCTTGGCGGAAGTGATCGAAGAAATGGGTATTCAGGACAAGACCATCGGTGTATCTCCGGTAGGATGTTCCGTGCTCGCTTACAATTATTTGGACATTGACTGGGCGGAAGCAGCTCACGGTCGCGCACCTGCCGTTGCTACCGGAATCAGCCGCATTCACCCGGATCGTTACGTGTTCACGTACCAAGGTGACGGTGACTTGGCATCTATCGGATGCGGGGAAATCATGCACGCTTGCAACCGTGGCGAAAACATCGTGGTGATCTTTATCAACAACGCTATCTACGGTATGACCGGGGGACAAATGGCACCGACCACCCTTCTGGGACAGGTTACCGCTACCACTCCTTACGGACGTGACGCCAAGTTGAACGGATTCCCGATGAAATTGACCGAATTACTCGCTCAATTGGACGGAACTTGCTATGTAACCCGTCAGTCGGTACATACCCCGGCTAACGTGCGCAAAGCAAAAGCCGCTATCCGCAAGGCATTCGAGAATACCCGGAAAGAAAAAGGTACTTCTTTCGTGGAAATCGTCGGTACTTGTAACTCCGGTTGGAAAATGACCCCGGTTGACGCCAACAAGTGGATGGTTGACAACATGTTCCCGAAATACCAGTTAGGAGACATCAAAGATAATTGAAAATGCAGAATTGAAAATTGAAAATGAATATCCTTCAACTTTCAATTTTCAATCGCAGTTTACAAATTAGACGAATTAAAACAATAACAAGAAACTTGAAGATTGTCAATAATCATTTTCAATTTTCAATTTTCAATTTTCAATTTACTAATTATGACAGAAGAAATCATTATAGCAGGATTCGGTGGGCAAGGAGTTCTTTCCATGGGAAAAATTCTCGCTTACTCCGGAATTATGCAAGATCAAGAGGTGGCATGGATGCCGTCTTACGGTCCTGAAATGCGCGGTGGTACTGCCAACGTAACCGTCATCCTGAGTGACGAGCGCATCAGCTCCCCGATCTTAACCAAATATGATACTGCCATCATTCTTAACCAACAATCAATGGATAAGTTTGAGAGCATGGTAAAACCCGGTGGTGTCTTGATCTACGACCCGAACGGTATTACCCACAATCCCACGAGAAAAGATATCAACATCTACAAAATCGAGGGAACAGCCATCGCGGCTGAAAAAGGTAACCCGAAAGTATTCAACATGATCGTTCTCGGTGGCTTCTTGAAAGTAAAACCGATCGTGAAATTGGATAACGTGGAAAAAGGGTTAGCAAAATCATTGCCCGCCCGTCACCACAAGATGATCCCGATGAACATCGAGGCTATTCAAATGGGAATGGACAACGTTGAAGTTGTAAACCAACTATAAAAACAAAGCCCCGCTCCGGCGGGGCTTTTTAATTCTCTCCTACCAGCACAACGTATATATCACCGCCAAAAGAATACAGATAATATAGGCACAGATATTAAATACTTTATCTGTTTTGAATAACTCGGAAGTCAACACCAAGCCTTTCGGGTCATCGTCGGTTTCACAGGTTGCCAGACTAACCATACCGATTGTTACCATCGTCAACAGGAAGGTGTACATCATCTGATCGAGGAATGGCATTTGTATCGGCAAGAATTTCAGCAACAACGCTACCGGGATAGAAACCAGCACCCCGATAATGGCTCCCCGGTTGGTCGTTTTCTTCCAGAACAATCCCATCAGGAACACTGCCAAAATACCGGGGCTCACCAATCCCGTGTACTCTTGAATATACACAAACATCTGATCGAAATTCGCCATCAAAGGAGCGATAAAACCGGCTATAATCAAAGCCGCAGCAGCAGTTAACCGTCCCACGTTTACCAACTTCTTGTGGGAAGCACCGCGATTTATGTAAGGTTTATAAATATCCATCGTGAAAATGGTAGACGTGGAATTTAACATGGAAGCCAACGAAGACACGATCGCCGCCGCCAAAGCCGCAAGAACCAATCCTTTTAATCCCGTGGGAACGAAAGTTCCGATCAGCCACGGGTAAGCCTTGTCATTACCACCCGTCATCTCGAACATCGCCGTTACCGAGGGATCTTTTGTCTCCGTGTACATCACGAAAGCCACGATGCCCGGAACAACCACTATCAACGGAACGATCAATTTCAAGAATGCCGCGAAAGCAATTCCCCTCTGGGCTTCCTTTAATGACTTCGCCGCCAGTGTACGCTGGATGATATATTGATTGAACCCCCAGTAATACAAATTCGCTACCCACAGACCTCCTACCAGAACGGCGATTCCGGGCAAGTTCTTAAATTCCGGGTTATCCTTGGAAATAATCATGTGAAACTTGTCCTCTGCCGTATCCACCACGTGCTTGAAGCCTTCCACCACTCCACCGCCGGGCAACACGTTATCCAAGGCAATCAAAGTTGTAATCACACCGCCGATAATCAATAAAGCGACTTGAATCACATCCGTCCAAGCCACTGCCGACAGTCCCCCGTATATGGAATAAGCGGCCGCCACGAAAGCAAGGCACACGATGGAAGGGATAAACAAGTCCCCGTTGCCCGTACCGATAATCGTGTCTATCGCTTTTGCCCCGAGAAAAAGCACGGATGTCAAGTTGACGAAAACAAACAAAGCAATCCAAAAAACGGCAAGTATCGTTTTCAAATTCTTGGAAAAACGCTTCTCCACGAACTCCGGGATGGTGTATAACCCTTGCTTGATAAAAACAGGCAGGAAAAACTTACCCACGATAATCAACGTCAAGGCGGCCATAAACTCGTAGGAAGCAATAGCCAACCCCACGGCAAAGCCCGAACCGGACATCCCGATAAACTGCTCGGCAGAGATATTAGCCGCTATCAGAGAAGCCCCGATAGCCCACCATGGCAATGATTTACTAGCGAGGAAATAATCCTCCGTTGTCTTTTGTACGCCTTTCTTTCCCCTCGAAACCCACAAACCCACGGCAATAATCATAACGGCATATAGCCCGAAAATGAGATAATCCCAGAATTCAAAATTCGTGTTCAACATCTTTCCAATTATTTAGGTTTGTACTTTAGTAAACTTTCCGCACCCCGTCGCCGATATCCGCCACGTAGAACTCGGCATTCAAACCGATCTTGTCATGGTAAATCCCGGCAAGCCTCTCGATAAAATCCTGCACGTTATCCTCTTGCACAAGGCTCACCGTGCAACCGCCGAAACCGCCGCCCGTGATACGGGAACCCAACACACCGGGCAGTTTCTGCCCCTCTTCCGCCAGAGTATCCATCTCCCTGCCGGTGACCTCGTAATCCTCTTTCAACGAACGATGCGAGTCGTTCATCAATTGCCCGAAGCCAGTCAGATCACCTTTTTGGAGCACCTCGATCGCCTCGTTTACCCGTTCGTTTTCCGTCACGGCGTGACGAGCCCTTCTATACACCGTATCGTTCGGCATAAGATACGCCAGTTTCTTGAATGTCACGGGACTGAGATCGCAAAGGTGAGCGGTTTTCACTTCCCGGTTGATAGCCGCCAACGCTTGTTCGCACTCGCTTCTCCGTTCGTTATATTTGGAAGTCACCAAATCGTGATTCTTGTTCGAGTTGGTGATCACCAATTTGTAGCCGTTAATATTCAAGGGTATCAAATCGTAATCCAACGTGGCACAATCCAGTGCGATGGCATGTTCCTTCTTTCCCATTCCCACGGCAAACTGGTCCATAATCCCGCAATTCATCCCCACGAAATCGTTTTCCGCGTGCTGGGACATTTTTACCAGCTCGACCGTGTCTAAATTCGCTCCCAGCAGATCATTCAGCATATACGCCGTCACCACCTCCATCGAGGCGGAAGAAGAGAGCCCCGCACCACCGGGAATATCCCCGAAATACAATATATCGAAACCCCACGGGTTGAATCCCCGGTTCGCAAATTCTTTCATGACGCCCAAGGGATATTTCACCCACTCGTTCGGTTTACCCGTGAAAGCACTTTCATCCAGCACGCCCTGATACGGCAGATTCATACTGGCAAAACCGCTTTTACGATCACCCCGACGGGCAACCGATAAATAAGTCCCGAAACTCAAGGCACAAGGGAACACCCGTCCCCCGTTATAATCAATATGTTCTCCGATCAGATTCACCCGTCCGGGGGCAAAATAAAGATGTTCCGCCTTTCCCCCGTATATCTCTTGAAATCCCTGTTCCAACACGCTTGTATCCATGGTGTAGAATTTAAAATTTAGAGTTTAAAACGACACGTAACAAGAGCTTTGACAGCTTTTGCACGACCATTGTTTACAAAGTTAAAGTATTTTCTTTAAAATTTTGACAGTACATGAATGAAAATCGTCGTCTATTGCTTACTTTTATGACTCGATAAAAATCACGAACCATGAAACTGAAAGAATATATCTTGAAAAACGAGTGCCTTGAGATTCATGTCTGTAACCTCGGCGGAATCATCAAAAATCTATTTGTCCGTGATTGCAAATGGAAGCAGACGGACGTCGTACTCGGGTTCGATACTGTCGAACAATACGCCGAGCCCGCATACCTGAATAATTACCCGTATTTCGGCGCACTTATCGGACGCTACGGTAACCGGATAAAAGATGCCGCTTTTGAAATAAACGGGCAAACATTCTCTTTAGATAAAAACGACAACGGGAATTGCCTGCATAGCGGTTCGGCAGGATTTGACAAGCGAATTTGGGATGTCGAGCAACCGGATGACGAACACTTGATCCTTCGCCTTACCGATCAAGACGGAGAGGGCGGTTTTCCCGGGACATTGGATGTCACCGTACGGTACTCGATAGAACAAAACGTGTTTCGGGTCATTCACGAGGCAACCTGCGACAAAGCCACCCACGTGAACCTCACGCAACATCCTTACTTCAACCTCAAACCGGATGACGAGAATATAGGAAATCACGAGTTGCACCTGTATTCCCAACGCTATCTCGAAACAACTCCCGATTTGATTCCCACGGGCAATATCCTCCCTGCAGAAAACAAGTACGCTTTCAATTTCAACAAACCGCTTTTCCTTGCCTTACAGGAAGACGGGTTGGACGATTGCTACGTGTACGGGGACCTCGGTGTACCGCAACTCATGGCTGAATTGTCCCACCCGAAGAACGGGATCTCGCTCACCATTCTATCCGACTACCCCGGACTGCAAGTATATACCGGCAAACACATCAACGTGCCAAACGGTAAAAACGGTAAACATTACGGGGCTTATTCGGGCATTGCCCTAGAAACACAAATGTTCCCCGACAGTCCTCATCATCCCTCGTTCCCCGCGACATTACTCAAGCCGGGCGAGGTGTATCGTCATAAAACGGTTTACTCGTTCAACTGCTTTAACGTATAAGAAAAACATACAACTATGAAAACAGCTATTACATCTATTCTGGTTTTACTTTCTCTATTAACTTTTGGTGAAAACAAATGGACATTTACCGCCAAGGACAAAAAAGTTATAGAGAAAGCGGTTTCTGAAATCCCGGACTCCACTCGTCAACGTTTTGAAAAACGATATAAAGACTGGAAACATGCTTGCGATACAAATCACAGAGTAAAATTAAGCAGCCGCTCTGATGCTTCCAAAGAAGTTGAAGAATATAAAACCTTGATAAAAATGGGTGACATCATCCTTCCACTGCTAATACAAAAAATGAGTGAAGATATTAGCAGAAATTTCTTTGACTTAGTCCCGTACAACGAACTGCAAAAAAATACAGACTTAAAAATAAACGCGCTCATGTCCGAACAGGACAAGGCATACCAGACGGTATTATTCTGGATTATGGATAGATTATCGTCCTCCCGATAGCCACCATCAACTGATAGTACATGAGCGTGTAATTGATTTTTTCCTGTTCCAATTGCAGTTTGGTATTCGTGACATTGGTAGAACTGGTTAGCAATTCGAGATTCGTGATCGCACCTTCCCGATAGTTCACTTCCGCTTGGCGATAGGCTTCCTCCGCCACCTTTACTTGGAGTGCAAGCAATTCTATTTTCGTTCTGCAGGAATGAAGGTCGTTATAACAGGCGACTATCTCGTTTTCCACTTGTTTTTCCAACAAACGGATAGCCGCATCGGCTTGAGCCGTGCGGGACTGACCGATGATTTTTTCACTCCGGCGGTTACCGCCATCGTAAATGGGAATGCGCAAAGTAACACCTGCGGTATAATTCATCTTCAAGCGGTCAAGATGGGGCTGGTAACCGTTTTTAGCACCTGCCTGAAAAACAGCCGACAACATTACAATAACAGATAATATACGTCTCATATAATCATTCATTTTGTTTTCAAAAAGAACATGGGAATAATCGCAAGTATCGTGATCACGAATGCCACGTAGAATACATCGTTGATCCCGCTGATATACGCCTCCATATCCACGTGTTCGAGAATATATTCTTTCGCATAACTGACCGACTCGGAATGTCCCAATCCCCCGTTAGAGGCAAAGAAACGGGCTAACCCGTCAACCGTATTCGAATAGGTCTGCCCCGTGTAAGCTATCGCCTCGTGATAGCGTTCCGTGTGATAAGTCTGTCGTTGAGTCAACAAGTGACTGAACATCGCCACGCCGAAACTTCCCCCGATTTGCCGCACGATATTCGTGACACTCGATGCCTGTGCCATCTGCCGGTTACCGATTTGCCGGAATGACACGTTCAGCAAAGGGGGATAGAGGATACCCAACCCAACACCCCGCAAATAAAGACTCACCATAATATACCATTTGTCCGTGAGAAAGGAAAACGAGTAGTTCATGTAGAAACTGCTACACAGGAGTATCAGCCCGGTCATAATCACAATCTTGGGATTCACCCACCGCGTCATATTTCCCGCCATGGGCGACGCCACCGCCTGCAGGAATCCCACGGGCAAAAAGAATAACCCGGTCTGGTAAGCCGAATACCCCAGTGAATCCTGCATGTACAAGGGTATCAAGAAAGTACTCCCAAACATCCCGATACCGAAAATAAACACGATCAAGTTCGCCAACGAGAAATTATGATCCTTGAATATCTTCAAGTTAATCATGGGATTCTTCACGGTCAGTTCCGTGTAAAGAAACAACACGAAACTCACGACCGCCACCCACATACACCCCAACACGAGGGGACTGGACCACCCTTTCGTGTTCGTGCTCGACGTCACCTCCGACAACCCGTACAGGAATACCGGCAGAAAGATCGCCGAAGTGATAAACCCGGGAATATCAAATTTTTTGCTCACTCCCGTCTTGTACTCCCGTTGCACGATCAGCGTGTATATAATACTGAATATCCCGATAGGTATATTCACGAAAAAGATATAATTCCAGTTCAGGTTATCCACAAGATATCCCCCGATAAGCGGCCCGAACGAAACGGACGCCGCCGAAGCTATCGCCCAAAAACCGAGTGCCATCCCCCGTTGCTCAACGGGAAAAACGGTCGTCACGACCGCCATCCCCACGGGCATCAGCAACCCGCCTCCCACGCCTTGGATAATACGCCAGAACACGAGTTCCCCGATAGCCGTGGAATTCCCGCACATGAACGAACCGACGGTAAAGACCACCAACGAGAAAACAAAGATGCGCTTGTACCCGAAACGGTCAGACAACCACCCCGCCGCCGGAAGTATCGTTGCCATGGAGAGCATATACCCCGTGAGAATCCACTCGGCACTATTCATCGAAGCCCCGAGCGTACCCATAATCACGGGCAGTCCCGTGTTGACCACCGTCGAATCGAGTACCGCCATAAAGGTGGTAAGCATCACGTTAAGCAACACGAGCCATTTATAACTTCCTCCCCCGGCAACAGCAGTTTCGCTCATTCCTTCACGATTTTAACGGTTGCCGACATTCCCGATACCAGTTTGACCCGGGCTTTCTGCCCGTCGTCCCCCTCCACCTTGTCAATAGAAATCTTCAGAGGAATACGCTGCGTCACTTTCGTGAAATTACCGGAAGCGTTATTCGGCGGCACGAGAGCGAACTCCGACGCCGTGTTATCCCCGATATAATACACCCGCCCCTCGAAAGTCAGTTTGTCGTAAGCGTCCAGCGTGAATTGGGCTTTTTGTCCCAAGTATATCTCTTTAAACTTCGTCTCTTCAAGATAAACCGCCACCCAGATATCCGTTCCCCGGTTCAAGGTAAACGCCGTCTGTCCCGCCTCGAGCATATCCCCCGGCAACACCCACCTCTTGCCGACGATTCCGTCAGCGGGAGCCACCACCCGATAGTATCCCAACTCCGCGCGTGCCGAGGCAATCGTCGCCTCCACGGCACGTATCGCCGCCTCCGCGGCTTTCAATTCCGCCTCGACCGCGGGGAAACGGTCACGAGCTATCTCTGTCTGCAATTTCGAAGCTTTCCATGCCTGTTCCACGTCTTGATATTTCTCGAGCGGAATCACGTTACGCTCGTACTGCGCCTTCGCCCGTTGATAATTCTCGAGGTTCAACTGTTCGGTCAACCGGGCAATATTCAACTCTTTACGAGCCGTCACGAGGCTCACCCGCCGTGAGGCAAGTTGAGCCAATTGCTGTTCTCTTTGCGCTTCTGCTTGACTTACGCGAGTCAAAGCAATGCTATCGTCAAGAGTCAGCAGCAGATCTCCTTGCCGCACGGAATCCCCCTCCATCACGTACAAGCGGGTCACCTGCCCCATCACCTGTGACGAAACACCGATCCGGTACGTGTCGAGATTCGCGTCATCCGTGCTAATATACTTCCTGTAATTCAGCCACCATAGAACAACAGCAACAATGGCCACGATAATAAAAATAATCAAGAATATAATTTTCTTCTTCTCTCCTTTCTTGGAGACTCCTACTGCATCTGCCATATATCGTATTTAGTTTAGTTAGAATACCTCATATAAACGTAGGGCAAATAATTTAGTTATAATAAATTCCACCCGATCACGAACTTTCCCTCTCTAAAGACGAATCTTATCTTAAAATTTAAAATACAGATTCCAGCACATGGAATGTAAAATTACAATACCGGCTATCAAGAATTACGGTATCAATAAAGCCGGCAATATTAAAAACAAATATAATAGTCCAATATTACACCAAACTATTCAACGAAAATTCTTAATATTATCAAATATACTCGTGTAACACAACCAATAAACGGACACTTCCAATTTCACCTAAATACCGATATATCAAATATTAAACTATCAACCACCACAATTACACGTTAAGATAAATAATACCCCTCGCTAAAAAAAATGCCGAATATTGACAATTTTATATGCTTATTGTTGCGAATAACAAAAATTATTTATTTCTTTGTTATCCAATATTGACGCTATTTCGTCAAAAGAGCGTTCTTTGTTACATTGACTTTACACGGAAATTGCCGCTTATTCCCGTTACTTTTGGGATATGTCATAGTTTTGACTCAAACTGTTAAAAGCATGAAGTGAAATGAATATCCACTTTCAGACAAACTAGAATTTTCAAAAATCGGCGTGATGCTGAGTTGGTGTAAAGCAAAGACAGAGAGTGCGGTGGAAGATTGCTAGGGTCTTCCACCATTTTTAAGGATACTTTAATTTGAACTATACACCGATCGGGAAGTTTATTGCACAACACAATAACTTCCCGGTTTATTTTTTATCACGCAACTTGGAAAACCACAGGCATCATTCACGGTCGGTGAATTTTATTTTCACGAATATTATGGAGCATGTATATAAAGATACGAGATATTTCACACCTTATCAAAATGAACAAATTTACGCTGAAAACGGACACTATTATTTTACCTTTAAAACAAATGAATACATAGCCGCACAGCATAGAAGAAGTCAAATTCACTTTCAAAAAAGAATACCGCACACACCCAGACCTCTCCGGCACTCGTCAAATACCCGGTAAATATTTCATTGAAAGGTTTTTTTACCATCATTTTGAATCATTGCCAATCTTTATTAAATTTGCCAGAAAGAGTTCGGCAATGAATATAGAAAAATTACATGGAACGTCAACCCGGTTGTATCAACTCGTGGCTCCACTGGTGATGAGCCCTCCCGTGCTCCGCCAGAACAACAATTATCCTTTCAAAACCTCCGACCACCACGTGTGGTTCGTGGCATTGGAAGAGGAAAAAGTACGCGGCTTTATGCCCGTCGAAGTGAAAGACTCGTGCGTATGCATCGACAACTATTACGTGTCCGGTGAAAATACCACGTTGTTATCCATGTTTGCCCGGAAAGCGATCGACGAATTTTCCGGGGAAAAACCCTTGTACGTGATTTCCCACACTCCCCACGCGGATACGTTCCGCGCGTGTGGATTTACAGTCAAGAAAGAATGGAAACTGTATGTAAAGATGATACACGAACCGAAATGAGAAAAGCCAGAAGTGTATATGACGCGGTACAGGCACGATTGGAGCGGATATTCTCCGACTTCGATTATGTCTACGTTTCCTTCTCCGGTGGGAAGGATAGCGGAGTTCTATTAAACCTGTGTATCGATTATATCCGTCAACACAGGTTGAAGCGAAAACTCGGGGTGTTTCACATGGACTACGAGGTACAATACCAAGAAACCATTCGTTACGTGGACCGGGCTTTGGCTGACAATCCCGATTTACTGGAAGTTTACCGGGTATGCATTCCCTTCAAGGTATCCACCTGTACCTCCATGCACCAGCGTTTCTGGCGCCCGTGGGAAGATGATTTACGACACCTTTGGGTGAGGGAAATGCCACAAAACTGTTACCGGAAAGAAGACTTTGATTTCTACACGGAAGACATGTGGGATTATGACTACCAGAACAAATTCGCGGAATGGATATATCGACAAAAAGGAGTCGAGCGCGTTTGTTGTCTGATCGGTATCCGCACGCAGGAAAGCTACCACCGTTGGCAGGCAATACATGGAGCTAGAAATTACCACAGTTACAAGCACTTGAAATGGACTCACCGGATCAGTAAAGGCATTTACAATGCTTACCCCATATTCGACTGGCAAACCACGGATATATGGACGGCGAACGGCAAGCACGGCTGGGACTACAACCACCTTTACGACTTATACTACCAAGCCGGGGTTCCGCTCGAACGCCAGCGCGTGGCAAGCCCGTTCATCTCGCAGGCATTACCCAGCTTGAAACTCTACCGGGCAATCGATCCCGACACGTGGGGCAAAATGGTCAGCCGCGTGAACGGGGTGAATTTCACCGGCATATACGGCGGCACCACCGCCATGGGATGGCAATCCATCACCCTCCCCGAAGGCATGACATGGGCTGAATACATGAAATTCCTGCTCTGTACCCTGCCGGAAGAGACCCGCCAGAATTACTTGAACAAACTCTCCACGAGCATGGAATTCTGGCGCAAGAAGGGAGGATGCCTTGCAGAAGAAACCATCGCCAAATTACGTCGGATGGATATCCCCATCACGGTCGCCGAAAGCACGAACTACAAGACCGACAAGAAACCCGTGCGCATGGAATATCAAGATGACGTGAATATCCCCGAGTTCAAAGAACTTCCCACGTTCAAAAGGATGTGCATCTGTATCTTGAAGAACGACCACGCCTGCAAGTACATGGGATTCGCCATGAATAAAACCGAGAACGACCGTCGCAAACGCGTCATGAATAAATATAAAGCATTAATGGACAGCTATGGAAAACTTTAACAGCCCCGTTTACAAGGTAATACCCGTACCCATCGACAAAGTCGTCGCCAACTCGTACAACCCGAACGTAGTTGCCCCGCCGGAAATGAGCCTGTTGGAACTCTCCATCTGGGAAGATGGCTATACTATGCCCGTTGTATGCTATTACATCCCGGAAAAAGACATCTACGAGCTGGTGGACGGCTACCATCGCTACAAGGTCATGAAAACCTCGCAACGCATCTACGAGCGCGAACACGGTATGCTCCCCGTCGTGGTTATCGACAAGGATATTTCCAACCGTATGGCATCGACCATCCGCCACAATCGCGCCCGCGGCACCCACAGCATAGAACTGATGACCGAAATCGTGACAGAACTCACGAAAGCCGGCATGTCCGACAGCTGGATTCTCCGCAACATCGGTATGGATAAAGATGAACTTCTACGTTTGAAACAGATATCGGGACTTGCGGAACTCTTTGCCGACAAGGAGTTCACGCTGACGAAAGAAGACTGAATTGATTTAGTGATTTATGATTGACGATTCAGTGATTCCAGCCGCACGGGGCGTACACGCAAATTACCACCCCGTGCGGCTGGCATCACTGAATTTCATTAAAGTACTTCACGAGCTTCTCGTGCGGCACGGACACGCAAATCCGGGCAAAGCCTTTCGCGTACTCCTGTTTTGTCTTCGTGAAGAAATCAAGTCCCACCGCCCCGATGTAATGATCCATTAACTCCTGTTCACCACGATTCACGATAACGAAAATACCTCGTGGGCTTGTTCCATGATAAAATTCTTCGGCAAGAAAACCCCGCTCCCGCAAATAATCGATATTCAAGGCAATATCACGCGTCGTGCGCTCCTTGAAAGCCGTCACGGCGGCACGTCCCTCCGGTGTTGTCAACAAACGCAACACCAGTTCCTGAGCGAAACCGTTAATCCCGTTCGTGTTATACATCACGCGCACTTCCAATTCGTCGTGTAACTCCTTGTTGCAAGTATGTACGAAACCCAACCGCTGCCCGCTTAACCCCACGGACTTGCTGAAACTCTCCGTGATAATCACGTTCTCCATGTTTATCAACCTCGTATAATAATCATCGGTAGCATCCATGTACAGACGGCGGTACGGGCAATCGTGAAACACAACCACCCCTGCATCGTTCAACGCGCTGATAATAGCCAATTGCTCCCCGTCGTCGTGCTTATCGCCAAGCGGATTACTCGGATCACTGATCAACACGGCATTTCCCCGTAACTCGTCAATCATTCCCGTCAAATCGGACTGATTATCATACCCCACACTCTCGATACCGCGAATCTTCAACATCTTGAAATAACACCCCCAGTAATAAGTCGGCAGATACAACCGTCCGATATTTACCGTCTGCGCCACCAGATCGAGCGCATGCATTCCGCCCGCCGTAATCAATATATTATCCGGGGAAGACTTCCCCATGAAAAACTCATCGTTTATCGCTGCCCGCAACTCCGGTCGTCCGGCACCATGCGGGTACACCTGTATTTCCGGCGAATTGAAATCAATACCTTTCACGACTTCCGTCAAGTCGATATTTACCACTTGATTCACACCCCTGTTCAACGGTAAATACTCCTTCCCGTTCTTCCGGGAAAGCTCTTTCAGCGTCTCGCCCAACTGTACTATACGGGAAAGCACCGCCCCACTCTTGTTGATTTTCATTGTCATATTATTTCTTAAATCCTTCAATCGTAAATCTAAAATCTCGAATCCTTCAACCTCTCGTTAATCAAATCCCGGTACTCGTAATAAAGATCTTCCAACAAGGGCATCTTCTCCGCGAAGAAAGCGTATATCCGTTCGTGATCTTCCGTCCGGTAAAGATTCACCCCCGGCAACTCGAAATAAATAGCACTCACCTTCTGTCCCTCGATTCCGGTGTACTCCTCTTCCCATTTCAACTCTTCGCCGCATTCCGCCCGAAACAGAGTTTGATATGACAATATACACTCGTACACCTCGAACCGACGCAACTCGTTCCTGTGGTCAATCTGAAACAACACCAAAGCCTTTTCCCGATCGACATAAAACTTCAGTTGCACCGACGGGATTTTCACCCCCGTCAGTACCCACTTCCGGTAAATATGCTTCCGCTTGCAATAACGCTTGAAGCCTTCCCAGAATTTCACCCGAATCTCTTTCGCTTCCTCTTTCGTGAACATCTTTCCTGATTTAACCTTATTTACCCGCGAATATAGGAAAAGTTTGCAAATTGTCATTTGCAATAGGGCGAATGCGTCAAAACGCTTTTCGCCCTGTTTGTTAAAAGTTTGTAAAGTCTATAAAGTTCATAAGGTTTATGGACCCTAGCGGGCGCTTTGTCCACGGCAGCATAGCTGCCAGCAAACCTTATCCGAAGGATGCCCGTTACTTTATGAACTTTATAAACTTTAGGAGCCGAAAGCTCAACTTTATAAACCGACTTATGAACTTTATTTGTATATTTGCCCGAACGCTACTTGTAGCCTTAAACTTTTAGATTACTGTATGCTGACATTAAAATACTATTCGGACAAAATAGAAGCCGGTTGTGACGAGGCTGGAAGAGGTTGTCTGGCGGGTCCCGTCTTCGCCGCGGCAGTCATTCTGCCGGAAAACTTTTCCAACGAAATGCTCAATGACTCGAAACAACTCTCCGAAAAAAAACGGAACGAATTAAGAATAATCATCGAGCGGGAAGCTCTCGCGTGGGCAGTCGCCGCCGTGGACAACGAGGAAATAGACAAAATAAACATCCTCAACGCGTCTATCGAGGGAATGCACCGGGCATTGGCTCAATTGAGCGTCACCCCCCAGCACATTCTCGTGGACGGCAACCGTTTCAAACCTTACGGGGGCATCGAACATCATTGCATAATCAAAGGTGACGGCAAATACATGGCAATCGCTGCCGCCTCGATACTTGCGAAGACTCACCGGGACGAGTACATGCAACAATTGCACGAACGCTACCCCGTGTACGACTGGGCAAGTAACAAGGGCTACCCCACCAAGAAACACCGGGAAGGCATCGCGACACACGGTATCACCCCGTTTCATCGTCGCAGCTTCACCCTGCTTGATCCCCAGCTAACCCTAGACTTTAATA
Organism: Butyricimonas hominis; assembly: GCF_014287455.1. Classification (NCBI taxonomy): domain Bacteria; kingdom Pseudomonadati; phylum Bacteroidota; class Bacteroidia; order Bacteroidales; family Odoribacteraceae; genus Butyricimonas; species Butyricimonas hominis. The sequence goes on from NZ_JACOOH010000007.1 coordinate 142,805, forward strand.
TTTAAGATTTATGAATTACGATTTACGATTAAAAACAGCATTCATCAACTGGAAGGTATTATCTAATCCAAAATCATAAATCAAGAAATCTAAAATCTACAATATGCCAATCATCAACTCCATCATATCCATGTTCTCGTCCAAGCGACTGACGCAAATAGAGTACTTCAAAACGAATCCCGTGCAGGTGCAACGTGACACGCTGGATGAATTACTCCGCACTGCCGCGACCACCGAATACGGGCAGAAGTACGATTTTGCCTCCATCCTCACTGCCGAACAATACCGGGAACGGTTACCCATCATCCATTACGAGGAACTGGCTCCCTATTCCGAGCGTCTGATGAACGGGGAACAAAACCTCTTGTGGCCGGAACCCATCACGTGGTTTGCCAAATCGTCCGGGACGACCGCCGCCAAAAGCAAATTCATACCCGTGAGTAAAACTTCACTGGAAGAATGTCACTTCCGGGGCGGCAAAGACGTGATAGCCATCTTCAACAACCTCTATCCCGACGCTCAAGCATTCAACGGGAAGACTCTCGCTCTCGGCGGCAGCAGTGAGATTTCCAAAACAAACAACAACTGCCGCTACGGAGATCTCTCCGCCATCCTGATCTCGAACACGCCTTTCTGGGCAAACATGATGAAGACACCCGACCAATCCATCATGCTCATGGGCGACTGGGAAGAGAAAATAGAAAAGATATGCGAAACCACCATCAAGGAAGACGTGCGCAGTCTGGCGGGCGTACCCTCGTGGTTTCTCACGCTCATCAACCGTATTCTCGAACGCACGGGCAAAGACAACCTCCACGAGGTATGGCCTAACCTTGAACTATTCATACACGGCGGTATCAATTTCACCCCCTACCGGGAACAGTACAAACGCCTGTTGCCCGACCCGAAGATGAAATATCTCGAAACATACAACGCCTCAGAGGGCTTTTTCGGACTACAAGACGATCCCTCCGACCCGTCGATGCTACTCATGCTCGACTACGGCGTGTATTACGAGTTCGTACCCATGAGCGAACTGGGCAAATCCCGCCCGAAAGCGCTCCTGCTGGAAGAAGTAGAAACCGGAGTCAACTACGCCATCGTCATTTCCACCAACGGCGGACTGTGGCGCTACATGATCGGCGACACCGTTCAGTTCACCTCCACTCGTCCCTACAAGTTCAAGATCACCGGACGCACAAAGCTGTTTATCAACGCTTTCGGGGAAGAATTAATCATCGACAACGCTATCGCGGCTTTAAACCGAGCTTGCGAACAAACCGGAGCCACCGTACTCCATTTCACCGCGGCCCCGGTCTTCATGAACGAGAACAAAAAAGGTGCCCACGAGTGGATCATCGAATTCGGAACCCCTCCCTCCGACCCGGAAACTTTCGCCGACATGCTTGACAAAGAACTTCAACACGCGAACTCCGACTACGAGGCCAAGCGCCTCCTGTCACTCCAACGCCTTATTCTTCACGTCGCCCGTCCGAACCTTTTCATCGACTGGCTAAAAGAAAAAGGCAAACTCGGCGGACAAAATAAAATACCCCAATTATGGAACGACCGCACGCATATCGAAGAATTGCTTAAAATGTGATAACCATCTACCCGGGGTGTGAAAGAGCAAAACAAAGAATCGCTTAACCGGATACCAATGTTTCAATAGCATTGGTATCCGGTAAATCTTTTCCCGTTATCCCTAAACTTTTATATTTTCTCTACGTATATTCGCGTAAAAATAACACACACATGAGAAGAACAACAATTTTAATGATGATCGCCACGGTTCTCGCCTTCGCGGGATGCAAAAGCAACACGGGCAACAAGGCGGCGTTGACCGCCAACGAGTGGCAACTGAAAGAAATGACAAGCAACAACGAGAAAGTAGCCCTTTCTCAAAGAGTTCCAACCATCATCCTCACGGACACCAATACCATGTACGGTTTCGCCGGGTGTAACCGTTTCTTCGGGAGGTATTCTACCGAGGGCAACACCATCAAACTGGAACCGGGAGGTATGACCATGATGGCCTGCCCCGACTTGAAGTTCGAGGATCAATTCGTGAAGGCTCTCGCCGCCATGACCTCTTATTCCGTGGAAAACGGAGAACTGAAGTTCACCGACAAGGATAAAAAAATGACTCTGGTATTCACGAAAGCCGATCCCAAAGTAGGCGTGGCCAACGACAATCACGGGTGCAACGCTGCTGCCGGCTTCACTTGGTCTGAAGTGAAAAAAGACTGCATCCGTTTGTTTGAATCGGGCGTTCGCATGAATCCGGTGAATGATCCGGAAGCTGCGACTTCCGCTTTTATCGTGTTCTCGGCTGACTCCGCACAAGTGGAAGTATTCCTCCCGAACGTGGAGAATCACCCCGTCCTTGACAGACGCGGCCTCCCGAATGGCGGATACGCGTGGAACGTGGAAGATGACGACACTTACAACGTACGCCAAGTAAACGGACAATGGATTATCGAGCAACGGGCGCAAACCCTTTACACGGAAACCCCGAATAGCGTCATCAACGCCGTATTTCAAGGAGGTGACGGCAAAACCAAAATGCTCTACCAAGTAAATGTAACCTTTTACCCGAACGAAGAACTTGCCGTGGTTACCCTCGACGATCAAACTTACGAGTTACCGCAACAAGTAATGGCTTCCGGTTACCGTTACGAGAAAGATAACGTAAGCCTCATCGGCAAAGGAACCGAGGCAAAACTCACTCTTCCCGACGGGAAAGTACTGAATTTACAGGAAAAGAAGAAATAAGTTTATAAAGTTTGTAAGGTTCATAAAGTTTGTAAAGTTACTTTATGAACCTTATAAACTTTACAAACCTTATAAACTCATTCTCAACGAGAGAACAGCAATTCCCGGTATTTCGGCAACGGCCAAATCTCATCATCTACAAGCAACTCCAACTTATCCACGTGATAACGGATTTTTTCCAAGTAGGGACGCACGTTTATCGTGTACTCCTCGGCACGCTTCACCTCGTCGGAGATCGTGTTAGCTTGTTTACGCGCCTCGGTCATGTCCGACACCATCTTCTGGATCTCCCGGATATGATGGGAAATCGTGCGAATCTCGTCAATCTGCACATCAGCCACCTGCTCGTAATCCGGCAAAATGGCCTTCAAAGAGGTCACGTTCGTCAACAACGTATTCTGGTACGAAATAGCCGTCGGGATCACGTGATTTAAAACCAAATCACCCAATACCCGCGATTCGATCTGCAACTTCTTCAAGTATATCTCGTTCTTGATCTCGAACCGCGCCTTCAACTCCCGTTCACTCAGGATACCGCTGTCCACCAGCAATCGTTTTGCCTTCCCCGAGCAATAAGCCTTCAACGCGGGCACGCAATCGACCTCCGTCGACAGGCCGCGACGCTCCGCTTCCTCTTTCCATTCCTTGCTGTACCCGTTCCCCTCGAAACGCACGAGTTTCGACTCGATAATATATTTACGCAGCACTTGAAATATCGCTTCATCCTTCTTCACCCCCTTGTCTATCAAGGCATCCGTCTCTTGTTTGAAATGAATCAACTGTTCAGCCACCGCCGCGTTCAGCGCGATCATCGGTCCCCCGCAATTGGCAGAAGACCCCACCGCCCGAAATTCAAACCGATTCCCGGTAAAGGCAAAAGGAGAAGTACGATTACGATCCGTGTTATCCAGCATGATTTCCGGGATCTTGCCCACGTTCAACTTCAATTCCGTCTTCTCGTCCGGGCTCATTTTCCGGTCGCTCACTTTCTCCACCAACTCGTCCAACACCCCGGAAAGATAATTACCGAGGAAAACAGACATAATCACGGGAGGAGCCTCGTCCCCACCCAAGCGGGCTTCATTACCCAACGAAACGATAGAGGCTTTCAACAAATCGCCATGCTCGTATACCGCCCTGATCGTCGACACCAAGAAAACCAAAAACTGCATATTCGATTTCGGGTTCTTGCCCGGGGATAACAAATTCACCCCCGTGTCGGTCATCAACGACCAATTATTATGCTTCCCGGAACCGTTCACCCCCTTGTACGGCTTCTCGTGCAAAAGCACGCGGAAATTATGACGCCGTGCCACCCGCTTCATCGTGGACATCAGCAACTGGTTGTGATCCACCGCCAGATTCGCCTCCTCGAAGATCGGGGCACACTCGAACTGATTCGGTGCCACCTCGTTATGACGTGTTTTAATCGGGATGCCAAGACAATGACACTCGTGTTCCAGCTCGTCCATAAAAGCGGTCACCCGTGCCGGGATAGAGCCGAAATACTGGTCTTCCAACTGCTGATCCTTCGCCGAGGAATGTCCCATCAACGTCCGCCCGCACAACTTCAAATCGGGACGGGCATTGTACAAAGCCTCGTCTACCAAAAAGTATTCCTGTTCCCAGCCCAACGTGGCCAATACCCGCTTCACGTCCTTGTCGAAATACTGGCAAATATCCACCGCCGCCCGGTCAATCAACGCCAACGCCTTCAACAAGGGAGTCTTGAAATCAAGCGCCTCCCCCGTGTACGCCACGAACACGGTCGGGATACACAACGTGCGATTGTTAATAAAAGCCGGAGAAGCCGGGTCCCACGCCGTGTAACCGCGCGCCTCGAACGTGTTGCGAATCCCCCCGTTCGGGAAACTGGATGCATCGGGTTCCTGCTGCACCAGTAATCGCCCGTCAAAGCACTCGATCACATCACCGTCCGGCAACAAATCAATAAAAGAATCGTGTTTCTCCGCCGTCGCGCCATTCAAGGGATGAAACCAATGCGTGTAATGAGTAACCCCTCTTTCTACCGCCCATGCCTTCATCGCCGAAGCCACTTGATCCGCCAATCCCCGATCAATGACACTTCCCTCCACCATCGCCCTCTCCAACTTCTTGTAAGCCTCGATCGAAAGATAATGCCTCATCTTGTCCATCGAAAACACGCTTTCGCCAAAAACAGCAGAACACCGGGGTAATTCCCCGCGTTCCACGGGTTTACGACGGGTGATTTCCTGTAAAGCTAAGAATCTGAATTTTGCCATAAATTTGTATTTTTAGAATGAACCCTATTTTTATCGGGGCAAATATACAAAATATCCATCATTTAGCACACACACCCCCTATTTTTTATACCAAAACTCGAATAAAATACATTTTCAAGAAAGAACACCCCCTAAATGCTCCTCTCTCTCGTGAATTTCATATAACATTCTTCGCTTCACCCAAGATGACAAAACAAAAAAGCAGGAACACGTCAAGGGGAGCACAACATTGATTAACTAAATATACCCTGTTTATAACCTGTTTATAACCTGCTATAGCAGGTTATGAGCAGGTTTTAAGCAGGTTATGAGCAGGTTATGAGCCCGCTCAGCCCTTTACTGGCGCGGGTTACGAGAGGGGAAACGCGTAAAAAACATGTAATAAACTTTTTACCAGCAATTTACACCCGCACTCGGCACCACATAAAAATAGAATTAAATTTAGTAACCAAAAACAAAAATAACACAAATAAAAGACAACGCCGGAGAGGTTTCCAATGTCCAAAATTTAAAATTCAACATCAAATACCGATAATTTACCCGATACATGAATAAAAACATTAACTTTGTTCCGTTATAACAGCTATATAGTGAGGTCCTACTAAAATCAACAATATGTTACACGGTACTACTTCCCTTGAAAATCAAGGTTCCGAAGATATACTGAAAGCCATTATAGCAGCTTTCCCGGACATGATGCTCATCTTCGATGAAACGCATCATATCATGGATATTATCAACCCCATCCGGGAGCAATTACCCCTTCCCGCGGAAGAAATGATCGGCAAACAGTTACATGAACTGATAACTTCACCCTCGGAACGGGATTATTTCTGCCAACAAATAACGAAGACGCTCGTGTCAAACACCTCCCTGCGTTTTGATGTTTGCCTGCCCACGCAAGGTCAACCCTATTATTTCGAAACCTGCACGGCAGTTCTTCCCGGCAATAAAGTAATCGCATTCTTGCGTGACATCACGGAATACACGCTCCATCGCATAGAATCCGAGAAACTTCAATTTTTCCTCGGTCAAGTGTTGGAAAATACAGCTATCCCCACTTCAATCAAAGACATGAACACGGGGCGCTATATATTCTGGAGTAAAAAATCAGAAATGTTCGGAGCCACGGCGCGACAAATCCTCGGGCAGACCGAAGACATTTTCATGAATAAAGAACAAGCAAAAACATTACAGGAATTTGACAGGAAACTATTCGCGGAAAAAGGCTCATACCAAGGAATCGAGAAATTCATCATGGCTGACGGCAAGGAACACACGCTCATGATCACCAAGAATATCTTCACTCATGAAGACAACAATTGGCTGGTTTGCAGTTCCTTTGACATTACCGAATTGCAGGCACAACGGGAAGAGATAGAGTCCATCACTCAAAAATTGTCCCTCGCCCTGCATATCTCCAAGCATCTTCTCTGGATGTATGACATTGAAGCGAAGAAATTTATCATGGATTCCCTGCAACTAAAGGGCATATACAGCGAAACATTAAAATGGGACACGGAAATTCCCCTCGAAGCCTTTTTCGAGGCGGTTCACCCGGAAGACATCGAGCGAGTAAAAACAGGATTTCAAAGCATCATCCGGCAGGAAGTACAACAAATCATCATCATCTTCCGGGCCGATTACCGGAAAAAAGGAATATACCAATGGATCGAAATTCAAGCTCAACTGGAAAAACCTGCATCGAACAAACAATCTCCCCGTCTCATCGGGACTTCCTGTTCGATCAACGACCACAAAAAACTGGAGGAATCACTACGTGACGCCAAAGAAAAACTGGAAATCACGAACTCCACCCTTTCCTCTGTCCTCAGTCTGGCACACGTGCTACCGTGGGACTGCGACGTACCCTCTCAAACTTTCTCGTGCGACTATTCTATATACCACCACGAGGACACCAAAGAAGCTATTGACGGCAAATACTATTGTAAAGTCGAAAAATATATCAATTCCATACACCCGGACTTCCGGGATCATATGCGTTCCGTCTTCGAAGAACTGCTCTCCGGGGAACGGGAAGAATTTCACGAGGAATACCTCGTGCATTGGTACAACGACCGGGAATACGAATGGATAAACAAACAAGGGGCCGTGTACGAGTATGACGTGAACGGCCGACCGAAAACCATCATCGGTTCAAGCGTCGTGATTACTGAACAAAAACGCATGGAACAAAACCTCCGGGACGCCAAGGAACAAGCCGAAGAGAGCAATCGTCTAAAGTCGGCATTCCTCGCCAACATGAGTCACGAAATACGTACCCCGCTCAACTCCATTGTCGGGTTCTCCGAGATTCTGGCGTACACCACGGATGAAAAGGAAAAACAAGAATATCTCAACATCATAAACAACAATAACAACCTGTTGTTACAACTGATCAACGACATCCTCGACCTTTCGAAAATCGAGGCCGGAACTCTTGAATTCGTGTACACTGAGGTGGACATAAATATATTGCTCGATGAAATAGAACAAAGTACCCGGTTGAAAATGGACACGGATACTCCCGTCAAATTCCTCGTTGAAGAACGTCTTCCGGAATGTATCATCCGGACGGAAAGAAACCGGGTAGCACAAGTGCTCCACAATTTCATCACGAACGCGCTCAAGTTCACGACAAACGGCAGCATTCGTGCCGGGTACAAACTAATCGATCCGCAAACTCTCTGCTTTTACGTGAAGGACACCGGTTGCGGTATCGCACCCGAAAAACTGAAGAAAGTGTTTGACCGTTTCACCAAATTAAACACGTTCTCGCAAGGCACGGGACTCGGACTGGCAATCAGTGAAACCATTATCACTAAATTAGGCGGCAAAATCGGGGTGGACTCCACCGTCGGACAAGGTTCCACGTTCTGGTTTACCCTCCCCTATATGCCCGTTCATTGATTTTTTATTATCTTTGAAGACTCAAGATAATGAAATGACATGAAGAAAATTGCCGCAATACACGACCTGTCCGGCTATGGAAGGGCATCCTTGACCGTGGCCATCCCCATTCTCACGCACATGGGTTATCAGGTATGCCCGTTGCCGACGGCCATACTGTCCGCCCATAGCGAGTACAAGGACTTTCGTTCCCTCGATCTGACCGATTACATGGAAACATTCATCGAACACTGGAAAGAACTGAACCTTCATTTCGACGCGATTTACACGGGCTACCTCGCTTCCGTGAAACAAATGGGAATCGTCAGCGACTTCTTCGACTATTTCAAAGACAATAATAATTTTATACTGGTCGATCCCGTGTTGGGAGATCACGGGACATTATATTCCAGCATGACACCCGATATGATCGAGGGCATGCGACAACTCTGCTCGAAGGCCAAAGTAATCACCCCCAACCTCACGGAAGCCGCGTTCCTGCTGGGACGCGATCCCCGCGAAGAAATATCCGTGGAAGAGGCTGTCAAATGGTGTAACCAACTCAGCGAACTCGGCCCCGAACACGTGATCATCACTTCCGCCCCCGGAAGCAACACGTGCAACGTCGCCACTCTCGCGTACAACAAACTGGACGGACGCACGTGGCGCGTGCTGTGCGACTACGTCCCGGCTTCCTATCCCGGAACGGGCGACGCTTTCGCCAGTGTCATCACGGGCTGCATGCTCAACGGTGACAGCCTCCCGGAAGCCCTCGACCGAGCCGTCCATTTCATCAACATGGGTATCAAATCCACCTTCGGGTACAACCACAACCCGCTGGACGGCATGAACCAAGAGAAAGTGCTACACTACCTCAACGAACCTCTGCCTTACTACAAGTATGAACTTGTAACAATTGAAAATTGAAAGTTGAAAATTGAAAATGACAGAAGCGAAACTTCTCTTGAAGGGAAAGAGCGCCGGCAAGCGGGGAGAAATCTAAAATCATAAATCATTAAATCTAAAATATGATAAGGGCTATCATTATCGATCTGGACGGAACCACGCTCCCGCGCGGTTGGAATTCGCTCAGCGAAGAAAACAAAAAAGCATTGGAAGAAGCCGGACGCGCGGGAATCACCCGCGTTCTGGCAACGGGACGTTCCGTATTTTCGTTTCGTAACGCTTTGCCGGAAGGACTTCCCATTGATTACATGGTATTCTCCTCGGGCGCAGGCATCATGCATTGGAACGACCAACGCCTTCTCTGTACCCGGGAACTATCCCCGGAAGAAACACTGGATATCGCCACCATGTTGTGGGAATACGACATCAATTTCACCATACAACAACCGATTCCCGACAATCACCACTTCCTGTACCGCAACACCTCTCCCTTGCACGAGGACTTCCGCCGACGCGTAGAAAACTACCCCGGACTAGGTACTTCCATTCAAAGCACACGGGACATACGCGGCGGAGCCACGCAATTTCTCGTGATACTCGACTCCAAACAATTGCAACTCCACGGGGAGATTCAAGAGAAACTATCCGGATACTCGGTAATCCGCTCCACCTCCCCGATCGACAATCAAGCGATATGGACGGAAATATTCGCCCGGGACGTGAACAAAGGTTCCTCCTGCCAAATTCTGCTCGACCAACTTGATATTCGCTATGACGAGTGTGCCGGGCTGGGGAACGACTACAACGATATCGACTTTCTCGAACGTTGCGGGCACCCGTTCATCGTCGCCAACGCCCCCGAACCGCTACGGGGCAAGTTCAACAATGTCACCAGCGACACGAACAACGGGCTGGCAGAATTTATCCATACCGCACTAACTTTATAAACGTGATGTATAAACCGAATTTCATCATCATCACCGGTGGTCCCGGTGTAGGCAAGACTACCCTACTAGAACAACTGCAACAACGGGGTTTTCCTTGTATTCCCGAAGTCGCCCGGGAGATCATCCGGGAACAATCGGCACAAAACGGGAATGCTCTTCCTTGGGGCAATATACCCGCGTATACCCGGCTGATGCTCTCCCGTTCCGTTGACTCCTATCGAGAGAACGCATCCCGCAACGAAATCCTCTTCTTCGACCGGGGTATCCCCGATACCCTCGCCTACGCTCATCTCACCAATCAACCACTCTTTCCCGAACTCCCGCGAGCCTGCGCCGACTATCGCTACAATACCCGCGTATTTATTCTCCCGCCTTGGGCCGAAATATACCATACCGACCCCGAGCGCAAACAAACCTATCAAGAAGCCATCGACACCTACCACACGATGGCTGCCACCTACCAATCCATCGGCTACGACCTCACCCTTGTCCCCAAAGCGACACCTGCGGAACGGGCTGATTTTGTACTACGACAAATCAGCCAATCACTCGATTACAAACACGTTTAGGAAGAATTTCTCCCCTTTTCGAGAAAAACACGGGGAATACCTTGGCTTCCGGACAGGTTCAAAGACGACTCCTATCGGCTTTAACTCGACTTTATTTAATAATCGCAAGCCGAACTCTTGAAAATTTCATCTCGAATAGGGTACAAAAAAAGGAGGGATGTCAAAACACCCTCTCCTATTGTTCTTTATATGATAACATCAGATCAAATAATCCCTCTCGCTGCCAACAATTCAGCCATTTGTTGTTGCAACTTCACGGCTTCCTCGCGGGCACGGGTAGCAAAGTTCTCGGTTTTATCCGCGAAGATAATTCCGCGGGAAGAATTTACGATCAGACCACAGTGGGCGTTCATCCCGTATTTTGCCACTTCTTCAAGACTACCGCCTTGAGCACCGACACCCGGCACCAGCAAGAAGTGATTCGGCACGATGTCGCGGATGCCCGACAGCATCTCCGCTTTCGTGGCACCAACCACGTACATCATATTCCGATCGTTACCCCATTCTTGGGATTTATGCAATACTCTTTCATACAACTTCTCACCGTTTTCCTCGAAGAATTGGAAATCAAAAGCACCTTTGTTTGAGGTCAACGCTAACAATATCACCCATTTCCCCTCGTATTTCAAGAAAGGCGTAACGGAATCCTCCCCCATGTAAGGAGCCACCGTGATAGAATCGAACTCCAGTGTTTCGAGAAAAGCACGAGCGTACATCTCGGAAGTGTTCCCGATATCTCCCCGCTTGGCATCAGCGATCGTAAATATCTCCGGGTAGGTGGATTTAATGTATTTCACGGTCTTTTCTAATGTGATCCATCCCTCAACACCCCGACTCTCGTAAAAAGCGATATTCGGCTTGTAAGCAATTGCCACATCCGCCGTGGCATCCACGATTGCCTTGTTGAACTCGAACACCGGATCTTCGGCATCCATCAAATGTTGCGGTATCTTCTTGATATCGGAATCCAAACCGACACACAAAAAAGATTTCTTCTTCTTTACCTGCTCAAACAGTTCGTTATAGGTCATAAAACTTTCAGCTTTTAATTTTTATCTTTTCACTTCCTAGAATCCGCTCTCTTTCAGTTTCTCCGTGTTCTCCTCTATCTGCAATTTCTCGATAATCTCGCCGATCTCACCGTCCATCACTGCCGCCAGATTGTACAAGGTCAAATTGATCCGGTGATCGGTCACCCGTCCTTGCGGGTAATTATACGTGCGGATCTTTGCCGAACGGTCACCCGTGGATACCATCGTCTTCCGTTTCGTGGCAATCTCGTCCATATACTTCTGGTGCTCGATAGCGTAAATACGCGAACGTAACTCGGTCATAGCCTTCGCCAAGTTTTTCAACTGCGACTTCTCGTCCTGACAAGTCACCACGATACCCGTGGGGATATGTGTCAAACGGATAGCCGAATAGGTCGTGTTCACGGACTGTCCGCCGGGACCGGAAGAACAATAGGTATCTTTCCGTATATCAGCCGGGTTCAGCACCACGTCCACCTCTTCCGCTTCCGGCAATACTGCCACGGTAGCCGCCGAGGTATGCACGCGTCCCTGTGTTTCCGTTGCCGGAACCCGTTGCACGCGGTGAACACCCGATTCGTATTTCATGATCCCGTACACCCCGTCGCCCGATATATTCGCCACGATCTCCTTGTAACCGCCGGAAGTACCCTCACTGTAATTCGTGATCTCGATCTTCCAACGCTTTGACTCGCAATACTTCGTGTACATACGAAACAAATCACCGGCAAAGAGGCTCGCCTCGTCACCACCCGTTCCGGCACGGATTTCCAGAATAACATTTTTCGAATCCTCCGGGTCGGCAGGCACCAACAACATTTTAATCTTGGTTTCCAGTTCCGGAATCTTCGCTTCCAGTTCTTCGATCTCCATCTCCGCCATCTCCCGCAACTCCTTGTCGTTCTCCGTGTTCAATATCTCTTGTGCCTCGTCATAAGATTTCACCGCACTCTTCAACTCGTCACCCGCCTCCACGATCTGCTCCAGCTCCCGATACTCCTTATTCAGTTTCACGAAACGATTCATATCCTGAATTACCTCGGGGTCTGTAATCAACTGCCCGATCTCGCGGAATCGGATATAAAATACCTCTAATTTTTCTAATAGGGAATTATCACTCATATATGTCTAATTAGATTTGTCGCGAATTTAATAAATTATCAGGAGAAAAAAAGCCCCCTCCCGGGAATAGAACAAGTGTAACATCAACTCTTTAATACTTTTAAGATAGAACACGTGTAAAATTGAGTTGAATATTTTATATTTGCATTATATTATACTCTGGATTTGAAGATATTGTACATGGATGAAAAGGAACTATTAAAAATGCTTTCGTCAAACCGAAATGAAGCATACGAACACTTGTATAATGAATATTATACGCCTCTCGTGTTGTTTGCCGATCATTATGTTTCCAATCAAGATGTTGCCCGCGATCTGGTTCAAGAAGTCTTTATCGCCTTACTGGACGTAAAAACAAAATTCGAGAATCTGTTGCATCTTAAATCATACCTGTACAACTCCCTTCGCAACAAATGCCTCAATCACCTGCGTCACGAGAAGATCAAACAAGAATTTTTGCAGGAAGAACTATATCTTAGTGATGAATTTTTCGAGCAGAAAACAATCGAGGAAGATGTCTATTCGTTACTCCTCTCCGCGCTGGACAATCTCTCGCCACAAAGCAAAGAAGTCATGTTGTTATCACTCGAAGGGCTGAGTAATGCCGATATTGCCGAACGCCTGCAACTCTCGGTCGAAACCGTGAAGTCCTACAAGAAAAGCAGCAAAAAGAAACTTACCGAACATCTTCTTTCCCGTAAGGATTACCCGGCATTCATGCTTTTCATGATGTTGCTCGAATTGTATCATAGTATTTAAATATAATCCAAATAAAATATATTTAAAAAATAGGAAAGGGTTATCCCAGTAAATATCAAATCATCACTGAAATAACCCATTCTAAAATAACTATAAACTCCTATTTCTGTTAATTATTAAAGTCGCTATTGTTATCAAACATTGTTCATTCACTAAAATCTAACTCTGCCAAGCATTACCAGTCTTCATTTTATAACGAATATCCACTATTCTACCAACATTTGTATCGGATTCATAAATCACACGTTTACTTTCTTCCGGCATTCCTTTGTCCATTTTTGTGTCCAATACATAAAATTTTCCGTTAGCAAGCCCTACACCGACACGATAACTTCGAGCTGATTCTGCATCCAAAGCCGTAATATCGGCATCGAAATGTTTGTAGAGTATCACAAAAGATTGCATATTTCCAGCACCAATATTAGCTCGTTCGATAATATATAAATCGGCTCCATGAGCAATTAACATGTAAGTATTTTCTATATAGGGAGGTATACAAAACAATGTATTTTCATCCAAAATATCGCCAATATTAAAAGGTACTTGCTTTATCGGTGTTGCAATAACAGAACTAGTTCCTGTCATCTTCTCTATAGTAAATTCTTGATAATAATAAGCTCCTTCTGCATTTCTCAATATGGAATGATACATATTTTTACCACTACTATTTGTTTCGACACGACTGTATCCCGTGTAGACCACTTCCATATCGCCCAAATTATCCAAATGTGAAAATTCATTCGGGTATCCACCGCTAATCGACAACGGCAACACTTTACCCGCATTACTTTTATCCTTATCAATCAAAGCCAGATAACGTTGTTGACCTTTCTTCCCTTCCACCATCAACGTATAGCCGGGTCCCATAAAGGGGGCAATCACAAAATCCGTTACATAGAGATCTTCACCATTGTATTGTAATGGACTGTCTAGAAAAGCCCCCGTAAAAAAAGATTTATCAGAAAGCTTCAAGCGAGTGTACACTTTATGGTCATTTTTATTAATCACCGCAGAAATCCACCTCATTTCAGCCATTTCAAGCGGCGTGAAATTGGCAGGTAATTGTTCATCCAAAAAACTCTCTTTCAACGTTATATCCCGTTTAAATGAAAGTCCGCTCAAATCAACAGATTCAGCCCCATCCAATAGTACCCAAATATTAGAAGAAGATGAACGATAATAAAAATGTTCCAATAATCCTACCGGTTTGCCACCCAATTTCAGATGATTCTCTTGTTGATAAACATCCGGGTACTCCACGTAAGAATATCCACTCGGAGCTGTAGCATCGATATTCTCTCTTATATAAGTCAAATACGACTCGCCATCTTTTTCCGACAAAATCATCCATCCCGTGGTATTATGCTTTTCTGTTAATACAAAATTAGTTCGAGCCAAATAAGTAATATCGGTTTTCGTATCCAACACCCGTAAATAACAATCCTCTTTCAAAATCGTATCCACGTAATAAGACAGATTACGCTCATTGGAAAGCACTTTATTGCCCAAGCGCCATTCAAACTCCAGTCCGGTTTCATTACTATCTTGCGCAAAAGTCAGTACCGGTTTAATATTTATCGTTTCACCGGCAACCGCCAAATACTGGGTATTTCCCAAATCTATCGTAATTCCATTTGTTTCGGAATAATCATAATTCCCCTTGTCATCATAACATGCAGCGCACGCGAACAACAATGCAAATAACCATATTATATTTCTCATATTCATACTCTTTAGACCGTCAAATTAATTCACCGGAATGATAATCTCTTCTCCATTATCCGTAATACCCTCATCCTTAATATACTTTTTCAACTGAATAGCATATTTTCGCAATGCCGGCTCCTCTACATCCGAAAAGTCATTTTTCCCGGTACACGCGACCAAAGCATCCAACTTCACTCTAGACCAGGGACCGAAATAAATTTCAAAAGTACTATCCCACCAGAGAGGTGCTGCATCTTTATCATTAAAATGAATCGTGATATATCGTTGCCCAACAAATCCCGGCTCAAAATTCTCATTGGCAACGACCGCCACGACAAGCGTAGCATCTTTTTCTTTCAACATCGCATTCTTTTTCACCGTAACCTTTATCGTATCCTTATCTTGACCGGCTCCAAAATAAGGTTCCGAATCAAACTCGTACAAGTCTGAGGTTGCAGTGGTTAACGAATCAATCACAGCTAACTTAAACGCACGTGGAGAAGCGAGCAGATTCCCCATCAAATTCACTTCAAAATACAAATCATGTGTATCCGCCCCGGGATAATTGGCAAATGACAAAAGAGTGTCTTGCTCCTCGGACATGGTAAAATACACGTAATGCTCCAAATCATAACGACCAATCTGGTCCTTTTCACATGACGCCAATAATATCGTCAAAAATATACTGATTATAAACCACCTATTCATATTTTTACATATTTAATCATTAAATACCTGATTCATTCCGCGGCAACGGTAACACGAAATTGGTGTTCTTATTGGGTTTCACGTTATATTTCTTATAAAAATGAAAAAGTTGCCCTTCTCCCCAAAACTCTTTCTTCGCGTCATTCAATATCAAGTCATGAAATTCATCCAAACTAGAAGCACTGATTCGCCCCGGGGTACACCCTCTCGCATTTCTCACGACCTCCAATTCAGCGACAGCCTTACCAAAATCTCCCAGACTCGCGTAATATTCTCCCCGTATATAATACATTTCGCTTAAACGTATCACGGGCAGCATCCGTTTATTTATCTCGTTCATACCTGTTGCATCATAATACTTACGAGTAAATACATACTCCCACGCTTCCACCACACGAACCAATCCACCGTCCTCGGCTAATCTTTTATCCCCGGCATCTTCCGATTTCCATTCTTCCCAATCCCAATAATCCACAGCCAAGTTGCATGCATTATCATCCGATTCATCATAGTTTTCAAAGTTTTCCGTCAACTTACGTTGCGAAAGCGCAAAAATCAGTTCATCATACATTTTCGTCTTATTACTGAATGTCTCTTTGGAAGTAAACGAAAAAATCTTATCCCCTCTATCATCCACGAAATCGATCACTTCGGTTGCCATTTTCGCAGCTTCCTCTAATCGATTTGCATAAAAATATAAACGAGCCAAAGCAGCCGTCACAGCCGTGTAGTTCATCCGAAAACCCCGGTAATTAAAGAACATATCTGACGGACCTTGCTGTCCTTCATAACGACACGTAGTTGGTAACAAATAAAGCATCTCTTTCAACGTATCGGTCGTAGCTAATATATCGCGAGCATCCAGCAAATCCCGCTCGATTTTCTCAATCATGCCCGGCACGGATAAATAAGACGCCATCAAAGAAGGAAATTCATCGAAATAAGGCATATACACTTTATCTCCGGCCTCACTCAGCGAGGGAGCAAAATAGCGCAATAACTCGAAGTGCATAAACCCACGACAAGCAAGGGCTTCTCCATGAATCATATCCCGTTCGAGACGTTTTTCCTCGAACTTCACCGTATCCTCCTTACTGATATTCTGAACCAAATTATTGCAATTAGCAATCACGTTATACCCGACAGACCAAATATTCTGAATCAAAGATTCCAAATTCTTATCATCGTACAAATATCGTACAGCCCGATTATAAACATGAGAACTACTCCCTAAATTATAACTAGGGTAATACTGGGCAAGAACATCAGCAAATCCCCAAGTCAATTCCTGTCCCCACAAAGATGTGGAAGACATATCTTTATATATACCGTTCAAAGCTGTTCTATATCCACTCCCGGAATTGAAAAGAGTTTCCTCGTCCACTTCATTGCTCGGCTGTACTTCCAGCCAATTGCTACAAGCTCCAAGCAACAAAGGTAAAATGATATATAGTATTTTAATCTTTCTCATATCTCTAATTTTTTAAAAAGTCGCTTTCAATGAAAAATTCACAGTTCTCGCGTACGGATAACTCAATCCCCGCTCTTGTTTTACAGTACAGAAACGAGCCAAATCATTAGCTCCCAACTCGAAACGCACCATACCCAATCCCGCTTTCTTCAACCATTGTTGCGGAAGATCGTAGCTAATAGTCAAAGAATTTAACGACAATAAATTGTAATCTTCAACAAAACGAGTGCTTGGACGGGTACGCACTATCGACTCTTTTCCATTTTCCAGTTTTTTGAATTTAGCTTTATCACCCGGTTGTTTCCATCTTTGGGTAAGTACCCGTTTATCAACATTATCATTATACACATCGGCATTCTCTACCTTGTCTACCAAAGTCTGATTATAACGTTGTCCCCCGTACTCGTACATGAAGGTTGCATACAATGACAATTGTTTATACCTGAAATTGAAACCGAAAGAACCTTGAATATCTGGTTCTGTATCCCCGTAACTGATCTGGTCGGCTGAATCCCATACCGTGGTCAACGTTCCATCCCGCTTTTCCAATATCTCGTTTCCGGTAGCCGGATCAATTCCATGTGATTTCACAACAGAAATTGCCGTGGTTGAAGCCCCTTCCTCATATTTTTTATACGGTTTAGCAGACTCACTATCATATATCTTCAATTCCTTGTACATTTCATCCACACGGTCATTGTAATCTCTCAATGAACTGGATATCTTCAATAATTTGTTTTCATTGTGCGCCAAATTCGCGAAAATAGAAAAGCTCATATCTCGGTCATTAATTATATTACTGCGCACACTCACTTCAAAACCGCGATTCTGCATCTCTCCCACGTTATCTTTATACGTGGTAAAACCGGTTGAACTCGGGATGGTTACATCATTTACCAAATCCACCGTTTTCTTGTTATACCAAGAAGCTGTCACGTAAAACAACCTATTCAAAAAACCGAAATCCACCCCTAAATCCGTGGAATACGTTGTTTCCCAACCGAGTTTCTTATTTCCCATTGCAATCATAGAGGCTCCCATTCCCGTTTCGTACCATTCCTCGCCATCCACATTATACACGGTTTTAGCAGCAAACGGCTCGAAATTCACCTTACCGGTCGCCCCGTAAGTTCCGCGCAATTTCAACTCGTCGATAAAACCGGCATTCTTTATAAAATCGTAATTATGCAAGGCAATACCTCCACCCAACGACCAGAACACTCCGGTTTTATTATCTGTTCCGAATTTAGAAGAACCGTCCACACGCACAGAAGCGTCGAACAAATAGATATTATTATAACTGTAATTCACCATTCCCAAGAACCCGAACAAACGGCTCTTCTCGTCCCCGTTTGAAGGTTTTTCGTAAACATCTTGAGCATAACCGGCAGAACTAAAATCGCCGGAAGGGAAACCGCGATATACAGTAGATACATTCTCCCCGGTAGTAGATGTCGCATTAATACCCAACGAGAAGTTCACGTTGTGTTTCTCTATCGAACGATTGTAAGCCAGTATAACGTTCATATCCCATCCCAAACTCTCGGAAGTGGATACCGTCAATTGTCCCGATACCGAATTATCGAGATCCAATTCATCCGCATTTCTTTTAGAATTCGGATCGATAAAATTCCGTCCTTTACTTGTTGACTTGGTTACGGTAAACTGACCTTTTAATTGCAAATAATCATTAATATACCAATTAGCACTCAAATTATTAATCAATTCATGGCTTTCCGTACGATTAAAACTATTCAAACTCGCCTCGTATAAAGGATTTACATTATCGAAAGAGAGATGCCATGCCTCCAATTCCCGCTTGTAAGTCCCATCTCCATTTTTGTATTCACTATAAGGCAACTGTTTCGTGTAATCTGAAAATTTTCCATAAGGAGAATCTGCCGAACGAGTTACTCCATAAGACACATAATTCTTTACTTGGAAAGACTTAAGACGATAATCCAAATACAATCCCATGCTAATACGGTCACGATAAGAATCTTTCATGACACCATCCTCATTATTGTACCCTAAATCCACGCCGAAACGAATATCATCAGTACCTCCATCTACATACAAACTATGCTTATGATTAAAAGCCGTACGCAACGGTTTAGACAACCAATAAGTATTCACTCCACGTACCACATTATCCAATTTCCAATTGTACTCCCGGTCTAAAGTATATTGATTTAACGGTTTATCGTCATGATAAATTCCGGCAGCAACTTCCGTTTCCAATTTCTCTTTAGCATTCATCAAGTTATAATCAGTAAGATCCGGCATAGTTACCGTTCCGGTCATACTGTATGAAACGGAAAGCTTTCCGGGTGTCGGGGCAACGGTGGTAATCACAACCACACCATTGGCAGCACGGGAACCATACATCGCTGTTGCAGCTGCATCCTTTAACAAAGTGATATTCTCGATTCGGTTCATATCCAAGTCATACAATTTGGTTACCGAAACTTCGAATCCGTCCATGATGAAAAGCGGCAAGTTCGGGTTATTCTTCAAATTAGACTTTGACAAAGCGTCTGCATCCAATTCCTTCACCCCAATACCGGAACGACCGCGAATATACAACTCCGGCACGGCATTCGGGTCGGAACCCCACTCCGTGTTTTCCTGTATACGAAACGACGGATCGAATGCCTGTAAGGCTGCTAAAACATTATTTTTAGATACTTTCAGCAACTCATCCCGTTCCACTTTTATCGCATTTCCCGTGAAACTTTTCTTGTTAATGTTAGCATATCCCGTGATCACCACCTCTTCCATCTCCATTTTTTCTTCCGCCAAACGGATAGATAAAGGTTTATCATCATTCTTGGTATCATTGCTGACCACCACTTCTTTCGTGACCATACCGACAAAGGAAACGACAAAAACAGTACTGTCCATCGGGACAAAAGTGATTTTAAATGTTCCGTTCGCATCAGTCGCTACCCCCATCTTCGTTCCCTTGAGCATAACTGTCGCACCGGGTAGCGGTTCGCCCCGCTCATCCATCACGACTCCCCGGACGGTGCGTTCTTTTACTTTCACGTCCTTTTTGTCATTCGCTTCTTTCAACTTAATCACGATGATGTTGTTCACGATGTTGTAAGTATAGTTCGTGTTTTTCAAACAATACTGCAGAATCTCCTCCACGAAAGCGTCTTTAAATACTTTCGTCACGGAAGGAATCTTGGCGATTTCTTCAAAATTGTACAGCACATCATAAGATGTTTTACTTTTCAACTCCTCCAGCACCTGTTCCATGGTTGCATTCTGGAAGGTCAACGATAACTTCTGCGCTGCGGCAGGAGTTACCTTGAGTACGCACATGAAGCAGAGTAACAAGACTCCCTTCAGAATACCCGCGTGTAAAAAATTTTCTCTCATTTTTTTCCCAAATCTGAAATTCATATCCTACGGATTTTGTTAGTAATAATTCTGACTCAAGTAGTCCGGTCACCCGGACTACATATTTAGATCTTAGGCATGTCCTTCCACGAGCGAGTCATCAGGAATAACAAATAATCATAATGAGCTCGTGTCTGGGCATCACCCGTATAGCGTTGCTTTTTAAGCAACTCTTTTATCTTATCGTACACGGAGTACCACAAATGCTTCTGGTTATCCGCCGCAATGTTTTCCACCACCCAACGATGTCCGAAAACTTGATGTTCCGGTTCTTGCGCGGATTCTTCTTCTAATTCTTCATCCAAACCGGCGTTTACATCTGCCTCTGTTGCATAATATTGCCCGAACCATCTTACCCGACCGTTAATATCGACATCATTACGCACGTTTGAAATGAACTCCGCTTGCATCACCCGCTCCTCATCCGTCAACGCCCTTCCCCGTTTCGTGGGTTCGAATACAAGTTCATATAAATCCTCGATATACTCTTTCGGACTATATGAGTTAGGATCACGATGATAAGTCAAAGATATGCGTTTGGTCTGATATAAATCGGTAATCACGTTTTTTTCCTTCACGACATAAGATTTCAAAATTTTCATCGCTTGAGAACCGTTAAAACTTAGATTTTTGATTACCTCTTCCTGATCCAACCACCTTAAATCTTTCAACTGCTCGATCACGAATTTCAAAGAAGCCCGTTGCACCTCTTTCGGCACGACTGTAAGCGTCGGATTCGGATCTCCCACGAACGCTTCATTCAAGTAGAAAGAACCGATATTCCGATACACGTTGAACAAATATCCCTTTACCTGTGCCACTATAAAGCGATACATGTCATTCCGGTAATTATAATCCCGGTCTTCCTCATCCATCCATTCGTTCATGTGCTCCATGATATATTTCAAGTTCTTGAGCCCGTAAGCACTGGCTTTAATGGCATCGTCACCCAAATCGTACGATAATCCGCTGGGGTCGAAGGTCGTCAACAGATATTGTTCGGGAGCGAAACGATACATCGGATCACCGGCTTTCTCGGCAATCCACCCGGCAACCACCTTATTCTCCTCTTCCGGCGTATTCACGCCAAATACAGGTTGGTATGCCACTTTTATAACATAATAGTCATACGTTCCCAGTTGAGGTACTAAAGCTACCCCTTTATCCTCCGGTTGAGCCACGTAATTAAAGCCGATATTATCCATCACGGAAGCCGTAATCCCGTACTTTTGGGTATAGGAAGCCGAACGCAAAGAATCCGTCGGGATAGCAGCCGAACCTGCCATATTATTAATTAATCCCAACGTGTGTCCAATCTCGTGACGCACGGCTGCCCGAATAGATTCACCCTGCAACTCATCCGACAATTTCAAGTGGCGGGCACCCTCGTCAACTTGCGAGGTCTGCACGAAACGTTGAATGTTATTCCATTTCAACAAGTCATGAAACAAGAATAGAGAAGCGTTACGAATCTCGCCATTGCGAGGATCTACCCAAGCGGCGTCTTTCATCATCGTCACCACACCCGTCGGCACGTAGCGAATCGTGTTATATTTCATATTATCCGGATCGAACTCGGGCTCATTTGTCGGGTAATCTTTTACTTGAATGGCATTTTTGAAACCGATAGCCTCGAAAGCCTTATTCCAATCCAAAACACCTTGCGCCACATGCGCACGCCACGCTTTAGGGAAATTAGGATCCAGATAGAACACAATCGGTTTCACCGGTTCTGTCAATTTCCCTTGTCGATAGGCTTCCACATCCGCGGGTTGAATATCCCAACGCTCCATGTAATGTCTTTCAACGGAACGATCGACCTTGGTTGTCATATTCTCACAAGCAGAAGTTGAGATACCTACC
The DNA here is from genome assembly GCF_014287455.1 of Butyricimonas hominis. Taxonomy (NCBI): domain Bacteria; kingdom Pseudomonadati; phylum Bacteroidota; class Bacteroidia; order Bacteroidales; family Odoribacteraceae; genus Butyricimonas; species Butyricimonas hominis. The sequence goes on from NZ_JACOOH010000007.1 coordinate 165,224, forward strand.
CTCGGGTCTGCCAAACGGGGACGCATTGTCGGATGCTCCGGCAATAGCATGAAGGTACGATTCACTTTAGCCGTTAAGGGTTCGCTCTTCGAAATCACGTATTGTCCGCCCATAACCAAATCAAACCAATATCCCAGACAGGAAACAACAGACACGTTATCCTCGAAAGCCTTTGTGCTCACCACGTATGACAAATCCTTTTTAAATTCAGGGGCTATCCCGGCACGACCGTACTCCTGCGTACGTTTCCCGCTACTGAAAGGAGTCATATCCTCATCATGCCCCACAAGGAAATCCGTCATATCAAACACGATAGCCGTACTATCGGCATTATACGCCAACACGGGGAATGAATTGATAAGCGGATGAATACTATTCATACGGATAGCCTCCTGCACCCCCTCTTCACTCGAATCCGAATATAAAGGAAGTTGACCATTACGACTGATTTCACACATCATCAGGGTACTGTCCTGCAACGAGAAAGCAAAATGTTTCGGGCGGGTTCCCATCAATCCCACGGTACCGCTCCCCACATCGGAAGTCTCCACGATCTTCGAGCCCAACAGGAACTCTCTGCCCAACAAAGAAACCGGCAACTCGAAATAGATTTTACCGTTCACCAAATGTAACGTCATAAAACCTTTCTTGGTATCGACTTTTTTACCTTTAAAAAGTTTGTCATACTTGCTCAATTTCTCCACCTTCTCCGTGTCCTTTTTCTTTTTATCCTTTCTACCGGCAGCGTGAATATCCGTGAAAGCCACCAGTACAAGGAGAACCGTGAATAAAACAAAACTTCTTTTCATCTGTTTATATTTTTATTTTCTTATTTATCAATTAATATCTCGCTCATTTCCAGTTACGCACATCCTCAATCTTTTCCAAAAGGAAGCCGTAATGACTCCGGGTTTCCCGTGAACCGCCGTTCAGTCGGGACTCCATTAATTTCTGTACCCGAATCAACAGCCCATGCCATAAATGCGCCTGATTATCATTAGACAGGTTCGTCACGTAATATTGGAAACCGAATCCTTGTACCGGCAACACGGGGTTTATCTCTTTCGCCAGTGTTTCCACTTGAGTCTGCCTTCTCTTCTTGCCATCTCCTAACCGATGATTCGGAATCTGTATCCGTTTCAATATAGCACACACGACCTCATACTGTAAAGTACGTTCGGCCTTCGTGAGATTCCTGCCCTTTATTGTCGATGCCCACACATGCGCGTATATATCATCAAGGTATTCTTTGGGAGAATAACTCTTCGGGTCCCGGTAGTAACCCAAGGATACCCGTTTCGTGTTCACCAGTTCCTTGGCAAACTTTTTCACCAGAATTTCTGACTTCGGCGTTCCTACTGTCAGGTTTTTAGTCACTTCCGGGGCATCAATCCAATCCAACGTGCGCAATTGCTCCATCACGAATATCGCGGCACGTTTCTGCTTCTCCTTGGGCAACACGCTGAAAGCGGTACGCCCGTCCCCGACAAAACTCTCGTTCAAGTAATATCCCCCGACATTCAACAAAGCATTTTTCAAGTATCCGGCAAACTGATTGGCAATTCCCCGGTACATATCTATCCGGTAGGTATAATCCCGGTCTTCCGCATCCAACCAACCATTCATGTTTTTCAAGATATACTGCAAATTCTTGATACCGTAAGTCCCGGCTTTCACGGCATCGTCGCTTAAATCTTCGGTCAACGCGCTCGGGTCATATTCGTCGTACACCTGCTGCTTGCCGTAACGATACATCGGATCTCCGGATTTAGCCGCAATCCAAGATTGTACCACACGAAGTTCTTCCTCCGCGTTCTTCGCCTCCGGTACCGGACGATATCCCACTTCAATAGCGTAATAATCATACACACCCAAATCCGGCGGAGTCAAACCGACTCCTTTATCTCCCGGTTGCGCGATATAATTATAACGGGCATAATCCATGATAGAAGGCGTAGTCCCGTATTTCCGGGTAAATGCCGCACTCCTCAACGAATCAGCGGGAAAGGCTGCCGAAGCTGCCATATTATGCATCAATCCAAGACAATGCCCGACCTCGTGAGCAATAATATAACGCAAGCTCTCGTGCATCACTTCATCTGACAATTTAGGGGTACGTACACGCTCGTCCAGTTGTGCCGTCTGCACGAAACGCATCTCGTTCACCAATTTCACGATATCATGATATACAAATACCGAAGCGTTCATAATCTCACCCGTGCGAGGGTCTACCCAAGAGGGACCCATGGCATTTTCAACCCCAATCGGTGCATAACGCACGCAAGAGTATTTCAGGTTATCCGGGTCAAATTCCGCATCATCTCTCGGGAAATCCTTCGATTGAACGGCATTCTTAAAACCGATACGCTCGAATGCCTTGTTCCATGTCCGTATGCCTTCATGGATAGCGTTCTTCCATGAAGCGGGGAAAGTATTATCCACGTAAAACACGATCGGTTTCACCGGTTCTACAAGTTCTCCCCGCTTGAATTTCTCCATGTCCGAAGGTTCCAGATTCCAACGATGCATAAAATAAGTTCGAGTACTCCGGTCTACATCTATCCCCATATGTACACGAGATGAAACGAAATACCCAACTCTGGGATCCGCCAACCGCCAACGCATCATATCCTCCTTTTCCGGTAACAAAATCATGGAACGATTCACCTTCATAGTTACCTGTTCAGCATGCCGATACCCCGTGTTCTTACGGGTAAGTACCTCGTGATAAGTCAACACCGAACAAATCGAGATATTATCTTCGAATGCTTTAAAAGAGTCCAAGTATGACAACGACTTATTCAATGTCGCTTTTCTCGTCAACAAACCGAATGCCGCAGTCTTTCCATACGGGTCGAAAGGATCCATTCGCTTGTTATCACCCAAAAACATTTCAGTCACATCGAAAACCACCGTGGTAGTGTCCCGATTATAAGCGGCAATTTTAAAGGCTTGCATCAACGGGATAATCGTACTTTTAGCCACAGCCTGTTGCATTCCGACCTCGTCAGCATACACGTTGGGACGAGTGCCATTCGTCACCTCCTGCATATACAGCGTGCTGTCAATAATATTGAATTTCACATGCAACGGCTCCGATGCTTTCTGCCCGACCAACACGTTCCCGTTATTACTGATCTCGCTCACCGTCGTTCCGAGCAGGAACTCCCGGTTCAAAAGATTCATGGGCAACTCGAAGTATAACTTCGCCCCGATCTTATGAATCGTCAGCAATCCCTTTTTAGTTTCCACCTTCTTCCCCCGGAAAAGGCGATCGTACTTCACGGAACGCTTCTGGGGAGCAGGTGCATCCGCCTTCACCTCTTGTTTCTTTTTCCCTTTCGCGGCAACCTCTCCGGTCACAAGAAACAAGAGTCCCATGATGCAGATGAATAACCTGTATATTCTTATTCTCATCTTCAAACACTTAAAGTATTAATCACCCTATTTATTTTGACTTCATAAAATCCTCCACGATAGAAAGCAAATAAGTATAGTGCGCACGAGTTTCATACGAGCCACTGTTTTTCCTTTTTTCCATCACGGCTTTCACTTTTGTCAATAATTGATAATATAAATAGTTATTGTTATTCGTCGACGTGTTGAATACATAATAAATATAGTCAAACCCGGCACGCTCGTTCAATTCATTCATCTGATTCAATGAATGATAGTAATCCAACATATCGCCTTGGAAATTACCTGAAACAACCGGCATATCTCTCAAATGATCAAACAATTCCATTTGTTGATACACGGGTAAATCCGCACGAGGTGACAAAGCATGTACATCCCGATTCATCTCGGCCGCAAGCAATTCATCCACTTCACCTCTGGGAGTGAGAGGATCTGCCCCTTTAATTAAATTCTTCAACACTTCGGTTTGCAGGATACGCTCACATTCCGTGGGATTCGTTCCCTTTATCGCGGAAGCCCAGATACTCTCGTACAAATCCGTCAGATATTCTTCCGGTGAATAAGCATCTTTATCCCGATAAACTGCCAGCGACAAACGTTTCGTGTTCAATAGCGAACCGGCAAGATTTTTCAGCATCAACCGGGCTGTCGATCCGTCCAGAGGCAAATTCTTCACCACGTCGATGTTATCAATCCAATCCATGTCTTTCAATTGTTCAAATAGGAACCGTGCCGAACGTTTCTGCATCTCTTTCGGGACAATGGCAGACGTGGCGTAAGGATCACCGACCATATGCTCATTGATATAGAATCCCCCGATATTCATTCTCACATTATACAAATAACGCATATATTGAGAAGCTATTGCCTGATAAATATGGAATCGATAACTATAATCCGCATCCTGTCCATCCAGCCACTCGTTCAAATGACTCATGATATATTTCAAGTTCTTGATACCGTATTCCCCGGCTTTCACGGCATCGTCACCCAAATCTTCCGTCAAGGAAGTCGGGTCAAATACCCCGTAATAAATTTGTTGTTTCCCGTAACGATACATCGGGTCACCAATCTTATCCTCGATAATTTTGTTCAAGTGAGGAACTTCCTCTTCCGTACTCTTGGCATCCGGGAAGAAACGATATCCCCAGTCTATCGCGTAGAAATCATATACACCCAAACGGGGAGGAGTTAATTTCACCCCTTTGTCTTCAGGCTGAGCGATATAATTAAACCGGGCATAGTCCATGATGGAAGGCGTCGTCCCGTATTTCTCCATAAACTCTTTATCACGATATTTCTCTACCGGAATTGAAGCCGACGAAGCCATATTGTGCATCAAACCGAGGCAGTGCCCAACCTCGTGTGCCACAATATAACGCATACTCTCTTCCAACACATCTTCCGGTAATTTTGTCGTGCGTACACGGGGATCCACTTGCGAAGTCTGCACGAAACGCATATCATTCACCAACTGGATCACATCATGATAAATGAACACCGAAGCTTGAATAATCTCACTATTCCGGGGATCTACCCAAGAGGGGCCCATAGCATTGGCGATACCGATAGGCGCATAATAAACACAGTTATATTTTAAGTTGGCAGGATCAAACTCTGGATCATCTTTCGGGAAATCTTTCGCTACCATCACGTTTTTAAAACCGATCTTCTCGAACGCTTTGTTCCATTCCAACACGCCCTCTTTTACCGGTTTCTTCCATGCTTCCGGGAATTTGTCATCCACGTAGAACACGATCTGTTTCACCGGTTCCACCAACTCCCCTCTTTTATACGCCTCCACGTCTTTCGGACGAATATCCCATTTATTGGCGTAAGTCAGAATCTGCACCTCATCCGCGTACCGAGTCAATTTCTCTTTGGATGAAGTGAAATAACCAATCCGGGGATCCGCCATACGGGCATGCATAACAGGTTCTTCCGGCAAAAGAACAAAAGAACGGTTCACTTTTATCCGCACGGGTTCTTGATAAGCAATCATCACGATTCCCATGTACAACAAATCCTGCGTGTAACTCAGACAAGAAGTAATCGACATATTGTCCTCGAACGATTTCAACTGGTCGACATACGACAGGTTCTTTTTAAAAGAAGCCCGACGGGCGCATGCTCCGTACATAGTCTTCTTCCCGTTCGGATCAAAAGGATCAAGCCGCTTGTTGTCACTCACCAGAAAATCAGTCATCTCAAACACGACGGCAGTACTATCCGCGTTATACGCTTTCACTTTAAATCCCTGCATCACCGGACATCCCACTCCCTGTGCCAAGGCAGCAAGAACACCTTCTTCCTCGTAATCCGTGAATATTTGACGACGAGCTCTATTGGTCACTTCCCTCAATTCCACCGTACTATCGCGAAGTGTAAACTTTATATGCAAGGGTTGTTTCACCTTCTGTCCCACCAATACATTCCCGTTATCACTAATCTCCGAAACGGTGGACCCCAACAACATATCCCGTCCCATCAAGCTTAACGGAAATTCAAAATAGACCTTCCCGTCCATCTTGTGCAATGTAACCATCCCTTTCACTGTTTCCACCTTCTTGCCTTGGAACAGTTTCTCGTAAGGGGTTACCTTTTTCTCCTCTACCTTTTTCTTCTTCCTCGTTCCGGCGCTAAGCGGTTCTGCCGCGGAAAGCACAACAAGACAAGTAACAAAAAACAAAAAAGTTCGTCTCATAATAATCATCATTAATTTTAAAATAATACATACAATATCCTCACAACGAGCAAATTATTTACCCGATGCACATAACAATACTTTTGCAAATCTTATAAACTCACACCTGACAAGCTGGAAAAATACCTTTGGCACACTAGTGATTCGATCTTGTCAAATCTTGCATCACTATTACAGTATTTCCCTTTATCTCAAATTTTATATTTGTTGTCTGTTCCAATAATTCAAGCACATCACGTATATCCGTGTACTTGGGAAGTGTTCCTTTAAAATGATAGTTCTTCAAATTCTCGTTCATATAAAATATATGTACATTATACCAACGAGCTATCTTTCGCAGGATCACATCAATATTCTCTTTGTCAAACTTGAACGTATTCCCCATCCATGCTATATAAACCTCCACGTCCACCTCTCTCACGTTTACTCCATGTTCCGAGTAATACGCCTGTTGTCCCGGGGTTAGAACCACCTTTTCCTGCTCCCGTGTTGTCACCTCCACTTTTCCGGTCTTCAACGTGGTATGGGCGAAAGTTTCATCCATGTAACTCATCACGTTAAACGAGGTTCCTAATGCCCTCACCCCAAAACCTTTAGTTTTCACGATAAACGGTTTATCCGGATTCTTCGCCACCTCGAAGAATGCTTCTCCTTCCAGATAAATCTCTCTCGTTTTTCCGTTAAACGCCACCGGATATTTAAGCTTGGAGCAAGCTCCTAACCATACCTTGGAACCATCCGCCAACTGCATGAAAAACTCCCCGTTAGCCGGAATTTCCAATGTATTATAAATGACTTTTGCATCCTCTCCCCCGGTCGTACCTTGATACACCAATTCCCCGCTATTCCGGTTGGATATCATCGTACCATTCCGCTCACTTAATACCACGTTGTCTTTTCCCAACTCTATCGCGCTACCATCCGACAAACGCAACACGGCTCTCTTGTCCCCGTGGGCAATAGCCGATGCCACCTGCATAACCTCATCACCGGAAAAGCTCTGTTGCAGCATATATATACCCCCAACCAACAAAGGAATAAGCAATATGGCTGCATACCGGAAAATTCTGTTTATCCGGCGTTGTCGGCGAACTTTTTCCATTCTCTCCTTTTCTCGCAAAAACTCCTTAAAAGCCATACGTTTATCAATCGTCCGATACAATTCAATCTTACGTACTAATTCTTTCTCATCCTGCAATCGTTCAAACAACCGCTTGTTCTCCTCCGAAACCACAAGCCATTCATCTACCGTTCTTCGCTCCGCGACAGTGGCTTCCCCACTGATTACACGGGCGATAGAAAATGATATTTTAAACGACTTGTCAGTTACTTTACTCATCATAGTGTGATTTTATGCTCCTAATACACTTAAATCTACCAAAAGGGGGTAATGTAAGTCATATTTTTTCTATAAAAAATACGTTCTTAGCAGCAAAAGGTTCATTTTCAATGAATATACACATAAAAAAAGAGGCTATCCGAAAAGGCAGCCTCTATTTGTATTCTTTAGAAGTGTTCAAAAAATACTCAGATGCAAAACTCTGATTTACAAAGACGAGGGAACGTACTAAAGTACGTGACCGAATCTTTGGGAAGCAGGAAAACAGCAGATGAGTACTTTTTGGACATCTTCTTCAACTAAAATGAGAAAAACAATTCCTATAACTTATCCTTTAACGCATTATTCAACTTAATTAAAAGCGATTGATAATGCACTTTCGCGCTACCTGACGTTCCACCGAGCTTGCTCTTCAACAAGTTACGGGACTTAATTGCCATATCCTGCATATAAGCCTTCGAATCATCAATAGCAGATACATTCACGGCTCTTTGCCAACCGTAACCCGGCGTTCCGAACCGGTTCTCGATCATACGCGAGGCAACATAACCTCTTCCGTATTCTTCATCCACTGCACGGAATTGTTCCGCGAAACGACCAATCAAACCGCTCTCGTCCAAGCCGTAAGCTACAATCTCATCCACCGAGGGAGCGAACCCGAAAGGAGAAGCGGATTTCTTACCGGCACCGTCACTCAACGACTCGCAGAACATATCCACCATGGCTTGTTGCAAAATCTTATCTCCTTGCGTCAACGACCTTCCCTGCAACAGGTTATTCCACGTCCCGTTGTAAAGATCCGTCATAAATTCGTTGACCGTGTACGGTGAATTTGCCACATGAGAAGAAAGAATCACGTTACTCGTCAAACCTCTCAAATCTTTCGCCACTCGGTCACGCACGATAGCACTTCCATCCACGTGCAACGGGAAATGTTGCTTCAATTCCGCGTTATTCAACCAATCGGAATCCTTGAATTGCTTCAACACCCAAGCCAAAGAAGCTTTCTGACGAGCTTTCGGCACTGCCTCGTAACGTTTGCCCGGGGTACCTTCTTTCACTTCCGTCAAATAAATACCACCGACATTATACATCACATTGCGCAAGTAACGGTAATATTGATTCATAATCTGACCGTATAAAGTCTGACGGTGAGAATAATCCGCATCATCATTGATCCATCCCTTCAAATTTGAAAGAATATACTTCAGATTCTTCACCCCGTAATCACTTGCCTTTACCGGATCGTCCCCCAAGTCCTCCTCTATAGCACTCGGATCATAACGCACCTGAATTTGCTGTCTCCCGTAACGATAGATCGGATCGCCCGCTTTCTCGTCCACCCATTTCTCCACGATTGCCTGTTCATCCCACTCGTCCCGTGCATCAGGCACATACCGGTAATTCCACTTGATCAGAAACTCGTCATACACGCCTAAATTCGGGGGAGTCAATTTCACACCCTTGTCACTCGGCTGAGCCACATAATTGAAACGGGCATAATCCATGATACAAGGTGTAGTCCCGTATTTTTGAGTAAACGTGGCGGAACGTAAAGAATCTACCGGGAAAGCAGCGGAAGAAGCCATATTATGCATGAATCCCAAACAGTGTCCTACTTCGTGAGCCACCACGTAAATTAATGATGCTTGCACCACGTCATCCGGCAACTTTTTCGTTCTCACGGAAGGATCAAGCTGTGCCGTCTGCACGAAACGCCAGTTATTAATCAATTGAATGATATTCCCGTAAACCAACACCGAGGCATTGATAATCTCTCCCGTTGTCGGGTCTGTCCATGACGGTCCCATAGCATTAGCCGTGGAATTCGGCACGTAGCGGATACAAGAATACTTCAAGTTATCCGGGTCAAAATCAGGATCATCTTTCGGGAAATCTTTCGCCACCATCACGTTCTTGAAACCGATCTTCTCGAACGCAATATTCCAAGTCGTCACGGCTTGACGAATCGGCTCTTTCCACAATTCCGGGAAAGCATCATCCACGTAGAACACGATCGGTTTCACGGGTTCCACCAGTTCGCCCCTCTTGTAAGCCTCCACGTCCTTCGGTTCTATTCTCCAGCGATGAGCTACGGAATAACTTCCGATGGCATCCTCTTGCGTGATAGAAAGCCGGAGTTTATTACTATTGAATATACCCACGCGGGAATCCGAAATACGGGGACGCATCTTGTCTTCCGGCAAAAGCAGGATAGAACGCGTAACCGTTGCCGTGAAAGGATAATCATCCATCAGCTTCATCATTCCCATCACGCTCAATGACACCCCGTACGACATCACCGTCTTCACGCTCAAGTTATCATCGAAAGCCTTGCTCTCGTCCAAGTAAGACGCCTCCTTCTTGAAAGAAGAGGAAATCTTTATCATACCGCCCATCATGGCATCAGCGAAAAATCCCAAATCCTTCACGTTCGTGGTGAACAGCGTCGACATATCGATCACCACGGCCGAACTGTCGGCATTATACGCCTTCACGTCATACGAGTACAGGATCGGATCGCCGTACACGCTACTCATCGCCTTCTGCAAATTATCGGTAGTCGCAGACGAACTCACGTAACGCAAGAATATAGAACTATCCCGTTTCGTGAATTTCAAATGTAACGGACTATTTGCCTTGTAGCCTATATCGCAAAACTCCGGAGAGGTCACGTTCGTCACCGTGGAAGCAAGCAAAATCTCACGTTCCATGTACTTCAACGGAATCTCGAAATACAACTTGTTACCCACCTTGTGCAAGGTAATAAAATCACTCTTCGACGTAACTACATTTTTTCCTTTCAGCAACTTATCATAAGCACTTACTTTCTTGGGAGCAGGCAACGCTGCCGCGGTCGCACCTTTCTTCTTTTTCTTTTTACTTGCCGCGTACAAATCCGACGACAACGGCATGGCAATCATTACTGCCAACAATACAAACATCCATTTTCTCATACTAAACTTATTAAATTAGTCATCTATTATATAACTTCATTTATTAATAGACACAAAAGTCAAAATCAGTTGACAAGAGAATCCATTATTTTTTTCGTGTACTATCCTTTGCTATTCAAAAAACGACGCTACTTTCTCTTTCAAAGCCTCTCCCCGCAAATCCGTGGCTACGATACGCCCTTCCTTGTCCAAAAGGAACATTTTCGGAATACCCGTCACGTTATAACGTTTCGCCACGGGACACTCCCACCCTTTCAACGAAGAAACATGTACCCAATTCAGACCGTGCTTGTCAATCGCTTTCTCCCAAGCATCTTTCTTGTCATCCAGCGACACCCCGTACACCTCGAATCCTTTGTCCTTGTACATATCATAAATCGCTTTCACGTTCGGCACTTCTGCCAGACAAGGCCCGCACCACGAAGCCCAGAAATCCAACAACACATATTTCCCTCTCAACGACGAGAGCTTGATTGTCTTCCCGTCCGGAGCGGTCAAATCAATATCCGGGGCAAAACCACCCACGTTAATGGATTGAAGACTCATCATCCGGTCTTTCAACAACTGTCCCGGGTAAGAAGTTTTCACCTCCGGGGTCAAATTGCTATAATAATGTTCCACATCCTCGAACGGGTATTCCTTGGCAATAAAATCACCGATCAAATAAGTAATCGCCAAACTATTATTATTGGAATCCACGAAATTCTTGATTTGCTCGTCCATAGCCTTTTTCATCATCTGCGTGGCTTTATACACGGAGTCCAGCTTCACGGAATCATCCTTCACGTTTACCATGGCAAACATACCGGCCAAACCCATTAAACTTTTTCCCATGGAAAGACTCTTCCCTTTCTGTATAACCTCCTGCTCGCGACTCCCTTTAATTCCGACTTTCCACGACTCGACTTTCTCTCCCTGTTTATTGGTCATTTGAGTTGCCGTCACTTGAATCGGGATCTCGTCCAACAAAATATCCTGCTCGTCCTTGCCGATCACCAATTTTCGCATATCAATCTCAGGAATTATCCCCTTCATCTCGAACTTGCCGTCTTTCACGACAGCCGAATCCAATACTTGAAATTGTTTCTCACCAATCTCCTTTTTCAGATAGGCAACCCTACCGTCACCATTTTCCCATGTCCCGGAAATCGTGTAAGTCTTCTCCTTGCTGCATCCTACCGCTAACAAGAGAACAGCACACAACCAATAACATACATTTTTTATCATACCATCTATCTTTTAATAAAACATCATTTTTCATCCTTTACTCCAAAAATCTTTTTCATCTCTACCATCTTTTTCTCCTCCAACTGTTCATAATTTTTCTTCGCTTCGGCAGCTTTATCCTTTTGCCCGAGTTTCGTGTAAACTGCCGCTATCACATCATAATAATTACTCCTCACGAGATCACTTTTCGTTTGATTTGCTTTCTCTTGGTCAGCAGTCATAATCTTCAATATCCCGTTCAATACTTTCTTGTCTTTCACGTGCTCCGTGATATACAAATAAGTACCGCCTCGAAAATCATTCTCGTAATTTAATATATTCAACTCGTCCGCGAACACCATCATACGAAACATCGCATCCACCTTCCCCGTCAGACGCAGATCGTTAATTGCCAGTTTGCACAAATAAGTCGGAAAACGCTTCACCGTGTTCTGTTCCAACATTTCCCGCAGAACCTCTTCTTTATCTGCCATAATCTTCAATGTATCCGCATTTGTTGTTTTCGTCGTTATTTGAATAATCTCTTTCACTGCATCTGCCATTCCGTTCCCCAATTGGCGTTCCAGATCATAACGATTCACTCCCACCCGATATTGAAACTTCTCAATCTGTTTGAAAACAAACTGATAAGCCTCCGTATAAGGATCAGTAATATACGCTCCCACGAGTCCCCAAACCTCCTTATCCATTAACTTCTCGAGCGGTATTGTCTTCATGAATTCAGAAGCAATCACTGGAATACTCTCTTTTTTAAAAGCCCCGTTCAATGCCGCCACGTAATCCCGTACCGTTTCGAAATCCCGGGTTCCCGCCTCGTACTTCTTTTGTAAGGCAGGCAATGTCTTCCCTTCCAATCCGGCTTTCATCCCTGCTATCAGATCTTCCGCCTTCTGGAATCCCGCCATCTGATGAATCACCTTACCATTCTGATCGATTAGTAACAGAGTCGGGAAACCAATAATGTATTCCTTGTATTTCTCCCGCAGCATCTTTCCGTCCCCTTTCTCCATATCATACTTCGCGTTCACGAAGTGGGCGTTAAAGAAATCACCCACCTGCTTCTGTGGGAATACATCTTTCGACAATCCTTTACAAGGACCACACCACACGGTATAACAATCCATGAAAATCAACCGATTCTGCTCTTTTGCCTGCCGCAAAACTTCACTCCAAGGTTCATTCTCCATGAACACAATTCCTTCCTGTTTCTCTTCTTGGGCACACAAAACATACCCCCATCCTGTCAATAACAGGATTAAAAATAATTTTATTCTCATATCATCTATTCTTTTTTCTCAAACATTTTCCGAAACCGTTCTTCTGCCTCTTTTTGTTTCTGCTCGTCAATCTTTTGATGTTCTTCAGCTTTTTGTTTATTTCCTAAAGCCCGATATAACTCTGCTAGAGTACCATGATAATTACTTCCGTCTTTTTCCATATCCTCTTTCGCTTGAATCCCTTCCATAATCGGCAAACAACGTTTCAGTACTTTTTTGTCCTTACCATGCAAAGCTATATACATAAAGCTTTCACACAGAAATCGTTCCGTATATCCCAATGCCCGAACATCCCGATACACCAAAAGGTAAGTTACCACATCATTCCATTTTTCTTCCAACTTCAACGTATGAATTTTCAACTTTGCACGCATCTCTTCCGCCCGTTTGAAATTACCCCGATTCAGCAGAGTCAACAACATATTCACTTTCTCCGGTTCATCAGTCAATGGCAACAAATGCCCTTGTTCATCAGTCTTCAACTCCACAATATCCTTCACCGCCTTCTCCAACGCCCACGTCAATTGCCTTTCCAAACGATAACCATCCACCTTCAATCGATAAACATACTTATCAAAGTTAAATACCACGAAATTAAACTGTGGCGAATAAGGATCTTTCACGTACTCCCCGACAAAATCCCACACTTCCTTTTTCAATAAATCCTCCACAGGTACTGATTTCATATAATCCTCCGCCACTTTTTGAATCTCATCTTTCAAGAAAGCCCCCTGCAATACGCTCACGTATTCATTCAGAAACCCCAAATCCCGACTTCCTGCATTATATTTCTCTTGCATTACGAACAAACTTTTTCCTTCGATTCCCGCTTTCATCCCGGCAATCAACACCTCCGGTTCTTGATATCCCGCCATCTGATGTACCACATTTCCATTCTTATCTATCAACAAAAGTGTCGGAAAACCGATAATAAATTTCTTGTACCGGGTATACAATTCCTTTCCCTCACCTTTTTCCATATCATATTTCACATTCACAAATGTCGAGTTAAAAAAATTCCCGACTTCATTCTTCGTGAAAACATCTTTCGCCAACGCTTTACACGGACCACACCATGACGTATAGCAATCCATAAAAATATACTTGTTCTGTTCTTGCGCCATTCTCAACACATTATCCCACTTCTCTCCTTCAATAAACTTTATTCCTTGCCCGAAAACGCCACTACCGAACACAACAAACACACAAACGATAAATAGATTTTTCATACAATAACATTTTTGAACTTCATATTTAAGGATTGTCGGGTAGAATAGCGAACTACCCGACAAACAATTTAAAACTGAGAAAAAAAGTTCTCAGGAATCGGATCTTCCGGACAATTTTTATTTTGTGTTGCCACTACATTCAATTCCAATATATTATTAAGATAAGGAACTAATATCAAAGCTCGCTCTTTCATTCTCTCGAATCGATTAAACACGTTTGTCAACTCTGTTTTCGTATTATTTGTCAAGAATGTAATATAATCTGCAAAATCCTGTGCTTCATCCGGTGTCAACGAATTAGAATTGCCATGAGCGAGATTTTTCCATTTCACAAACCCCTCTAAATAAAACATATATGTATAATCGTCATACTCGCCAAGCGGATCCATATTTTTCGACGGAATCCCCAAAGACATTCCCGGAGTACGAGACGCAATAAATTGCGTAGGCTTAATTGATGCTGCTTCGTAAAAACCAAGCGTGAAATTACTTATCAAATCTGTTCTCAAACTTGTCCAACGAGCATCATTATAATCATCCAACTGTACTCCTATGTTTGCTATAATAAATCTATGATCATCCACTGCCATATCCGGGTATTTCGATGATAATGGCGGTTGCACGGAGTCCACGAGAAATATATAGTAAACTAGATTACGCCTAACGAAATCATCCGTATAACCGTTAAAAAGGTTCTCTTGCAAAAAAGTAACCATCTTTTTCACTCGCTCCTCATTTCCCGGTTTCACCGGAGCATACCATCCACTCCATTTTAACGTCCAACGTGTCCGAATAACAGACTCATCAAAATCATATAAAATATACGTCCCGTAACGTTCATACACACCGTAAATCATTTCCTCCAAAGAACCGGGTTCTCCACGAGGAAGTTCATACTGGAGATTACTTAAATCTTTAGGTACAATATCATCCTCCGAACAGCTCACTACAAAAGTCAGTACTATTGCAGTAAATAACCAGAATAATAAATATTTATATTTCATAACTTCATATTTTATTCAAATTATTATCATTGCGCTTTAATATCTTCTCTTACATTAGAGGTTACCAATCGATTGGCGTTCAGCTCGGAGTTAGGAATTGCTAACACATAGTTTTTACTACCTTGTGGTAACACGAATGTTTCAAAAGATGTTTTTGATTCATAAAACCGATGTATTTGCTGAGGCATCCCTTGACGGCGCAAATCCCAGAATCTCATGGTTTCTTCAAAACATAATTCTCTCCGCCGTTCTGCCCAAATAAATTTCACTAACTCTTCTTTATTGGCAAAATCTGTAACACTTTTCTCTACATACGTGGAGGTCTTTATTCTTTTAGCCCGTAATTCATTTATTAATTGAATGGCATCACTACTAATATCATTGGCTTGACGGGCATACGCTTCTGCTACATTTAACACGACTTCCACTGTCCGCCAATTCTCCCGACATCCGGAAGCTTTTAAACTACTCTTGTATTTAATCGGATAATGATATTTATATTTCCATTCATCCGGAATAATTCCAGGCCACCAACTCGGAGTAAATATATCTTGCTGAAAATAAGCTAGTAAACGTAAATCTTCCTCATCACCTTGTTCATACGCCTTGAGTAAAGAGCCGTCATCATTATGCGATACACGAAAACCCAAATTCCACATTGTTGTCGGGGAAGAAAGGAAATCATAATTGCTACTTGTTGATCCAAAAGTAAACACGATCTCTTTATTGCCATCAATATCCATAATTTTAAAATCAGCGACAACATCTGTCCCCATTATGCTTTCATCCACACCATTCAAATCAAGGATTGTTGAATTTTCCCGCAAAAAAACAGTTCCGATCTTTATTACAGTTTCCCAATCTTCCTGGAACAAAGCGATTCGAGTTGCGAGCAATTGAATTGCTGCCGGAGAAAGCATATGTTTATTGATTGATACTTCAGCCTGTGCGGCATACTCCTGAGCAATTTTGATGTCCTCATTAATTAACTCATAAACCTCTCTTATAGTGGAACGTTCACGGGGAGCAATATCAATTTGCGGTTGGGTACGAATAATCACGCCTAATTCGTCAAGATTATCCTTTGACCATGGCAACGCGTAAGTATTCACCAGGCAAAAATAATGATACGCACGCAAAGCATACGCTTGAGAAGCTAAAGAATTATATTTACCCAATTCACTTTCAGGATTATATTCCATCTCAGGCAAAGCGTCGATAATTACATTACATCCCAATATATCCTCATACCTTCGGGCCCAATTATTATCTGTAATCTTCTCTTCTATATTATAATGCCAAATATAAGCTTGTCGTCCCTCGCCCCCGGACAATACATCGAAACCATCTGAATTCCATGAACTATTCGGATCTTTTTCAAGGTATCCCATCTCGACATCATCCGTCATTAATTTAACCCATGCCACATCCGTATTAAAAGTACGAGGATATCCTTCTTTATACAATACCGGTACATATTCCAAAACAGTCTTCGGAATAAGTAAATCACCGGAATCATCTTTCAAGTAATCATCACATGATATATATGAAAATGCAATCATGCAAAATATACAGTATACAAGTATCCTATTCATAACTTCTGGTCGTTAAAATGAAACATTTATTCCAAGACTATATGTAGGTAAAAGTGGTATATTAGCACCAGGACTTTCCGGGTCCAGTCCCTCCCACTTCTTATCCGCAATAGTAAAAAGATTTGTAACTTGCAATCGTAAAGTCAAGCCGGACAAACGTAACTTTCTCAAATACTTTTCAGGCATCATATAACTTAAGGCAACCATTTTCAACTTAAGAAAATCTCCTTTAGCCACACGTTCATCACTTTGATCATACATCGTCGTCGGATACCAATAAGAAAGCGCTCCCTCTCTACTGGCATTCAAATCCGGATTAGTAATCAAATCTGAAGAATTAGCATCATTATAAAGTGCTGGTATAGAAGTATACTTCTCATCACCCGACTTTTTCCAACGATGCTTTAGTTTACTTGACACATTGCTTAACGGATCAAAAACCGCTCTCTCGTCCTCGTAAACTTGTGGCAATCTCTGCACATTGCCAATGTTGTACGAAAAAGCCAAAGAAAGTGAGAACATCCGCTTATAGGTAAATTGCGTATCAAAACCTCCGGACAATTTAGGGAATATAGAACCGCTATTTACCAATTCCATCATATCCGGTTCTCCATAATGTACTTTTCTTCCATCTTTCGCGTAAAATAACGCGTAACCATTTTCAGGTGAGAGACCGGCAAAACGGAAGGAATACATTGAGCCGACAGGAGCCCCCTCTACAGCAATCTCTCCGGCTAACAACATCTTTATTTCATCTATATTATTATAGATATCTCCATTAGCTAATGTAATTTCATTTACATTACGTCCGAAATTAACCCCGAATCTCCAATCAATATCTTTCGACTTAATCAATTCCAGATTCACAAACCCTTCAAATCCCGCGTTTCGCATTTTTCCCGCGTTCAAGTATAACATATACCTTCCATTGGAAGTTGCAACAGACTTTGACATAATTAAATCCGAAGTATATTTCCGATAAATGTCAAAACCACCCTTTACACGTCCGTCCAACAACATAAAATCCAAAGCGACATTCCATGTCTTTGTTTTTTCCCAACGTAAGTCCGGGTTAGGAAATCGTTGAATACTATATTGTTCCAAACCACTCGCTCCATCCCTATTCTCTACTTTGACGATCAGATTAGGAGTCGCATCCTCATGAATGTTCCCCTGTACACCATAAGAACCTCTTAAGGAAAGGTTATTTATCCAATGGATATTTCTCATGAAATTCTCACCGGTTATTATCCATTTTCCCGCAATAGACCAAGTTGGCAACCAACGATATTTAGGATTACTACCGAACTTATTAGCTCCATCCGAACGGATATTACCATTCAACACATAACGATTGGCAAAAACATAACTAGCTGTCCCAAAAAACGAAGCCATTTGAGTAACATTATTTGTATTCCTTGGATTCATTAAACCCGTGGTCACATAATTCTTTACAAAATTCTCTGTATATTCGGGCATAAACTTTTCTCCAAATTGCGGTGTCCATCCATAACCTGTTACCGCATGCCCCTTGTACTTATTTGCCCGTGCTTCCACACCGCCCATCACATTTACCTCGTGTCTCCCGAATGTTTCTGCATAAGTTAAAGTATTTCTTATAGTATAACCTACTTTGCGGGTATCATTCTGTTCCAATATTCCTCCATAAGGCAATTGAGACTTTTGATACTGTTCCGACGCCGACTCATACTGTTTGTATTCATATCCGCGTATGTTGGTTATATAGTACGACTCTTCTTCCGCCCAATTTCTTTGTTTCGTGTTACTATTATGCATTGAAAACACACCCCCATAACTCAATCCCTTGAATAATTTCACATTTAATGCCAACATAGCGTTAAAATCATCCATTCTCGCTTCATTACCTGTTTTATCCATTTCCTTCAGTATATTATAATAAAGACCTTTCCCCTTATCATACATATGATAAGAACCATCTTCATTATAAGCAAGTAATGTCCTTGAACGTTGATAAGCATAAGTAAACGGGTTTATTGATGTATGATAACCTTCATTATTCGTCGTGCTAAAATCTATTTTAGCTTGAAAATTTATAAATTCGTTCACATCAACCCATACTTTAGCCAAGGTATTAAATCTTTCTTTTACAGAACCTTTAGCTCCTCCCTGCTCGTTATTATAACCGGCAGAAAAATAGTAACTAGCTTTTTCTCCCCCGCCGGAAACATTAACATTATGCGTATGAGTTACCGCCGCACGGAAAAGTTCTTTAAACCAATCCGTATTCCGTTTTTGCATAATTCGAATCTTATTGTCAAACTGTTCCTGTGTTAGTTTTTTACTATACAATTCCTCCAAAGCCCCCTCGTACGAATCTCCCGAAGGTACTCTAGGATAATCATAACCAGCCTCAACAATTTCTTTAGACAATTCCATACGTTCTTGGGAATTCATCCGTTTATAATTACTATACGAAGGACGGGTCACAACAGAAACATCTCCGTTATAAGTAATTACAGGAGCCCCTTTCCCTCCTTTTTTAGTTGTAACAACAATCACTCCATTGGCAGCCTTCACCCCATATATCGCTGTAGCAGAAGCATCTTTCAAAACCGTAATCGTTTCTATATCCTGCGGATTTATACCGGCTATAGCATTACCTATCAAGTATTCTGCATCTTCACTGTTGATATCGGATGCGGTAAAAGGAACATCCTGTTCCAAAATCACTCCATCAACAACCCATACCGGAGCTTTATTACCATTGATTGTAGCATTTCCGCGAATGCGAATTTTAGGTGTTGCACTTGGCTCTCCGGAAGTATTCATAACCATCATGCCCGGGATACGTCCCTGCAACATTCTATCAATAGAACCAACACCAGAAACCAAGATATCTTTAGCCTTGATCGTGGTTACCGCACTGGCAGATTCTCTACGAGATAAGGTAGTATACCCGGTCACGACAACCTCATCCATCTGCATTATATCTTCTTCCAATACGATTACCCACTCCCCTTTTCTCGGACGATCTTTAAAATTAAGAGTCTTGGTTTTCATCCCAATAAAAGAAAATACCAGCTCTACATTTGCCGTGGTATCCGGAATCGTGATAAAAAAAACGCCATCCACACCGGTGACAACACCCACTGCAGTCCCTTTTATTAATACCGTTACCCCCGGTAATGGATGTTTATTCTCATCCACGACTCGTCCTGAACCTACTGTGGATTTGTTATTGTCTTTCGTCTCAACCGCAGCTGCCAATTTCGGAGAAATCACCACAATCTGATCCTCGATCATATACCAGAGTTGCGTTCCTTTCAAACATTCCGCCAAGACTTCCTGCAAATCTTTATCCTTCGCATTCATTGTCACCTTCCCCACCTGCTCCACCTCATTGTTGCTATACACGAACTCATAACCCGTGATCTTCGTGATCTCTTTAAAAATTTCTTTAAGAGTAGCATCCTTTACGTCTATACTCAATCGCACTTGCGAAAAAGTATTCGCCGAAACCGTGGATAAACCCAGAACAAAAATGCAAATAAAGACTCTCATAATTCTTAACATTTTACAAATGACATTAGACTCCCATCCTATGTCAAAATCTCGAATTTTTTCCATAGATTTGTACTGATTAATAGTTAATAATTTGCCATTCCCCAATGGCAGTTATCTCAAGAGTGGGGTTCTGTTAGAGCAGAACCCTATTTTTATGCATCATTCCAATTGAACTATCAAAACCCGCTTATTCAATTCAAATTTCACCCGTGTCGTCAATGCCAGCAATTCCAATACCTTGTCTATCTTCTCGTACTTGGGCAGATTACCCGTGAAACGCATCTCCCGCAAGGCGGCATTCTGGATAAAGACATCTATATTATACCAACGTTCCAATTTCTTCAACACGTCTTCCAAAGGTTCGTTCTCGAACACGAATCGCTCATTTTTCCAAGCTATATAAGGATGAATATCCACTTGCTCGACCTTCAATTCATGCTCGACACAAGTCACTTGTTCACCCGGACTCAGCACCACTTGTTGCTGATTCAATGATACCTCCACAGCCCCTCTCACCAGTGTCGTCTGCTGATTCTCGTCCGGGTACGCTTTCATGTTAAAACACGTCCCCAACACCCGGACATCCATCCCGTTTGTCTTCACGATAAACGGTCGCAAACTATCTTCAGCCACGTCGAAAAAGGCCTCTCCTTCCAACAATACCTGACGATCTTTTCCCGAGAACTGTGCCGGATAACGAATCTTAGAATCGGCATTCAAAGTAACAACCGTCCCGTCAGCTAAATTCAACACGAACTCGCCACCTCTCGGAACCTGTAACGTGTGCCATTCGCTAGTCTTCTCCGCCGGAACTTCCGTGTAGACCAACTTTCTTCCGTCATTCACGAAGTTCTCCCCCTCCACCTTTTCATATAGGGTATCCCGCCCCGATTCCAACTCTATCGCTTTCCCCGATTCCAAGAATAAAATTGCTTTCGAACGTCCGTATTCTATTTCCTGTACATATTGTACCGGTTCCTCCCGCTCCTTCATTAAATACCATGCAGTTACCCCCAAACTGAATAAAATAATCACGGAAGCCGCATACTTCCATATCAAACGATACGCACTTTCGCGAGATTCAGTCAATCGCGGACTAAGTTTTTTCCAATCCTCCACGGAATTAAACCTTTGGTATCCGCGTATTTCATTCTGCACATAATCAGAATTTTGCAATCGTTCAAACAAGGCTCTATTCTTCTCGCTCTCGTTTACCCATTCCTCCAACTTTTTCGCTTCTTTAGCACTCGCCTCCTTCCGAAAATAAGCTAAAATCAAACGAACCACCTCTTTTCGATTATATCTTTTAACGATCGTTTAATGATGTTTGGATTTGTGTTATGAAAGAGGGAGAGATCGTTTTCTTTTAAACATCTAATATTTAAAACATTGACGAGAGAAAGATGCATCAGTTTAATAAAAAGGAAAAATGAAAATGGACATAAAAAAAGGATATAAAAAAACGATCGTTTAATCTTTACTATTAAAACAGCCAAAGTCCAAAAAGGATGACAAGAAAAACGAATTATTTTTTTAAATTTATCTATCCAATTTCTCGTTGCGTAATTTGCGCAGCGTAAATTACACAACGGGAACATCCTACCGTGAACCCAAGGTAATCCCAAGGTAATCCTACCTCTCCTTCGAAGCTGTTTCGTATATCCGCCAGTGCATCACCATCTCCAGCTAGTCGAGCAACGGCGAAGATTCCGCATTGCTTCGAAGGAGGGGTAGGATTATGGTAGGATTACCTTGGGTTCACCATAGGAATACTCTAAAACAGCAGTCATCAATTGATCAGAAAAACATGAAAATCACCACGGGATAAAGATGCTGTAAACGCTCCCGAAGATATTTTTTGGCACGCTGCCGCTGTGTCTTCACGGTCGATTCTGCCACGTCCAGTTGCTCACAAATAGTCTTGATATCAAGCATTTCCACGTAACTCATTTTAAAGATACGGCGGCATTCAATCGGCAATTCTTCTATCGCTGCAAAAACCTCCTCGAATACATCGGTTTCTACTTGAAAACAGAAAACATCCTCTTCGTCAAGAATTTTCCATTCCATACTCCGGTTGGCTTTCTCACGGGTATGTAACTTATCCAAATAATTGATAGCAGCATTCTGAACGCAAAGATACAGATAAGACTTCAGAGCCGTTTCGTTCGCAAACTTGCCTTGGGATTCCCAAAAACGAAGGAAAACCTCTTGCACGATATCCCGTGCCGCCTCCTCATCATGCACAAATTTATTGGCAAAATAACAAAGTGAAGCGTAATACCTATGGAATACACTTTCAAAGACTTTCGGTTGCTTTACATTCACTATATCCACGAACGTCATTTTAAAAGGTTAAATCAACTCTCATCTGCCTCACTCTCTGACTCCAAAAATACATTATTTCTGTCAAACATTAACAAAATAGAACAGGAAATATAACATCAAACAGTTAAATCGCTCACTATAAAGGAGTATCCAAGAGAAAAATAATATTCACAAATGAATAAAGAATCGAGCCGTTTCCTCCAAGGTATGAAAACGAAAATCAGGTAACGTTTTCAACAATTTGGCACTGGAATAACGGGATTTATTTCGAGAGGAACGGGCGGTTTCACGTGTAAAAGCCGGTTTCTTTCCTGTAAACAAGGAAAAGAAAGCGAGCAAACGCCAAGCTAAAGAAGTCATCCAAGGCGCCATCCGTATAATATGGCGGTCGTTTCCCCGCGGCACGGGCTATCACGGCAAACAACTCCTTGTAAGAATAATTTCCACCGCAAAGCACGAACCGTTCTCCCCGGATGGAAGAAATATTTACCAAACGAATCATTACCTCGCAAACATCCCTCACATCCACGTAACCGTTCACCCCATCGGTGTAAAAAGGCATTCCTTTCCGGGCTTGCTCGAACAACTTGGCACTACTACGTCCCCGAAGTCCGGTACCCAGAATAATCGCCGGGTTGACAATGACAGCCTCCATCCCTTTCCGCACGTAATCCCACACGATCTTCTCGGACGCTCCCTTACTACCCGAATAAAGCGAATGAACAGAGCCGGGGATTTCGGGTGTATCCTCGTCAATAATGACACTCTCGTCAGGAGCATCCCCCAAGGCGGCAATAGAACTCACGAAACAGAGCCGCACGCGATGTTGTAGGCAAAGGGAACATATATTCTCTGTTCCCCGGATATTCGTCTGCAACAGAGTATCCCGGTCGCTCCCGTTAAAAGAAACCATCGCCGCGCAGTGGTACACCGTGTGGACTTTCTCCCCGTACGGGGAGATGGATTCCCCATCCAACACGTCACCCTCTACCCATGTTACACGAGAAACAGCTTCTTCCGGGGATGAGAAATAACGAGAAAAGAGAGCCATTGTCTCCTCGACACGACTCTCTTTTCTTTTTAATGCTATGATTTTCTCGCCCGAACGAGCCAGATGACACAACAAATGGCTACCCAATAACCCGGTAGCCCCGGTTACCATTACTGCCAATTAAACACGATGTTTTGTTTCACATCGGGATGCAAACTCAAATGCACGGGACAAGTATGCGCCACACGTTCCAGAATCTTTTTCTCTTTCTCGGTATACCCGTTCGCCGGGAAATTAAAGATCACATCAATCTCCGCTATACGGCGAGGCTCTGCAGCCATCTTCTTGGTGATCTCGATGTCAGTTCCTGTCAGGTCGATTCCGTTATTTTGGGCATAAATTCCCATGATTGTCATGGCACAGGCCGCCAAAGAAGTAGAACACAAATCGGTCGGAGAAAAAGCCTCCCCCTTACCGTTATTATCCGTCGGCGCATCCGTGATGATCGTCGTACCACTCTGTAAATGCGTGCATTCCACGCGTAAACCTCCTAAATATTTTGCTTTTACTGTTGCCATACTCTCTTTTTTTTAGATTTAACTCTCCAAAAGTAATCATTTCCGGACAGCTTTACAAGAGAAGAGGTCGGTGAAAAAAACATTTCCGCAACCTCATGGACGCTGTCACCCTTACAAACCCTAGGTGTCAGCTTTTCCTTTCGGTTTTGTAAATTTTGAATTAATTCCCTAAATTATCAAGATTTATCCAATGATTCTCGATTTCTAGCACAATTTTTGATATACCTCTAGTATCCCTATTGACACTTTTCTTATGCCGGGTGGCATTCATATTCCTACCACACCACACACACGACAGAAGCCACCCGGTTCTTTCTAAAACAAATCAATAGCTTCACGCACGTACTTGATACGCATATTGGAACCCGTGACAATCACGAGGTCGAAACGTATTTCCCGATGTATATTCTTTTTCGTGAGATAAGCAGCCCCGGCAGCTTGCAGACTTTGCTTTTTCTTGTAATCCAACAACTCGAAAATATCCACCTCTTCGCTCGTCCGGGTTTTCACCTCGACCACGACAAGCATCTCTCCGTCCAAACACACGAAATCCAATTCCCGACGTCCGATTCGCCAATTACGTTCCAAAACAGTATATCCCAGATCTAACAGATAAAGATACACCTTATCTTCTCCCAACTTTCCAAATTCATTATGCCAAGCCATAGTCAAGTCTTCCCCTAATTTACAGGCTAAAAAGAGTTCCGCAATGTTATATAAATCTAAGATAAAAGCAAAATATTTTGCATGAAAATCCTTGAAAGGAGTCATTTTAGAATTTCAAGTGGTTTATTTTGAGAGAGGTTTATTACCTCGAAGTTTTGAATTCTAATCGGAATTGCCTATCTTTGTAAGGTTTTTGGGAAAAGTAGTAGTTATGGCTAAAAAAAGAGTTTTATTTATATCTCAAGAGATTGTACCTTATCTTCCTGATTCCGAAATGGCTAATATCGGAAGATATTTACCTCAGGGGATTCAAGAAAAAGGTAAAGAAATCAGAACGTTCATGCCGCGTTACGGCTGTATCAATGAAAGACGCAATCAATTGCACGAGGTCATCCGGTTATCCGGGATGAATTTGATTATCAATGACACTGACCATCCTTTGATTATCAAGGTTGCATCCATACAATCTGCAAGAATGCAGGTGTATTTCATTGACAACGAAGATTATTTTCAACGCAAACACACGATCGCCGATGAAGACGGAACATTTTTTCCCGATAACGACGAACGTTCGATATTTTTCGCGCGGGGTGTTTTCGAAACGGTACGCAAGCTAAGATGGGCACCGGACTTGATCTATTGTCAGGGATGGTTTACCGCATTGATTCCGCTTTACCTCAAAAAAGAGTACCATGATGACCCGGTATTCTCCAAAACAAAAGTGGTATTCTCCACTTACAACGATAAATTCGAGGGAAAATTGGATAGCAAATTCGAGGAGAAAGCTATGACGGAAGGAGTTGCACGCAAAGACGTGGCCCTTATAAAAGATCCGACACACACGAATATCAACAAATTGGCATTCCAATACGCGGATGGCATCATCTTTAATCACAAGGACGTGGATGACGAACTTCGTACTTTCGCCAGCGAATTGAAGAAACCGACCTTGGAGTACCCCGGGGAGCAATGCTATATTGATGCATATTCCGACTTTTTTGACAAAATAATCGAATAAACATAGAAACAAGCGGCAATGGTTGTTAGCCGCTTGTTTTATTATTAACAAATATATAAAACACGACAAACATTATGTGTGGTATTGTGGGATACATCGGGCCCAAAGAAGCCTGTCCAATCTTAATCAATGGTCTGAAACGCCTGGAATACCGGGGATACGATTCTGCCGGGATCGCGTTGATTCACAACGATGACATCAGAGTTTACAAATGCAAGGGAAGAGTGCTCGACCTCGAACAACACATGGAACTCGAAGACACGAGTGCCACGATCGGGATGGGGCATACGCGCTGGGCTACCCACGGGGAGCCGAATGATGCGAACGCTCACCCGCATACTTCCATGAACGGTCTTTTCTCTATCGTGCACAACGGTATTATCGAGAATCATTCCCTGTTGAAAGAAAAATTACAGGCAAGAGGATACGCGTTCAAAAGCGAAACAGACACGGAAGTATTGGCAAACCTCATCGAGTACATATACTTGAAAGGTCAGATAAATGCAGAAAACGCAGTTCGTCTGGCTCTGACCAAAGTAATCGGTGCCTACGGGCTGGTTGTTTTGTGCAAAGCGGAAGCGGATCAACTCGTGGTAGCACGCAAAGGCAGTCCTCTGGTAATCGGAGTGGGACAAGGCGAGTATTTCGTGGCATCCGACGCCACGCCTATCGTGGAATACACGAAAAACGTGATTTACCTGAACGACGATGATGTCGCTATCCTGAAAAGAGACGAGATGATCTTGAAAACGATCAAGAATACCCCGGTTTCTTTAAGCATTCAACACGTAGATATCGACATCGAGAAAATAGAAAAAGGCGGTTTCCCGCACTTCATGTTGAAAGAAATTTTCGAACAAGTAAATTCTATCTATGACACTATCCGGGGACGGGTGAACGTGGATGCCTCCGAGATTTACCTTGGTGGTATCTCTGAAATCATCCCGAAGATGGTAAACGCACACCGGATTATCATTATCGGTTGCGGAACGTCATGGCATGCCGGACTAGTCGGCGAGTACATGCTGGAAGAATTTACCCGTATCCCGGTAGAAGTGGAATACGCTTCAGAATTCCGTTATCGCAACCCGATAGTAAATGAAAACGATATCGTGATAGCCATCTCCCAAAGTGGAGAAACAGCCGACACATTGGCAGCTATCAAGTATGCCAAAACACACGGGGCCACGGTTATAGGCATTTGCAACGTGGTCGGTTCAAGCATCGCACGCGAAACGGATGCCGGAGTATACACCCACGCGGGACCGGAAATCGGTGTCGCCTCCACGAAAGCATTCACCGCCCAAATATCGGTACTTGCCATGATGGCTTTGCAAATAGGTCACCGCAAGGGTACTCTGGCAGACGATATATATAAAAAATATATCAACGAACTCTATAACCTACCGGATAAGGTCAAAGCTATACTGGAAAAGGACAACATAATCAAAGAAATTTCCGCTATCTACAAGGACTCCACGAATGCCATTTACCTGGGAAGAGGTTGTCAATTCCCCGTGGCTCTCGAAGGAGCGCTGAAGTTGAAAGAAATTTCCTATATCCATGCCGAAGGATACCCGGCAGCGGAGATGAAACACGGTCCTATCGCCTTGATTGACGAGAATATGCCCGTGTTCGCCATTGCCACGAACGACAATTACTACGATAAAATCGTTTCTAACATCAAGGAGGTACAGTCCCGCAAAGGACACGTCATCGCTCTGGTAAACGATAACGACACGCAAGTCACAAAACTAGCGGAACACGTGATCGAAATTCCCGAAACACTGGAATTTCTTTCCGCGCTGTTGAACGTGATTCCATTACAACTCATCTCCTATCACATTGCCGTGATGAGAGGCTGTAATGTGGATATGCCGCGCAACCTTGCAAAATCGGTAACTGTAGAATAAAGCAATAAAAAAGGGGTTTTAAAAACCCCTTTTTTATTGCTTTAACGATTGCTGCCATTTCCACGCATTCCTCATCGTGTCCTCGATCGGTGTCGCGGCCTTCCATCCCAACTCTTTATTCGCTAAAGTCGTATCAGCCCACACCTTCTCGATATCACCGGCACGACGTCCCACGATCTTGTAGTTCACCTTTACCCCGGTTGCCCGCTCAAAAGCATGGATGATCTCCAACACGGAAAGTCCTTTTCCCGTCCCGATATTGAAAAACTCGTAATTTGCCTTATTCTTACCCTCGAGCAAACGGCGAATAGCCACCACATGAGCTTTTGCCAAATCTACCACGTCGATATAATCACGTAAAGGTGACCCGTCGGGTGTATTATAATCATCACCGAACACGCTCAACTGCTCCCGAATACCGATAGCGGTCTGTGTCAAGTAAGGAATCAGATTATTCGGCACGCCATTGGGCAACTCCCCGATTAGGGCAGTCGGGTGCGCCCCTATCGGGTTGAAATAACGCAAAGCCAACGCATTCATCTTCGGTTCCACCTTCATCAAGTCACGGATAATATCTTCACTCATCACCTTGGTGTTCCCGTAAGGCGATTCGGCCTCGTGGCGGGGAGTCTTTTCCGTCACGGGAAGTACATCCGCTTGCCCGTATACCGTGCAAGAAGAAGAGAATACCAGATTCGGCACTTGAAACTCACGCATAGCATCGAGCACGTTCATCAATGAATTCAAGTTATTGAAATAATACTCCAACGGCTTATGCACGGATTCGCCCACCGCTTTCAACGCGGCAAAATGAATCACCGCCTTGACATCCGAATGGCGAATAAAAAAATCTCTCGTTGCCACCCGATCGGTAAGATCAATCTCCTCGAATTCAGGACGAATACCCGTGATCTTCTCGATCCCATCCAACACGTCAATACTTGAATTCACTAGATTATCGGCTATAATCACGTCATAACCACTCTGTTGAAGTTCCACCACCGTGTGGGACCCGATATACCCCGTACCTCCTGTCACAAAAATTTTCATACACCAATAATTTTTTCTCAATTTATAACAATCTGTGTGTCTGTAATAGACAGAACAAAGTAAATAATAATAATCCGAAATGCCTAAAATGAGTTTGACAACCTTGCGTTTTTTCTTACCTTTGCCGTATGAATAAATACGTTGAACACATAGAAGAATTGTTATATCTACATGATTGCGTGATAGTTCCCGGGCTAGGAGGCTTCATCTGCAACTATATCGGAGCAACGATCAACGACAAGACAGGGATGATCATCCCCCCTGCCAAAAAGGTCGTGTTCAACAAACACTTGAAACAGAATGACGGACTTTTGATCAATTGGATCGCCCGCAAGGAACAGATCGATTACGAGAAAGCACAACGCCGCCTCGCTCTATTCCGCGAAGAGGTAAAAGTACGATTGAACCAAAAGCAAAAAGTAAACTTCGGCAAAATAGGGACGCTCAGTGTAGACCGCCGTTTCAATATTCTCTTCGAATCTGCTAACCACAACTTCCTGCCCGACGTCATGGGAATGGAAGCAATGCCCCTCGTGGCAAACGGCAAAAAAGTTAAGAAGACAAACGGAGAATACATAAATACCGAATCCGGAAACCTAGTTACCCGTCTGTTCAAATTCGGACTATCGGCAGCCATGATCGCGGGAATCGTGGTACTCTCGCAACAGGATATATTCCAAGGGGACACAGCCGCCAACTTGAGTAATATGCAACCCGCATCCATGAAAAGTAAATTGATTCAAACGGAGGAAACGGCAAAGATTTCTCCCGACTGTGATTTCGTGGATTACGATCCCGTTATTGATTTGACCGGGAAGTCAATCTCACAATGACAACAATCAGGTAAGCCGGAATAATTATAAACAATGCCTCTTGACGCATAGCCCAAAGTAATAGCAGGACTATCCCAAAAAATATCATCCAATTATAATTCTTCCTATAACCATGGCATGATATGAGCACATAAACAGGTATCATCCAAGTCAACGCTTTCACTCCCCACACGGCAAAACCAATCATAATAGTACTCACGAAACAATACAAAAGACTATTCTCTTTCCATGAAAAATTAGTCAATTTCAAAGAAAACATGGGTACCTCACTAATCAACAATAATGCTAATACAAAAGAACATCCTGCTAAAAGCCAAGGATTACCCCACGTCGTCTTGAAAAACTCCGGCTGGTAATAGAAACAAAACACCAACATCACCCAAAACAACGCATTTGAGGGAGTCGGCAACCCGATAAACGAATGTGTCTGCCGGGTATCGAGATTGAATTTAGCCAAACGATAAGCAGAAAAAGCAGGCACCAACAAGGGAACAGCCGACAGCACCCGTTCCACCCAATAATATGTCTCTCCCGGAGCAAAAGAACAAAATGTTTCCCGAATCAGGAAATACGCCATCACCGCCGGCATCACACCGAAACTCACCATATCCGCCAAAGAATCGAGTTCTTTCCCCATATCCGATTTCACGTGCAGAAGACGTGCGGCAAAACCGTCAAAAAAATCAAACACCATGGCAAGAATCACCAGCCATGCAGCAATTAGCAAATTACCGTTAAACGCCATATAAATAGCCAACGCTCCGGAAGTAACATTCAGACACGTGATCAGGTTTGGGATATGTTTTTTCATGGACTATACTTTTATGATTCGAACACGAAAATACTTCTTTTTACAATAGGTAAACTACATTTTTATTACTTTTGTTGCAAAATTGTTATCGACATGGCTAAATTTCTCATTATTAGATTCAGTTCCATCGGAGATATCATCCAATGCATGAACGTGGTAAACGGGATCAAAAATCACTTCCCGGACGCGGAAATACACTGGATTGCCCGTAAAGACATGGGCTCTTTTCTCAATATGGACAAACGCATCGACCGGGTTTGGGGATTTGACAAGAAAACGGGGTTGAAAGGTTTACTTCGCATGGCAAAAGAACTGAAAGCCGAGAAATTCGATTACATTTATGACGCACACAGTAATATCCGCTCGAACATATTGAAAGCCGTGTTATTACCTCCCTTTTACTCTTTGTTCCCGAGAGGACCGCACTACACGCTACGCAGCAAAGAACGGTGGAAACGTTTCTTGCTTTTCAAACTGGGAATCAACAAAT
The DNA here is from genome assembly GCF_014287455.1 of Butyricimonas hominis. NCBI lineage: Bacteria > Pseudomonadati > Bacteroidota > Bacteroidia > Bacteroidales > Odoribacteraceae > Butyricimonas > Butyricimonas hominis. The sequence goes on from NZ_JACOOH010000007.1 coordinate 196,197, forward strand.
TCGACAACCCCTTCCGGGGTATCGTTTCTTACCGGAAACCTCTCGCGAAATGGGGTATCACGAATTTCGAATCGGATTATTCCGACTGGTGCTTCCCCGAAGAATACAAAGAACACTTTGCCCGCACCTTTACCCCGAAGACCATTACCCTAGTTCCCTCGGCCAACTGGGAAATGAAACGCTGGCCAGTCAGCCATTGGCAGCAAGTTATCCAACTTATGCCGGAATACCGATTTATCATTCTCGCCGGACCGACAGACACATTCTGTGAAACAATCAAAGCCATCGCCCCCGAACGAGTGAACAACCTCGCCGGACAAACCTCTCTGTTGGAATCCTGTTACCTAGTGAAGCAATCTCACCTTGTCATCAGTGGCGATACCGGCTTCCTGCATGCCGCCGATCTGTTCCACACGCCCTCCATAGCCTTGATGGGTCCCACCGCGTTCGGTTTCCCCACCGGAAAAGAAGCCGAAGTCATGGAAGTAAACCTTCCCTGTCGTCCCTGCACGAAAGACGGTAGAGGAAAATGCAAACAACCCGTCTGGCAAAAATGTATGGTCGACATCACCCCCCAAGCAGTAGCCCAAAAAGCTAAAGCTATTTTAGATTTTAAATTTCAAATTTTAGATTGAAAAACTACTCCTCCGACTCCCCCTTATCATGTCTTAATGTCACGTAGAAAGTTGTACCCTCGTTCTCTTCGCTCTCGAAAGAGATCGTTCCACCCATACTCTCTATAATCTTGTACGACATTGCCAGTCCGAGTCCGGTACCACCTGATTTGGTCGTGAAATTCGGTTCGGAAATCTTATCCCGGATACCTTCCGGAATACCACAACCGTTATCCCGCACGAACAAAATAATCTTGCCCAATGCCGTCTTCAACTGCACGTGAACGTGTCCTTCCCGGTCTTCCGGGATACTTTGTTCCGCGTTTTTCAGCAGATTCACAACCACCCGGTTCACCTGCTCCCGATCTCCATATACAAAAACACCCGGCTCTATGTCACATGTCATGTTCGCCACGTTCTCGTGGAACAACTTGGCACACCCATCCACAAGCTCACTCAGATCAAACCACTCATTATTCGCCACCTGTAATTTAGCAAAATCAGAGAACGCGGAAGCGATAGACGCCATGTGGTCTATCTGCTCGATCAAAACCGAAGATATATCTTTAAACCGCAGCCGAACTTCCTCAATATCCCCTTTCTGCAAAGTACGTTGCATAAATTGCAAATTCAACTTCATCGGCGTTAGCGGATTCTTAATCTCATGCGCTATCTGCCTTGCCATCTCCCTCCAAGCACTCTCGCGTTCGGACTTCGCCAATTGCTTGACATTCGCTTCCAGTTTATCCACCATCGCGTTGTACTCCTTCACCAGTAACCCGATTTCATCTTTCTGGTTATAAATAATCTTCTCGTTCTTACCCCCTACCCGCATCCGTCTCAACTTATCGTTCACGACCTGCAACGGCTTCGTGATTCGCTCGGCAACCACGCTGGATAAAATAAAAGCCAATACCATAACAATCATCGCGATATTCACCGCGACTATCACGGTCAGGAAAATATCTTTGTTCAGCTCTTCCCCTTTGGTAAAATAAGGAATACTCAACACGTATCTCTCTCCCGATTCCAGCACTAGCGGCATATAAACCGCCATATAGATCATCTCGGCAATCCGTTCGTCCTGCACGAAACTCATTTGCTCTTGCGTCACGACTTTCCTGTAAGCCTCGGGATTCAACAATGTCCCGTCAAACCCTTTCTCGAAAATCATCGGTCGGGAAGTAGCAACCAACTCACCACCCCAATTATAAACATTAATATCAACCCAAAGCACATCCGCCAATCTCCTCAACGCCGTCTCGATCTCCGGACACTTATCCGCGTCCACGCAATTGTAGCGCTCCAACTCGCTCGTGATATACTTCGACACCTGAACAAGCGTTTCACTGTGCCGACGTTCGAAACTAGCGGCATTCCCGACGATACTCATAATCGTCATAAGCACGAACAAACCGGCAACCAGCGAAATAATATTACTTTTGATCCTTGACTTCAAACTCACTTGACGGAAATTTTCCCACCCGCCGTCAAACCGGAAAAACATCCCGTAAGACGTCAGTATAGCACTCACGAAAATAGCGTACAACAGGTTCATATAGTACAACGCAAACACGTCATCCGCCAGACTGACAACGCAAATACCTTCCTCTTTAATCGGAACGATCATGTGGGAATACCCGTCTACATTAATCGTGCGGGCATGCTCGTACACCCCGAAACGCTCGGTAGAGCGCGGGTAATTAAAAGTTCCGTCAGCATCTACAAGCACCCCCTTCCGGTACTTGGCATACGAATAGGGATATACGAATTCATTCTCCAAATCTGTCTCCCGCGACAATATCTGCGCGTACCCTATTCCCTCGTGTCCTTTCTTAGAAGTAAAACGGATATACAGGCAACTGCCGTTCTTCACGTCCGGCAACATGTAACGCCCCAAGTACACGTTCTGTCCGTCAAACAGATCAATATTATAAAATAAAGTACTATCCACTCTTATCCCGAGACTGTCTATCATACCGTCATAATAATCATAGCAACCGTATTTCACGTGTTTCGGAGTTACCAGTATAGTATCCCGTCCCGTGCATATAATAGCCTCGCAATCATAGTAAAATCCCGTCATGTCCAGTAATTCTTCCGAAATATACCGGGCCAGCACCTTCTCGTCCCCAACGCAGATCAGTGAATCGACCTTCGTACTTTTCATGATTTCATTGTTGATCTCGACCAACTTCTCCTCGAACACGGGATCAACTTCTTTCACGATCTGAACGATATAATCGGCACGAATTTTCAACTCGCGTTCCATCTCGTTACTCTTGGCTAAAAAGATGATATAAACGCAAACCACCACGAGAGCAAGCATAAATACACTTTTCTGGGCATCCATCTTCATCAGGTAAATCCCCAGTATAAACAAAAGGTAAAGTGACAAAGTAAACAAGCACTCCAAGGGAGTCAACGAAAAATTAAAGAAATAACAAAGAGCTGCGCAAAACAAGATCACGATTGTCACCCCGAACAACGCTTGTTTCATCGTGAAAAGGTTCCGAAAATAACGGACGGAACTATTGATCAACACGATAAATCCCATACCCGCGATAATCAAAGTTACAAACGCTACCACGGACGAGAAATCGACATTAATCAGACGAGCTATATTCAAACTGATAGACGTACTCTCTATCAACGTCTTGATTGAAAAATGAAGCAAATTCGTGTAGATAAAAGCCACGAACACGAAGCCCGCGAGAAAAAGCCACCGGTAGCGCATCAACCGGTATTCATTATATCTTATCCGCAACTTATTGAACGTGATAAAAAGATAATGTGCCAAACAAAACATCGTCACGAACAAATCCCCTACCGAAACAATAAACGAACCGCCTCCGGCCACCTTACTGTTCGCGAAGATCGACAAATGATAAAGCGAGTACGGCACCTGATACCTCACCATGATTATCCGCAGCAGAATCAACAGGCAGAGGAACCCAAACGAGTGTCCCACCTGTTCCCTGAAACTCACGGATCGATCCAGTGATATCTCGTAAGCATAAAACAAGAGATAGAGAAACACGAAATAGAGTACCAGCAAGAAATAATTCGGCAATGTATCCCCGTACCCCACGTTACTCTCGATCTTGAACAACGCTTTCCCGTCCCGGCTATATATCGTGTAACCTCCCTCTTCCCATACATTCTTGATCGTCACTTTACTGGCATCATCCAGATTACTCCCGAACCGCGGGTTAAAATGATTCTTCACGTAACTGCTGGAATAAGGATAATCCTCTTTAATAAATAAAAGCCCGTAATACTCCATGTCCCCGATAAACCGCTTTCGGACATCAAAATACAAATTATTCAACTTCACTAACTCACCCCCCTCCTTCAAACGCTCGTACAGGTTGGGAGTCCCCACCCGTTCGTCACTCCAGTACACCAATTGCCCGTTCTTGAAGCCGAGCAGGATCGAATTCCGCATCCGCCAGTTACTTTTGGAGATCTGAGTATTCTCGTCCAACTTCTGCAACTGTTCGTCCAAATGCTTCTCTTCCGCTTGCAATTGATCTTGAAAAAGAGCGACTTGGGAATCCACCGACCAATCACTCAATGATGATTCCCACAGCGAAGCCACCAAGAGACATCCCATGGCCAAGGCTAACACGAGCCAAAACTTTCTCATTCTTTTTCTAATCCCCGACTTACTCATGATGATAAGGTTCTCCTTTCAATATTGTCATTGCCCTGTATAATTGCTCCGTGAAAATCATCCGCACCATCTGGTGTGAGAATGTCATCTTGGATAATGAAATCTTCATATTCGCACGTTTATAAACTTCCTCGGCAAACCCGTATGGTCCCCCGATCACGAATACCATTCGCTTAATACTTGTCAGCATCTTCTGTGCCAAAAACTCCGCGAACGCCTTAGAAGTGTATTCATTTCCACGCTCATCCAACAAAACCACGAAATCCGACGCCTCCAATTGTCCCCGTATCAACTCCCCTTCCCTCTCTTTCTGTTGCACCTCACTCATATTCTTCGTGTTCCGTACATCCGGAATCACCTTCATCTCGTAAGGGATATAATATTTCAACCGTTTCTCGTACTCGGCAATCCCCGCCCGCACAAACTCGGCATCCGTCTTTCCTATCACTAGCAAACAAACTTTCACACCACAATATTTTTTCTATTACACTAAAATGTTCATCTACACGCAAATGTAGATAAAAATACCATATCTTCCACGAATCGTTAAAAAAAAGCACACCAATATTTGCCCGAATTTCAAGAAAACACTATATTTGCACCCGTTAAAGCTAACCACTTTAGCACACGCAAGTGTAGGTCCTATAGCTCAGCTGGTTAGAGCACCTGACTCATAATCAGGGGGTCCTTGGTTCAAGCCCAAGTGGGACCACTTTTTACACAAGAAACTCGCTGATTTTCAGCGAGTTTTTCTTTTTATGGTACGGTATTTGGTACGGTATTTATACAATTTCAATGACAAAAATCTAGGCTCAGAGTCGGAATTAACCCCATCTCCCAATAGACACTTTTCATCACTTCATTTACTTTTTCAGAGGAAATTGTATCATCTAAGACAACAATCGCATCATGTATGGCAAAACACTTACACCCCTTGATTTTCCATAGTTGAATTAAAATCTCACGGAAAATAGTACTCTCCAATTGCATTAACTTTAGGGGAAGCAACACAAAATCCTTGTCCCGGCCTCCTTTTTTAATTTGTTTACCCTCCTCCACGCATTGCTGGTGGTATATCCTTTTATAATAACGTAAAATTTTTGCCACTCCCGGGAATGTATTCTTAAACATGGTGGCGTATTCTCTTTTCGCAAGAAATCTCGTTCCGTAACAATAAAAAACTTCTTGAAACATGTTCTTTTTAATTTCGTCCCGACTCTCGATTGGGTTCTTCTGATGGATGTCATCCCACAACATTCCCTGACTCACATTATACAAGTAGCCAAGCACGTCACAAGGTATTTGTCTTGCACATTCAAAAACTCCTTCCGCTATATGATTATTTTTCAATGTGTTGCATAGTTCCTGCATAAAGTAATGGTAAGTTCTCTCTCTTTTATTATGTATGTTAATATAATTGTCATGTATGTGTTGTAATATTATTCTATATATTCTATTATTTTCATTGTTCAATTCATATTGTTTATTTATTGTTATGTTGTTTATATCATAATAATAATCTAGTATCAGATACGAGAATAATAATGGATGGCTATTCTTACAATCTACACTGTAAGTAATATTCGTGAATTTCTTTAAATGTTTGGGTAATTGAGTTCCTATATGATAACATCTGCCATTATCATCCATTTTCTCAATCTCTTTAATCTCTCTTTGTTCTAATCTATTTATAATGTGTCGGTAATATAGCTCCGAGCGAATAGTATCAAACTTATGTTCGTTCATGAAACTGCTAGCCCCTTCCTCGTCCACAAGTTTAAATGACTTTATCATCTTGTTATAGGTATCAATATATTTGCTGGATGTTTTCTTTTTTGCCACCCGAATGTTTCGTTCATGGAGCCCTTTGAATATTTTAGACAATTTATCCAAGTCTTCCAATACCACCCGATGCTTGCATTCTGTCATGTGAAACATACCCGGGTCTGTTATCATGTACTTCGTAATAGCGAAACCTCCAACGCTCTCTGAATTTCCCTGTATCACACAATTAAATTTCAGCACATGTAGCATGTAATTATAATGCCTATACATATCTTGCATGATTGACGTACTCAAGGAGAAATCACTATTTGAATCTCCCGTTGACACGTACCGGAGAAAGAGCATATGTAGGAGAGATACGAAATGAGAGCGAATAGAATCAACACGTGGTCGAGATAGGTTTTCTATGACAACTGCCTCTTCTTGATATTGCAACGCCCGATGTTCCGGTTCTGGAAGTGTTTTGCCCCGGAGCCGACAGTCCAACTCCTCATTTTTCCAATCACTAGTTTGCCGGTAATAGTTCTTCGGGTTAGTCACATAATCTATATATGTGGCAACTATCTCGTCTATTTTCTTGCTGTTAATAGTCCAAATCCTCATAATACATACTCTTTAGACTATAAATATAGCAAATAGTTCAACAAGTTCAACCTTAGTTCAACTGTTTGAACTATTAAATAAAAAAATAGCCCCCCCCCCTTATATTCGACTAACGAGAGTGTGTTTGAAAATTTTCCCAAAATTTTTCATGTGTAAAAAACAACTTGATGTAACGCTTTATAGTTCAACGGAATATTTATAGTAAAATAAAAAGTATGAGCAAAGAAATTAAATATGAGCTTGACAATTTAAGTAGAGAAAAGATGAGTCTGAAAAAAAGAGGAAGTTTGAACCCCAATTATGGCAGACCAAGAGATGAGGCAACCCGAGAAAGAATAGCGCAATCCCAACGCAAAAGCTGGGAAAGGCGAAAAATAGGGCAAAGCACGGAGAAGAATAATGTCTACTTTGGAAATATAGAATTTAACACCCAGGAAGAAGCAATTAATTTTTTTAGAGAACTAAATCAAGAACACGGCAGGACGATAATCATTACGGAAAGTAAATTTGAGGCTTTAATTGATTTTTTGATTGAAAAAATGATTACCAAAATGGCATAAATGCACCTCAAACAATCGATAATATCAATAAATCAAAACAATCACATCCACGTGTCACACAAGAACTTTTTCAAAAAGTAATGCAACTATTTGAAAACCAGAAAGTGCAACCGTATGTTGTGTTTCTCTTTAGCCATTTTTTTTAGAAATTGTCAATAAAACACCTTTCCGGATAATACAATGCTTATTTTGATATGGTTTTTGCGGGGATAAGCCTACATTTCTCAACGCACCATAACCAATCCCGAGAGTTTTAGAGTCAAAAACTTCATAAATTGCTGCTAATGACCCAAAATAGTAGTGTTTTTCATTTACTTCCACGTGAATAACTGTCCTTTCTTTCTTGTCTTTTTCTTCCATGTATACCTTTATTTAAAGTACAAAGATAGAAAAAGATGACAAATGTTGAATAAATGCCATATTTTTCTTGTCTAAAGGTTGCATATATCAAATATATGTCATATTTTTGTGACATAATCAAAAAATGACAAGAGAGATGACAACTAAATATAATACAGACTGGATTATGAAAACTGCACAAGAGCTGTTCGAGATGATGATAAAATTCAACACTCACTTCACGATGGAAAGAGCTATCAACATAGCCACTCAAAGAGCGCAAGAACTCAACGCTGCTCTTCAAGACACGACATGCAAGATAGACGAACACGGTAATATTACACGGTCATACGATTTCGGCAATATCCAATCACTAAACTCCATTTACGGGAGACACTCGTATTGTGGAGATTAATTTTGTAACGCATATATAAATAAGGTATGAAAGCACTTACTATTAATACGAACAACATTATTGTGAACACTGTTAAATGTGTTCACAATAATATGGACATAGCAACAGCGATGGGAAAAGGGTTTATGTTAGAAACCCTGAAAAAACGCATGATGAGAGGTGAGGTTGTTCGCTTCTGTTATCAAAAACTGGATGGTAGTATTCGCTTTGCGGTGGGAACACTACAAGCTGAAGCGGTGCAATCCCAAATAATAGGAAATGGACTTCCGAAACGTTATTTCAACATGTTCGTCTATATTGATTTACAAAAAATGGCATGGCGAGGATTTAAGCCAGAAAAGCTAATCGGAATTGTGGATTAAAATAATATTCACTTCTATGAAGTTTGAATATAGATTGATTATCAGCACTGTAATTTTAAATAGACTATAAAGTATTTCAGAAATGAAAGAAAAATCTAAAAAGTGAATATTATGAGCTTAAAGAATAGTTACACGACCTCGGATTATTTAGAATGGGATTCTATGCTGAATCTTATCAGAAAATTATATCGAGATGGAAATACAAGAATGAGTTTACTTCTAGCTTGTGGAGCATTTTTTGGATTACGAATTTCGGACCTTCTAAATTTGACATGGGAACAATTATTAAATAATAGTACTTTAATTATTATCGAGAAAAAAACAAAGAAAAGACGAATTATTAAAATTAATTCCCAGTTACAAGGACATATAAAAGATTGTCATAACAAGTTAGGTATTACGGATATTTCTGAACCCTGTTTTCTGAGCCAAAAGAAAACAATTTACACGATACAAAGAATAAATATTTTGTTCAAGGAGATAAAAAAGAAGTACAATTTAAAAATTGAACATTTTAGTACCCATTCCATGCGAAAAACTTTCGGAAGACAAATCGTAAAAATGGCAGGTGAGAATAGTGAGTTTGCCTTAATCAAATTATCAGAATTATTCAATCATAGTGACACGATGACAACTAGAAGGTATTTAGGACTTCGAAAAGAGGAGTTACTTGAAACCTATGATTTGTTGAGTTTTTGACTAGATAACTATACATTTGCAAAAATAACAGCTCACGAATGAATGTTATTACTAAATAATTCCTATTTTTGCATTGTTGCAAGACAACGAGTATATTAGGAAGCGTTTAGCTTATTCCTTACCGATGAATCTGGACAATTCAAGTGTAAGAGGAATAAAATGACGTTCTCTTTGGTTGATTATATGTTCTGACATATACATTCCAAAGCGTGAGCTGTTTTCTTATTCACTTACACGGGCAGTCCAGAGCCTATCGGATGAATAGCTGACAGGCTCACGTTTCTTTTATAAATCTCCTCTTTGAGCCGACGAGGAATAATTTTATTAAGAAAGAGTAAAAACAAATTTCATGAACCATTATGAACTTGATTCATTATAATGGTTACTGTTCTTTTGTTCCATTATTTGAAATTGTAACAATCATGAAAAAATAATTCCCAATTATCGTTTTAAATATTAACATTTGCAACCATGAAAACTCCAACAAAAACTAATATTTCAAGCTTATTACGCTATTTAATAGTTGCTTGTATTCCATTTATATTTAGCGGTTGTTACAGTACTTCGTCTACGTCTATACTGGATGGGGAATTGGAATGGTATGCTTGGGCATATATATATTTTTACATTGTAACCATTCTAACACTTATATTTGACGTTATGGGTCGCTGCGACCACGAGGATACAGAAACGATTAAAATAGATGGCCATGAGATTGAATATAAAACAGGAAAAACACTCTATGGTAGTGCTGAGCAGGGAAGTACTTTTTCAACAGATGTGCTCATGTTGGGCACAGTATTCGGACCTATAATCTTCGGCTATTTCCTTTTTTTGTATTATTTATATGAATCACATTTTTTCGACACAGAAAATCCTTTAAAATCTATTTTATTCTTTGCAGGTATCCCCGGTGCCCTTATTGCATTAGGCTTCTACGTATTTGTTTTAATAAGTCCCTATTGTTATCGTTTTTTTGAAGAACTTCGTTGGGTATGTTATAGCATTTTAATTATTGACGTGATAGTCGGTTTGTGGCATATGGATATTTAGTAATCGGGAAAAAACGTCAAATTAATAAACCCTATACTTATGCATAAATTAATCTTAATATTAATTTGTTTACTTGTATCATTGTCATCTTTTTCTCAAACAAAAGAAGATGTTGATAAGCAAGTTGCCCCAGAGTATGTTGAGTTCTTTAACAATAATCAAGATTTGACTTTTTATTGTAATGAACATGACAAGACCATCGTGATTGGTTGTATTATCCAAAGTGAGAATATTATCACTCAAAAGAAAATTAAAAAAATTATTGAAACAATTTCTCCCAATGCTGAAGAACTAAGAGATGGGTATCTTAAATCTAAGATGTTCATATACAATTATCAATGTCACAGTAATCCTGATTGGGAGGCAATGTTCCGTATTAATGCTGATACTTGCATACGATTTAGTGTCTCTGGCATATATAGAATTAACCTTATTGATAATTACAGGGTTAAGTTATCATTTGAAATACAATATATTGATGCAAGATTGCTAGATAACAATAACAATATTGTTGGAAGATTCAATAATGATGAATGGGTAAGAAAACATACACTTGGTGTTTTTGCAACCTGTGTGGAGGCTTTTTTGTCCTACCCGTTTTGTAGACACCAACCACAAAATTTAAAAATGGCAAAAGAACGTAAATTAGAAACTGTCATTCCGGAAGGGTACAACTTTAACTGTCAAGCTGAAATTTTCGTGAAAACACATAACAAACTTTTCGAGTGGTTCGAATTGGTTGAGAAACATATTATAAATCCATAAATTTTACATACGATGAAAGCAATTTTAATTTTATTACTAAGCATGTTTTTAATGTCTTGTGGTTCTGCAAGAAAAATGGGTATTGGTGGCGAAGACAAGTTCATTGACAATGACAAATTTTTCGTTTCATCTTTTTATGGTACGGCAAAAGACCCCAACACCGCTAAACACATTGCATTGTTAAACTGCCGGGGAGATTTGGCAACCAAAATCAAGGGAAAAATCATGGCTGGTATCGAGTCATACGCTAACCAGTACCAGAAAAGTACCGAGAAGAAAGGAATGATTCGAGACGAGAGTGGCAAGTTCGAGTCAAATATCTCGTCATTTGTTGAAACGGAGATTGGAGACGCAACCGTGATACACGGGAGGATGTCAGAACCCAATAGAAAGGGAGAATATACTTACTTCGTGGCGATGCAAGTCAGCAAGGATATTGTCGAGAAACTAGCCGGACAAGTTGAAGAGGTGGTCAGTGAACTTCCAGATAACATTAAGGCTCGCATCAACTACGACCAAGAAAAATTTAAAGAATATCTTAAACAATACATGAAGAAATAACATGAAGCGTTTGATACTTGTCCTATTTACAATTTTATCTTCACCTCTACTATCTCAAACTATTGAAGATATTAAAAATAGTAATAACTATTACCACGGGGAGGGATATAGCAGTAGTATTCATGAAGCCACACGAATGGCATTAATCGATTTGGTCACTCAATTAAAAGCTAGCATTACCGTGCAATCAAGTTTACACCAAACGAATGATGAAATATCGTTTAATACCGATATTGACGTGCGTAGTGAAATTTTCTTGAACGGAATTAGCGAAATTGTGGAAATGGTTGGTAAAAAGAAAAATCAACAATTTCATGTTTTACGTTACATATCAATCGACAGCTTGAACAAGGAAAGGGCTTACAAATTAAGTAACTACATGGAGTATATCTCCAAGGGGAATAATTATTTAGATTCACTGGACGTGTCAAACGCTCTTAAACATTATTATTGGAGTTTTACCCTCACGGCAAATGACTGGAAAGTTTCAACGACCAGAACCTGGGATGATACAGATTATAATATCAACTATTTCAAGGGTAAAATTGACAGCACGCTATCAAACGTGAATTTTAAAATTAAACAAATTGCCTTTTCAGGCTACGAGGTGACCCCATTTTATAAATCCCAACCGTTATGCAACTTGGCGTACATGGTAATGAAAAATGGTTCATGGGAGAAAGTTTCAAACAATTACGTCCAGTTTGACAAAAACGTTCCAGACAAGATTTCATTTAAAATCATCTTTGAAACTTTTGACGGGCTAGCTCAAAACGAGGAAATCCGGTATATTTTAAACCGTGCTAACAAGGTATCGTTTAATTCTACAAGAGGGGTATCGACACCAAACAAAAAGGATATTGTAAAAAATATTGTAATCGGCAGTTATGGAACAATTTACATCACGACAGATTCTCATGCTGGAATTGTCACGATGAACGGCAAAATCTGGGGTGAAACTCCTATTCTAATGAAAAGTTCAACAGGCCCGACCAGGCTTACAGTACAAGATAAAATAACCGGGGAAACTAAAAAAATCACGGTTCTAGTTCAAGCTGGAACAATTAGCTATTTAAGAATAAAGTTTTAAATTCATTATGATTAAATATCGGTATCCTCCCTCCCCCCTTCTCCGGGGTACCCCCTCCTCTATAAGACAACAACGGAAGGGTAAAAAAAATTCCCAGAAAAATTTTGACTAACCAAACAACACGGTAGTCTAGCAAGAATTGGTTTAAACAATTAAAAACATTATAGTGGAGCATGTTCGAGGAATTCATTCATAGATTAAAAAGTGACGCCAAAAATGGGAATATTGAGGCTAAATATCAATTAGGTTCCACCTACCATTGGGGCTACAAGGTCGCTCGTGATTCTAACCAAGCGATATACTGGTATTCACGAGCGATAGAAGAAGGACATGTTAAAGCTCTCGTGAACTTGGGCTATATTTATATCGTTGAAGGTGTTCCCCAGAATATTATCAAAGGAATTGAATTATGGAAAGAAGCCGCACGGGCTAAAGACGTGAAAGCTCTTTATAACTTGGGGATATATTACAAGAATCCACTAAAATTCAATTTGAATGAAAACCTTCATAATTCAAGGGCTGATGACAAATTGATAATAAAATGGTTCCGTGAAGCGGCAGAACAGGGAGACGTGGATTCACAAGGGGAATTCGGGATATTCTTGTACGAGAATGATATTGACAGAAATGAAGGGCTCCACTGGATTCGTTTGGCAGCCTCTCAAGGCATGGACATTTACCAGTATTATTTAGCCACGATAGAATTAAGTTCGGGCAATATAGATGAGGCTATCTCGTGGTATCAACAAACAAGCTGGCGTGGGGCTAAATACAACTTGGGATTAATATATCTTTTAGGATTAAGTAATACCGGAATCAATCACGAGTTAGCTTACAAGTATCTTATAGAAGAAGAAGATGTTCCACCATGTGACCCTCATTGGGGTTATCAATACTACAATTTTCCCTACAAATTCAACATGTACAAACGAAAAAACGGGAAAAATACTGACGAGCTAACACTATTTAAAAAGTTCTGCGAGGAAAAGAAATTTAAGTATATTTATCCGAATACTAGTTTGAATAACGTGCATAATGACCTGTTAAAGTGTTATTTGAATGAATTTTATTTAGAAGATGCCAAACTTATTCTCAACACCTCCGCGTCTCTTAGACCTCACGAGGAAATCGAGCCTCTGAAAGAAAAGCATGTCTTAAAGGATTGTTTGATAAAACTTTCTCAACCGGAATTAGAACAAATAAAAGAGGCTCTATCCAATTATTCGATAGCTTTAAAAAAATATTACTCGGACATCGAAGATATAAACATGTTCTCGTTCGCGGGAAGCACCCGTGTGATTGATAGCGTGCAAGAATACTTCGATTATGTCTTGGAGAAAAAGTACCAGTATTACATGAATACGATAACGGGAGAGACCAACCCTGTTTCTATCCGAAAAGATGAAAAGGGAATTTTGGATTTCGTACCCGGCTGTGCCCCTCTGTGGACGGCCCAAGAAATTGACGAATTTCACGCTTTCGAGGAAGAACATATTTTTATTCGTGTAGATGCCACTCGTTACTATTATTACCATAACCCCAAGTATTGGTATCGGATACCCTGCGACTTTCGTCCCCAGTACAAAGAATACACGACTAACTCTTTACCGGATAATCTCAGAATAAGATTACAAGGCGTGCCTTATTATGATAAAGGTCAAGAATCGTATTTACAATCTCTAATGATAGATGAATTATTCTCCACTTTCGGATACAAGTTCATAGAGAAGAAAAGGGAGGAATCATTAAGGACCAAACACGTTTTCTATCATCAAAACGAGGGACTAATTGTTTATCATAGATGTGAAGACTGGTGCGTGATTGAAGAGTACACGGGAAACACAAGTATTTCCATTTACAAAATAACACTTAGCCATCCGATAGATTTTACAAAAAAAATCGTGTACAATCTATCGGATATTGCTGAAACTAGGAATCGAGAAAAAATAAAATCGAACCTAAGCTTGATAGATTTGGTGCAAATAGGATTTGATACCTTAGAACCGGATAAAAATATAAAAGAGGCAAGCGAGGAATATATGCTGGTAGAATTACAAAAAAAAGCAGAAACTGGTGACATACAAGCACAATACACTCTAGCGCAAGCTCTCGATAAAGCCGGAAAGAGTTTCGCGAGAGAATGTTTCAAATGGTACAAGATTGCCGCACTCAAAGGGTATCCCCCGGCTCAAAATAATCTCGGTTATTGTTACTCCCACGGGTACGGAATAAAAAAGAACAAACGAATTGCCACGAGATGGTTCAAAATAGCAGCAGACAACGGGGAACCTCGGGCGAAACGGACATTCGCTCTTCACTTGCTGAAAGGTATTGGTACACAACAAAATATTCCAGAAGCAATGAAGTTACTAGAAAAATTTTCCATGGAAGGCAATAGAGATGCTCAAAGTGCTTTATCATGGGTATATTACAATGGCGTGTATGTTGACGAGAATAACGAGCTCGCCTTGAAGTGGCATAAAGAAGCCGCCAAACAAGGCGAGATGTACGCACAATTTCGTTTGGGATACACCTATGAAAAAGGTCATGGTGTTAATATCAATTTCAAAGAAGCCATGAAATGGTACAAGAAAGCAGCCAAGCAAGGATTAGCGACAGCCCAATATCAACTAGGAAACATGTTTGAACAAGGTTTAGGGGTACTCCCCGATAAAAGGAAAGCCCTTCAATGGTATAGTTTAGCGGCAATCCAACAAGACGAGGAATCTACTTTAGCCAAAGAAAAAGTCGACGAGTTGAAACAATACTTTCCTAAAAAAGCGATTGTATTAAAACTTATCCCCAAAATGGAGGCATGGAACAAAAAACACAACGTTATTAACAATTGGAAATGGAGCATCATGGAAAATTTTGTTCAAGAGAGCTCCCCGCTAACTTGTCACATGATATACCACTTCTATGACTTCTTGGATAAATTAAAGAAAAACGGATTTACATTGAACTAAAATACACGAGAACAGCAAATATAAAAGCACATTACCCTCTATGATTTAAATACAATGATTGTGAATAGACTTCCTTAAAATAAAAAAACAAACGAATATAGCCTTACAAGGTCTTTTCAATACGATAATTCTATATATTTGTAAAATAGACATTTTTATATGGAAACAAATAGGAAATTAACATTTATAGATTTATTTGCAGGTGCAGGAGGATTATCTGAAGGTTTCATCAGAGCAGGTTTCAGCCCGTTAGCTCATATCGAGATGGACACGTACGCTTGCAACACATTAAAAACAAGAACAGCGTATCACTATTTGAAATCTATTGGCAAATTATCTATTTACGAAAAATACTTACGTGAAAAACAAGAAAAAGAAGATGGAAGCAAGCTGTGGAGTCAAGTTCCTCAAGATATTATTAATACGGTAATACAAGCCACTATTGGAGAAAAAACCATCAGTGACATATTTTCAAAAATCGATAATTTGATAAAACACTCAAGTGTTGATATCATTATAGGTGGCCCACCCTGCCAAGCCTATTCTGTTGCAGGCAGAGCTAGAATGGGTAAAGCTGCAGAACAAGACCCCCGTAACGAACTTTACAAATTTTACGTGAGATTTTTAGCACATTATCGGCCCAAAATGTTTGTTTTTGAAAACGTGTTAGGCATACGTTCAGCTAAAAAGGGCAAACCATTTCTTGATTTACAACGATTAGTTCGAGAACTTGGTTACGAAATTGAGTGGAAAGTTCAAATCGCCTCCCAACATGGAGTTCTACAAAACCGTCAACGTGTTATTATCATTGGATGGCAAACAAAAGATGAAAATAATAAACAAACAGATTTTCATTACCCAGACTTAAAACCAGAAATAAATACCTATCAAGTCCTAAAAGATTTATTTTCAGACCTACCAGAAAGAAAGGCCGGGGAAGGTAAGTTATGCGAACCCATCACATATACAAAATCACTTTCAGAAATGCCATATTTACAAAAAGCCAACATTCGTACAACATTCAATTTTACGACGCAACATATTGCTCGACCGCATAATGAAAATGACCGTGAAATTTATAAAATGGCTATTGAGAAATGGTTAAATAACAAAGAAAGACTCAATTATTCTAAGTTACCTTCTCGTCTTCAACATCACAAAAACAAAAAAAGTTTTCTCAATCGCTTTAATGTTGTTGACCCATTTGGCTATAGCCATACGGTTGTTGCACATATAGCAATGGATGGCCATTATTACATTTATCCAACATTAAATCCTACTATCAAGAATGTCCGCTCGATAACGATACGCGAAGCCGCACGTCTACAATCATTCCCCGATGATTATTACTTTGAAGGCAGTAGAAGTGCGGCATTTAAACAAATTGGCAATGCCGTTCCTGTAGTGCTAGCATACAAGATTGCAAAAGAACTTCAAAAACAATTTTAGCTCATGGATTATAGTAATTTACAAAAAGCCGAGGCGACACCAGAAGCAGCCTCAATGATTGAAACTTTTCGGGCTATCGGGTACAATCTTGAAACAGCAATTGCCGATATTATTGACAACTCTATTTCTGCAAAAGCGAAAAACATATATGTAAATCGTATCTGGAGAGGAGACAAATCCATCATTACTATAAAAGATGACGGATTGGGTATGACTTCTGAAGAAATTATTCAAGCAATGCGTCCTGGAGCACAAAATCCCCTTTCGGAACGCTCAGAAACAGATTTAGGACGATTCGGGCTTGGGCTAAAAACGGCATCATTTTCTCAATGTCGCAAGTTATCCGTGCTTAGTAAGCGACAAGAATCATCTGCAGCATTCTGGACTTGGGATTTAGATTATGTTGCATACAGCAAAAAATGGGAACTACTTCATTGGATTCCAGAAGGATTCATCAACGACTTGGATTCTCAAAAATCTGGGACTCTTGTCATTTGGACAGATTTGGACAGAATCATTCCTCCATGCACAGAACCCACAAATGAAAACATAAAACATAAATTTTCCCTTTCGATGGATAAAGTGAAAAAACATCTTGCCATGACATTTCACCGTTTCATTGAAGACAAATCTATAAAAATATTTTGGTGTGGACATGAGATTGAAGCTTGGAATCCATTTTGCATAGACGAGCTAAAAACCCAACCACAACCAACAGAAAATATTAATAGTGGTATTACAATGAAAGGATTTGTACTCCCACACAAAAATAATTTTTCTACAGAGCAAGCATACAAAAGAGCAGAAGGTTATAACGGATGGATTGCACTACAAGGATTTTATGTTTACCGGGGGAAACGTTTATTACTAGGAGGAGATTGGCTAGGTCTTTTTCGAAAAGAAGAAGCTTATAAATTGGCACGAATACAAATTGATATACCCAATAACCTTGATTCTGATTGGCAAATTGATATAAAAAAATCCAAAGCGTACCCACCTTCTATCTATAGAGAACAATTGGAATCTTATGCAAAATCTGTTCGGAAACTAGCTATCGAAGTTTATAGACATAGAGGCAAAATAATAGCACAGCGAGCCGGGCAATCATTCCAACCACTTTGGAGAGAGAAAAAAAAAGATAACAAATGGTCTTTCATTATTAATCGGGAACATTTGATGATTCAAAATCTAAAAAAACTTGCGAAAGAAAAGCCGGAACAAGCTATTGAAACACTTTTAAAATTTTTGGAAGAAACAATCCCGACAAAATCAATTTATATAAATGAAGCTCAAGGAGAAGAACACCAAGCAACACCACTTACTAATATGGATGTAAATGTCATCAAGCAAACCCTTGCTCTAATGTATAAAAATGAATTAATTATAGGCAAAAATCAAGAACAAGCAAAAGCATATCTTAAAACGATAGAACCGTTTAACAATTATGAAGAACTAATCGATAATTTGTAATATGGATAATTTTCAAGTTGCAGTAGAAATTTGCCAATCCATAATTGGCAGAAAGACCAACGTTACTGATGAAGAAATCAATAATGCCATCAGACAAGTAAAAAAAATCTGCGCCAATGTCGATACCGAAAAATTAAAAAACGATTTGCTATCAATGTATAGTATCCAAATTGATACATTTCAGATTTTAGAAGGTAAAGAACGTAGAGAACCTTGGCTTAAAGATTTTAAAGCAAATAAGAAATCCAATTGGGCATTCTGGTTGCGCTACACGTCATATTTGGAAAAACAAAAGAAATTTGCTCCAAGTATTATTATGCAACTAGATAATTTAACAGACAAAATACTAGATAAATTATTTAACCCTCAACGTCCTGATATTCAAATAAACAAGAAGGGATTAGTAGTCGGTCAAGTACAATCAGGCAAAACCGCAAATTACACAGGACTTATTTGTAAAGCTGCAGACTCCGGTTTTAACCTGATAATTATCTTGGCTGGTATCCATAACAATCTACGAAGTCAAACACAAACTCGACTTGATGAAGGCTTTCTAGGCTTTGATACTCAATTTGAAAGAGTATACGCCAATAACCAAAAAAATAAAATTGGAGTTGGTCTCATTCCGGGTTTTTCCACGGCCATTGCAAATTCTATAACAACAAGTGCAGAAAAAGGAGATTTTACCAAAAAAGCTGCCCAAACATTAGGAATAAATTTCAATACTCCACAACCATTATTGCTAGTTGTCAAAAAAAATGTTGCAGTATTAAAACGTTTGCATATTTGGCTACAGACACAAACAATTAATAATAAAATAGCAGATAAAGCTCTTTTAATTATTGATGACGAAGCTGACAACGCATCAATCAACACTAATAAAAGAGAGAATAATCTTGACCCAACAAAAATAAATGAAAATATCCGTAAAATTATTTCATTATTTAATCGCTCGGCTTACGTTGGATATACAGCCACTCCATTTGCAAATATCTTTATCCCTCAAGATGAAGAAGATTTATTCCCCCGAGATTTTATTATTAATATCCCCGCACCAACAAACTATATCGGCCCGGAAAAGGTTTTCGGGACATCTATTATTCCCAATAATATTGATGACGATTTACTACCAATAGTTTCTCCAATTAATGATTATGAGTTTTTTGTTCCACAAGGGCACAAAAAAGATGATGCCAAACCGACGTTCAATGATATCCCAGAATCATTAAAAACTGCAATAAAATCTTTCATCATTACTTGTGCCATTCGTATCGCAAGAGGTCAAGAAACAAAACACAATTCAATGCTTATACACGTTTCTCGTTTTCAAACATGGCAGAATCATATTAAGGAATTGGTAGAAAAACTATTTCATTATTACAAAAGCGAAATTGAAGCAAACGATACTTCAACGATGGCAGAATTTCAACAATTATTAGAAGTTGATACTCCACAATATAAATCTTTCAAAACAGTTACAACTGAAATTCTGTCCTCCCGACTATATGATATTGACAATTGCTTGATGATTCACTCATGGGAAGAAATCAAACCTTTACTCTATAAAGCCGTTCAAAAAATCGAAGTGAAATCTATTAATGGAAGTTCCGGAGATAGTCTGACATATTATGAATATGAAAAAACAGGGATATCCGTCATTGCCATTGGTGGGGACAAACTTTCACGAGGGTTAACCTTGGAAGGCCTTTCTATAAGTTATTTTTTAAGAGCATCAAAAATGTACGATACTCTACTACAGATGGGACGTTGGTTTGGATATCGCCCAGGTTATGTCGATTTATGTCGTCTATATACAAGTACAGAACTCAATGAATGGTTTCGCCACATCACAATTGCAAGTGAAGAATTAAAGGAAGAATTCAATTACCTAGCCGAATCAGGAGGTACTCCCGAGAACTACGCCCTAAAAGTACGGACACACCCCGGTTGTCTACAAATCACGTCTCTCGCAAAAATGCGTTACACGCAACAAATAGATGTATCGTGGGCTGGACGTTTGATTGAAACTTATCAACTTCCAATGGATAGAGGGAAAAAGAAAAAGAATCTTATTGCAACAGACTATTTATTAGCCAATCTTGGTAATTACGAACAAAAAAATAATAATTACCTCTGGCGTAATATTTCCCCGGAAATTATCTGCGATTATTTTACAAAATTCAATGTTGCTGATAATTTGAAGAAGGTTAATTTAGATTTAATATGTACATATATACGAGACCTTATAAAGGAAAAAGAATTAACCTCATGGAGTGTTGTTTTAATGAATAAAAGCAAGACTACTGCACGACATAAATTTTCAAACGGTATCGAGGTTGGCTGTTTTGACCGTAATCGTGCAGATGATACGGACAAAAATACATATTACATTCGTAAAAATCATATTGTCGGCAATCAACAAGATGAATTTATTGATTTAGAAGACACGTTATTAAAGGATGCGTTAAAAAGAACAGAACAATACAAAAAAGACAAAGGGCAAATTTGGGACAAGGATTATCCCGCACCCGAAATTGTACGCCAAGAATTTAGACCTCATACAACCCCTCTCTTACTTATTTATCCGCTCAACCCTGTATGTGCAAACGTGAAAGACTTACAAGGGAATATAATTGCAGATACAATTACATTTAACCCAGAAGATGAACCATTCATTGGGTTTGTAATCTCGTTTCCTAATAGCAAATCTCGAATTGCAATTTCCTATCGGGTCAATCAAGTTGCAGAATTTGCGGAAACAGAGGATATGTTTGACGCTACAAATGACAATATATATGATGAGCAATAAATATATATCCCAAATCTGGGCAATATTAGAAAAAGAAAAAAATATAGGACTTGTTAAACGCCTTTGCCCGAACACTACTCGAAGCCATATCTATGCCACCTATCAATATCCTGAAGGATACTATGGCATTGCGTTTACTTTTAATAAAAAAATTCGTATAGATACCTCTTCTTTCAATAATTTGAAAGAATTAAAAATATTACTCGTCCCAGATTCGACCTTTACAAATTCCCATTTGTTGATAATTCAATTACTCCAAGCCAATAATTGCAATATTTTTGAGGCCTTATGTGAAAACCTCATACAATCAACAATACCCGCAAGCACAGAAGAGGAAATTGCCAAAACCGTTGTCAATCAATTAGGAAAGTGGAAGACATTATTTGATAAGAATAATTCAACAGGTCTTACCCCTGCCGAGCAACAAGGACTTTATGGCGAACTTCACTTTTTACAAAAATTACTTTCATTAGAAATAAATCCACGTGATGTATTACACGCTTGGGTTGGAGCAGATAAAGCTCTACGTGATTTTCAAGGAGACAATTGGGCATTAGAAGTTAAAACGACTTCAACTAATAACCCTCAAAAAATTATCATAAACGGTGAAAGACAATTAGACGAAACTCTTTTAAAAAAACTCTTTCTATATCACCTATCCGTCGAGATTTCAAACGGGAATGGTCAAACGTTATGTCAAAAAGTTTTAGAGATTCGAAAAACTCTTGGAAATGATATATCTGTACTATCTATATTTAACGCAAAACTATTTGAAGCTGGTTATTTCGATAAGCACGAGTCATTATATCAAAAAAGATATTACTTAACTAGAAATGAAAACTATTACAAGATAGAAAATGAATTTCCCCGAATAAAAGAAAATGAATTACGCAAAGGAATTAGTGATGTAAAATACACCATTATTCTTGCCACATGCGATGAGTACTTGGTAAATGAGAATCAAATTTTCAATACACTAAAAAATTATGAACGAAATAAATAAATTTTATCAATCCTTAATACAGGATATCATAGCTTTTCAAGCAAGTAATGAAGAAGGAGACACTCAAGAACAAATTTTCACTCGTATTGCTATATATATGTTGTCTGACGCGGGAGAAACAGAAAATGCGGATGTAGCGTATGACGAGAAAGATTTTGGAAAAAAGGGACAACATAAAATAAACGCTTACGCCTTATCTGAAAATTACGAAACTGTAGATTTATTTATCTCCATTTTTGAAAACACCAACGAAATCAAAACCATCGCAAAATCAGATATCGATACAGCGGCCAAACGAATCACTAATTTTTTCCGTAAAGCTATCTATAATGACTATGTAAACGAAGTCGCAGAATCTTCTCAAATTTTTGAGTTTGCCAATACCTTGGCGAACTACTCTGAATTAAAGGAAAATCTCGTACGAGTAAATGCATTTATCCTTACCAATGGTATCTACAATGGAGAAATTCCTCAAAACACCCAAATATGCGGTTATAATGTGTTTTATCGAATAGTCGATATAAATTTCCTATACAAAATCTCAGAACAAGCTCGTGTACCAATTGAACTTGATTTCGAAAATTTTGAAGGAGAAAAATTTGATATTCCATGCCTTGCTGCAAACATCAATAACCCAAACTATAAAGCATATATTGCTATTATTCCTGGCACTTGTTTGGCAAAATTATATGAATGTTACGGGGCAAGATTACTAGAACAAAATGTACGTTCATTTTTGCAATTCACCGGAAAGATTAACAAAGGAATCCGGGCCACAATCAAAAATGAACCCCATATGTTTCTAGCATTCAATAATGGGATTGCAGCAACAGCCGACCATATTGAATTAGACGACACTAATCATTTTATTAGAAAAATCAATAACCTACAAATAGTAAATGGAGGACAGACAACAGCTTCAATTTATAATTCCGCTAAAAAAGATAAGGCCGATATCTCAAATATTTTTGTTCAAGTCAAGTTCTCCATTATAGAAAAACAAGACTTGTATAGTGATATTGTTTCTCGTATCTCTCGATATGCCAACACTCAAAATAAGGTTAATGATGCTGATTTCTCAGCAAATAATCCTGCATTAATCGCCATCGAAAAACTGTCTCGTTATATACTTTCACCAATAACACCCCGAAGCAACATACAAACATGTTGGTTCTTCGAACGTGCTAGAGGACAGTACAAAACATTACGGAGTCGTGAAGGTTTTACCGTTTCACGGCAAAAAGCATTCGACCTAAAATATCCAAAGAACCAAATGTTCACAAAAACTGAGTTGGCAAAATATATCAACGCCTATCAAGAAGTTTGGAACGGGAAAAAACTTGCAATCGGTCCACACATTGTTGTCAGAGGTAACGAAAAAAACTATGCACGTTTTATCAATGACAATTTACCTGATAACATCAAGTTTATAGATAACATATATTTCGAAGACACCGTTGCAAAAGCTATATTATTCAAAGGTACAGATAAACGTTACGGTACAAAAGTCAGTGGTAACAACATCGGGGAAATGAAACAAGTCGTTGTACCCTACGCAATCTCATTACTCAATCTCATTACGAATAATCGACTTAATCTATACAAAATTTGGAAAAATCAGCAAATCTCTCAACAACTTTCAGATTTTCTTTATGAATTGATGAAACAAGTGAATCAATTTATTCTTGACAAATCACCTGTTTCACATTACATCGAATGGGCTAAAAAAGAAGAATGCTGGAATCAAGTGAAAGAACATGAATGGGATGTCAATATTGACGAGATAAGTGTAGATTTAATCGATGTTAGCAATCCGCCAAAACGCAACTTAATTAGCACAAATGAAGAATCAGAAGACTCTCGTCAACATGAAGAAAACATTATCCGCTCTATCCCCTTTTCTCTATGGAAAAAAATTGAAGAATGGGGACAAGATAGCGGATTTCTTACTATCAATCAACAATCGAACGCAAGTAGTATAGCATATAAAATAAACACATAGCGAAAAAGTAAATTTGGGCAAAGCGTAGCGAATTAGCTGATAGAGTGTTCGTTACGCTTTGTTTTTCTATGGGGCAGAGCCAACGAAATACCACCTCGAAGCCAAACAGCGCAAGAGTTCAGTTACCACCTCATTACCCCCGTAACGGGTGTGAATTTCTTGCTAAATGGTTCTGTTTCTGTGATTTGCGTAATTTTGCATAGCAGTCGGTAACTCACTAATAACTAATTTTGTAACCAAAAAAAGGAGTGAGTTATGCGAAGTACATTCAAGGTATTATTTTACGTGAAGAAAGGCAGCGAGAAGCCGAACGGCAACCTGCCTTTAATGTGCCGTATCACGGTGGACGGCGAGATTAAACAGTTCAGTTGCAAGATGGACGTTCCCCCACGGTTGTGGGACGTGAAAAACAGCCGTGCTTCGGGCAAGAGCGTCGAAGCGCAGAGAATCAACCTTGCGGTAGATAAAATCCGTGTGGAGGTAAACCGCCGCTATCAAGAGTTAATGCAGACGGACGGATATGTTACCGCCGCCAAACTCAAAGACGCCTATCTTGGTATCGGCATCAAGCAGGAAACCTTGCTGAAGCTGTTCGAGCAGCACAACGCCGAGTTTGAGAAGAAAGTCGGGCACAGCAGGGCGCAGGGTACATTTACCCGTTATCGGACGGTCTGCAACCATATTCGGGAGTTCCTGCCCCATACCTACAAGCGTGAGGACATCCCGTTAAAGGAACTCAACCTCACGTTCATCAACGATTTCGAGTATTTTCTGCGCACGGAGAAGAAATGCCGCACCAATACCGTGTGGGGCTACATGATTGCGTTGAAGCACATCGTTTCGATAGCGAGAAACGACGGACGTTTGCCGTTCAATCCCTTTGCCGGATATATCAACTCTCCCGAAAGCGTGGATAGGGGCTACCTCACCCAAACGGAGATACAGACGCTCATGGACGCACCCATGAAGAATGCCACCCATGAACTTGTACGGGACTTGTTCGTCTTTTCGGTGTTCACGGGTTTGGCGTATTCGGACGTGAAGAACCTCACCGCCGACCACCTGCAAACATTCTTCGACGGCAACCTTTGGATAATCACCCGAAGAAAGAAGACCAACACCGAATCGAACATCCGTCTTTTGGACGTTCCCAAGTGTATCATAGAGAAATACAAGGGACTGGCTCGGGACGGTCATGTTTTCCCCGTTCCGAGTAACGGCAGTTGCAACAAGATACTCAAAGAGATAGGCAGACAATGCGGCTTCAAGGTACGTTTGACCTACCATGTTGCAAGACACACGAACGCCACGACCGTGCTTCTGTCGCACGGCGTACCCATCGAAACGGTGAGCCGTCTTTTGGGGCATACCAACATAAAGACCACCCAAATTTACGCCAAAATCACCGCCCAGAAGATAAGCCAAGACATGGAAACCCTGTCGCACAAGTTGGAGGATATGGAGAAGAATATCTGCCGAGCCATCTAATTAAAAACAGAATCCCGATGAAAGAAGAAAGGAACATTATCACGATGGACGGGCAGGGCAATATCTCCCTGCCGAGCGATATAGGTGCAACCGCCATGACCGAGCGGGAAATCTGCGAACTGTTCGGGGTTATCGCCCCGACGGTTCGGGCAGGGATAAAGGCACTCTGCAAAAGCGGAGTTTTGAAAGAGTACGGCATAAAACGCCTTATCCGCTTACCGGAGAGAAGTTACATCGAGGTTTACAACCTCGAAACGATAGCCGCCCTCGCTTTCCGTATCGAGTCGTTCGGGGCGGCGAAAGTCCGCAGGGCATTATTAGAGAGGATTATACACGGGCGAAAAGAGAAAACGACGGTATTCGTGTCGGTTGTTTCGGACGGCAAGCCCAACAGCCGTTGGAAAGCATGATGATACACCAACATATCAACATACCAACATGCAAACGTACCAACATACCGGCATGCAAACATGCAAACCTATCACTATGGTGATATATATTGCAGGTTCTATTCCTCTTTTCAGAGGAAAGCGGAGCAATCATTTCCGTTTACAAAGGCAAAGCAAGCACGGGGCTTTATGTCGGCTAAAAGGTCAGGCGGCTGCGCCGTTTCCCGATAAATCTTCCTCTCGCTTCGCTGCGAGCGTATTTATCGGGAAAACCTTGTATCCGACCGCCCCGTGCAAAAGAGCCTTTGAAAACGGAAACGACCGCCCCGCCGCCCACCACCGACCGAAAGGGAAAAATAATAAGGTGGGGGTTACGGGCAAGCAGGCGGCAGGGACAGCCACCGCCGAAAGGCAGACGGGCAGACGGACGGCACGCCGCAGGGTATTTGCGGAGAAAATACCGTAGCTTATTAGGGAATTTTCCGAGCCGCAATACTACGTATCGCTGAAAATTCCCCAATAAGGCAAGGGGCAAGCCCCTCTGCACACCCCATCGGGGACGGCATTTGCCGCCCCCGAAGATACGGAAAATCATTGTTTCACAAGTCAAGGAAGAAAGGAAAAATATATGGGTTTCGTAGTTTTACACATGGAAAAGGCGCACGGCAGCGACAGCGGAACGACCGCACATATCGAGCGTTTCATCATACCGAAGAACGCCGACCCCACACGCACGCACCTGAACCGCAGGCTTATCGAATACCCCGACGGGGTGAAAGACCGTTCGGCGGCTATACAGCAGAGATTAGAAGAAGCGGGGCTGACACGCAAAATCGGAAGCAACCAAGTACGGGCAATCCGCATCAACGTGTCGGGAACGCACGAGGACATGAAGCGGATAGAGGAAGAGGGGCGTTTGGACGAGTGGTGCGCCGACAATCTGAAATACTTCGCCGACACGTTCGGAAAGGAGAACATCGTGGCGGCTCACCTGCACAGGGACGAGGAAACGCCGCACATACACGTTACACTCGTCCCCATCGTCAAGGGAGAGCGAAAGCGCAGGAAAAGGGAGGAACAGACGAAGAAGCGATACCGCAAGAAGCCGACCGACACCGTGAGGCTGTGCGCAGACGATATTATGACACGGCTGAAATTGAAGTCCTACCAAGATACCTATGCCGTGGCGATGGCGAAATACGGGCTGCAAAGGGGCATAGACGGCTCGAAAGCTCGTCACAAGTCCACGCAGCAGTATTATCGGGATATACAGAAACTCTCCGACGACCTCAAAGCGGAAGTGGTGGATTTGCAGCAGCAGAAAGAAACGGCACGGGAAGAACTAAGACGGGCGAAAAAAGAAATACAGACCGAGAAGCTGAAAGGGGCGGCAACCGTCGCAGCCGCCAACATCGCCGAGAGTGTCGGTTCTCTTTTCGGCAGTAACAAGGTCAAGACGCTGGAAAGGGAGAACACCGCCCTGCATAGGGAGGTAGCCGACCACGAGGAAACCATCGAAGCCCTGCAAGACAGAATACAGACCATGCAGGCAGACCACAGCCGACAGATGGCGGAAGTAGAACGGAAGCACCGCAGGGAGATAGCGGACAAGGAAACGAAGCACAAGGAGGAAATATCTTTCTTGAAAACGGTAATCGCAAAGGCTGCGGCATGGTTTCCCTATTTCCGTGAAATGCTCCGTATCGAAAACCTTTGCCGCCTTGTCGGGTTCGATGAAAGGCAGACCGCAACGCTCGTCAAGGGAAAACCGTTGGAGTATGCAGGGGAACTCTACTCGGAGGAACACGGACGGAAATTCACGACCGAAAGGGCAGGTTTCCAAGTGCTGAAAGACCCCACGGACGGGGCTAAATTGGTTCTTGCCATCGACCGAAAGCCCATTGCCGAGTGGTTTAAGGAACAGTTCGAGAAGTTAAGGCAGAACATACGCCGACCTATACAACCGCAAAGGAAAGGCAAGGGATTCAAGCTATAAATGTTAAATCCTGCCCGATTTGCCGAAAAAAGTGCGGTACGCCGTTCGTGGTGTACCGCACTTTTTTTATATTTGTTCGCAAGGTGATATACTTGAAGAAAATAACAGCTGATTTCGCTGTTAGCACAATGTTATGCGGCAGCTTAAAAGACGACACCAAACCAGAAAAATCATCTTGACAACCACCCGACTTTGAACTACGAAGGATGAAATTTTTCAGGGACAACTTCCAGCATTTCCAAAAAACAGTTTACCCATTGACTTGGAGACAAACAAACAATTTGAGCATTAAGGTTTAAACCGAATTTTTCCGAAATTGACCTGACCTGACTTTTCCTGAAAATCGACTTTAAAGCTGTTTTTACAGATAAATCAGGTTTCTCTAACAGACAGGAAATAAATGCTAAGTATTTGGCTTTAAACTTAAAATCAAAAAATAACTGTTTTCTTTTAATGTTTAACAGGGCTGATTTGACAGTTGGCGGTGGAAAGAAACTTTCAGGACCTACCTCATAGACAAGTTTCAAATCAAAAAAAGTATGATAGAAAACGGTATATGGATTGTAAAGCTTCCTCGAAAATAACTTTTGTGTAGGTTCTAACTGAAGGACAATGGAACCTCCCAGAAAATTTCCAAGACTCTCAAACATCAGGATTTTGAAAATATCGGAAGTAATGCCATAAGGAATATTTGACACCACTTTGAAAGGAAATTTCGGAACTGCAAAATTCCTAAAATCACAACCGACAACTTGAACATTTCGGGCATCAGAAAATAATTTTCGTAAATGTTCAACCAAAGCTGTGTCGTTTTCAATAGCAACAACATTGTTGGCGATTTTTAATAAATGAACAGTAAGAAACCCCTTGCCTGCCCCAATATCTAAAACCGTATCCTGATTACTTATATTTGCTTGTCTTATTGCATCTTTTATTAGCACTTTATCAATAGTAAAGTGCTGACCCGTAAAACGAACGGGCAATTTCTTTTTTGTCATTAGTAACTTCTTACAGGTGAATACTTGACTGCAAATTTAGTAACTTTGCTTGATAAATTAACGAGAAAGAAGAGAAAATGAAAACCGACCGCATAACATCACCTATACGCAAGCAGGGGTTTCGTGCTTCGTAGGACAGTTAAGTGGTAAATTTAAAGTTCAGTTCTTCGTAGGAAGTTCAGTGGTTAAAATCCCTGCCTGCGTATAGCTGAGAACCGTTAGCAACCCATAAAGCGAAAACAAGATGATAGTAGAAATAGAACAACTTACAGAAAAAGATTTTGTACAAGGAAGTCTGTCTTATGAGTATAATTTCCATATTTCAATATGGAATGAATCAACTCGTGTCGAAATATCTAATAAACAAGGAATTGACAATATATCTATTCTCCCTATAATTAAATCTGTTTTAGTGTGGGTAAATAATAATAAAGAAATCTGCACAGAAACAGCAATAGAGGAAGGAATGATTAGACTTGCTGAAGAATGGATAAAAGATGAAGATTCTAAAGTAACAAACGAAAAAGATTGTTATTTGACGGCATATGAGGAAAAAGTATTTTTACCTATAACTCAAACTGATTTTTATAATAGCTTAAAGGTGCAATCTATTTATTTTTCTGTTGAGGAAGGGATAACAGATATAAACATGTATATAAGTTGTTCCCCTGATTATTATGCAGGTCATGTTATATGGTATAGTCTATATACCAAAGAAAACGGAAAAATTGAATGTGAATGTAATGGATTAGAAGGATAGAACAGGTTGCTAACAAACAGATGAAACATTGAAAATGGTTTATCTGCCGAACATTATCCACCGAATATTACGATAATTAGAATAAGTTAAGTATGAGAACAATTCCATTTATAATGTTATTCTTGAGTTGTAGCTTGTATGCAGTAGCTCAACTCAACATAATCCCCAAGAATGACGGTTTGAAAGAGTACACTGTGCAGAATGCACAACCTTATGACAGCCTTACAAACGTGGAAAGTCGGAGTTTTGCTTCATTGCCCGGCCAGACCCTCTATATGCATGGAGCGAAAAATGACAGTCGTGGTTACTACGAGGTATTCTTCACGGGCAACTTCCTCGATGGTGAGAAGCAGCCGGTATATCAAATGGATGGTGTAAGTGTAACTCCTGCAAAATCTGTGGTGGGAAAGTATTATGAGGTTCTGAAAGTCTGGACTAAAGGAACAGGATGCTGTATTCTGTTGCGTGAAAAAGAAAGTGGAGATGAAATTTACTACAATCCTTATCGTTATCCTCTATGTATGACCTGTTTGGGCTTCTATGAGAAGCTGAAAAGATACATTGGGCAGGCATTCTTCTCACTTGCCAAACGGGTAGAAACCGAGGACGGACAAATCATAACACCGCCTGAAGGTACTGAATACCATTGTATGGATATAGGCTTGAAAATGAACAGTGACGGGGCGTTTCTGATTATGGAGGGGGCAGACAGCGTTAAGGTAGAAGCCTTCCCAATAGGTGATGAAGTTTACGAGTTCGTAAGTGCCAAGCGTATTTCCTTGCTGAAAGAACAGTATGGCGATAATTTTGGCAAGCAGATAGCGTTCAGGAAAGTAGATACCGGAATGACGAAAGAAATGGTTGTCGTTGCGTGGGGTGAACCTTATCGGAAATCAGAAATAAAAAAGGAAAACGGAACGCTTGAAACATGGAGTTTTTCAGATAATCGTTATGTGGAACTGTTTAATGGAAAAGTGTTGAATGTTCGTGTCTATTAGTACGCTACAAACCTTATTTTGCAAGTAAGAAAATGAGAACACCTATCATAATCATACTTTTGGCAACCGTATTTACTGCAAGCTGCGGAGAGCCGCCCATGCCGCCAAGGCAAGATAGACGGAACTGTAAAGACCTATTTTCATAACGGCAAAATGGAAACCGAAAAGGAGTATAGGCAGAGTGTGGAGAGCGGACGGGAACGCCGCTTTGACAGCAAGGCGGGTGAGCAGATTTTTGAATCTCATTATATAGACGGAAAAAAAGAGGGTGAGGAATGGGAGATTTTCGAGGATGGGCGCACGCTTCACAACAGGACTACACGACACTACCGTAACGGAAAACTTGACGGCTCTTATCATGTGGAATCGACACGGGACGGAAAACCCTATATAACCATCGAGAGACAATACACGACGGCGAGAAATCGGGACGTTGGAAACAGTACAACGCCACCGATGACACAACCCATGAATGGGATGAATGATTTTCTTTTTTCGCAAGTTGATTTTATAAAATTGCCACCGAAAGTTCGTACTTTCGGAAAAAGATGTTATATTTGCAAATGAAAGAGTTATTTGACAGCATAGCAACGCAAAACGCTGAAATTCGCACAGTTGCTAAATCGTTACCTCTATTTCTCAAATAATTCGCTAAAAGTTTATTTCTCAATTGGTTAAGTCAAACCGAGAAAAATCTAAAATAAAAAATAACCGAATTCTTACAGATAGTGACCGCACAAAAGCCATGACAATATTTGACATTGTTTGTAAGAATAATATTGAGTTATTAGAGGAAGCCGATGAACTAGCAGTAAAAGACAAAATGTCATCAGGAACCCTTGAAAAACAAAATAAGAATTTATCAATTGACGATATTTCTTTAGAACTCATTCAAAAAATGGTCGAATGGGACAAGCAACATCGCATACTTGATGATTGGAAATGGAAAGCCATGAATGATGTTATTTGCGGGAAAAAAGTACTAACAGAAAGGATGAAATATGCATTCCGTTATAACTTAGAAAAATTAAAAAAAGCGGGATTTACCTTTTAATAAATAGACAATATATAGATTAAAATATTACGAATTAACCTCTTTTAGGTATGTCGGAAAAATATCTGAATATCAAAAAATATTATCTTGATGGTATCGCAAAACGATGCCATTTTTTTTATTGTGCGTAATTACGAAAAATTTATGCATGTATGCGCCTTGCGTATATTCAAATTCAACGATTGTGAATATTATTTATTTTGTAATTCAAAATTAAGTTTCTCCCGTTCTATTTCAGCTCTTAGCTGTTCTTCCGTTGGTAAATAAAGTTTATACTTTGAAGCAAATAACTGCTCACTCCCGTGAAGTATGGAGTAACGTGCTATGTCCGCATCCGTTTCCGTACAAAGTACAATACCAATCGTTGGATTATCCCCCTCTCCTCTTTTTAAATCATCATACATTCTCACGTACATATCCATCTGACCAATATCTTGATGAGTTATTTTATTGGTTTTCAAATCAATCAAAACGAAACATTTTAAAATATAATTATAAAAAACCAAATCGATATAGAATTCATTCATTTCTGTTCTAATTAACTGTTGCCTCTCTACAAAAGCAAAACCCTTACCCAACTCCAAAATAAATTGCTGCAATTTATCAATAATAGCCATTTCTAATTCCGCTTCCATAAATCCTTTATTATTGGGTAAATTCAGAAATTCAAGCACGTAAGGATTCTTTATAAAAGCACATTTTTCAGCTTGTAAACTTGCAGTTTTCGCCCTCATTTCATTCTCCACACCAATCTTATCTCCAGACATCAAAAGACGTTCATAATAAAGAGTTGAAATATTACGGTCAAGAGTACGAACACTCCACGAATTCTCAGAAGCTTCTCGCAAATAATAATCACGAGCTTGCACATTATCTACCTTCATTATACGCTGATAATGTGACCATGTTAAATTCGCCAGACGCGTCTGGCGAATTGGATAATCTGGGAATGTCAAATAAAATTGTCGAAAATTTTTCAAATTCGATACAGAAAAACCCCTTCCCAAATCTCGCATCAAAACCTCCGCCAACTGCACTAATATTTGCCGACCATACTCAGCTCGTTCTTTTCCTTCTTGTTCCTCCTCAACAATTCTTTTACCGACCAACCAATAAGCATTCGTCATCATAGAATTTATTGCCGCATAAGCCCCACTTCTCGCTTCCTCTAAAATTTTACGCACATCTTGGACAAATTTCGATTCAGACATTGACAATGATTTTTTCTTTTCCATAACAACAATTTTATCTTCTACAAATGAACCAAATATATCTCAAAATGACAATTACTTTTTCATTCTTCTCAATATCTCCGGATGATTCTGAACTAAAATCCTTTTAATTTCGCTTTTCAAATATCGAGGGCTACCATTAGCATCTGTTCGTTTAATCTTCCCCTCATGTTCCCAGTTATTTATTGTTACACGAGTTACATCAAATATTTTACACAAATCTCCAATCGTAAGCAAATCCCCATACTCAGCAAGCAATCCTATATACTCGTCATACCTCTCCTCATGTTCTTCTGTCTGTTTCTCCAACACAATTCGACGAGAAAAATTATTTATTAAACCAAGTAATTTCACTCTTGTTTTTTCTACATAGGTAAATTGTATTTGACACATGCTTCTAAAAAACACGAGACAGGACAATTCATTTCGTAAACAAATATTCTTATTACCCACTTTTATATCCTCCCGTATTGCTTCAATACATCCATCAAATCCACAACTCAATAAATGTTGTGATAACTCCTCCTCTATCGATTGAACATCAAACAATAACATATTCAGATATTGTAAAACTTCTTCTTTGTGCAATATTATTTCAACCGCAATTTTATCTCTTAACTCATCAAAAAAATCCGAAAAACATTTTTCCAAGAATCGATTATAGGCCTCTTCCCCCTCCAGCCCCGAAACGCCATTATAACAGTGTTTCTCCGCATTCACGTTCACATCTGTTGACGATAATTCAAAACGTCTCAATTCTACAAACAACTTATTTTCCATCTTTTTTCTCTTTTACCCTTTTACTTATTTTATCCGCATTCTCCTCTCGTGCTATCTTTATATATTTCATAAAGTTATCTATAGATTTATGTCCGGTTATGAGCATCAAATTATAAGCTGGAATATCGTAAATATTATAAAAATTCGTGGCCGCACTCCTTCTCCCCGTGTGGCTACTAATCAACTTATATTTAGGCTCTGTAAATTGTCTGGTTTCACCACCTTTAGTTGCAAAATACGTAACAGTATTCGTAATCCCAGCCAATCTAGCAATTTCTTTTATTCCATCATTCAATTTCTGAGATGTAATACGAGGAAAATCATAATCATACTTTTCAATAATAGCTATCAATTCATCATACACGATAGGAATTGTAACCCGATTCTTTGTTTTCGTCGTTGGCATATCAATTACCCGAGTTCCTTCTGCCGTTGTCGTAAAACAGCTACTATCTATTTTCTTATAATCACTTACCCGAAGAGCCGTATAACAACCTATCAAAAACATATCTCGATATTTGTCTAACGTCGCATTTTCCCCGGTCAATTCCACATCGTATATTTTTCTCAATTCTTCCTCTGTCAAATAAACGGCAAAAGCATCTTCTTTGGGTTTAATAAAATACTTTTTCGTATGTTCAATATTAGTACTAATCTCTCTACTTAAAGCCAAACCCATCAACATTTTCAAATTTTTGATATGCTTCCCTATCGTATTTGGACCAAAATCATCCTTATAAAAACCATATTCCACGTATTCAGTTTCAAAAGTTAAGAAGTGAATAAAATCATCATACCAATCATTATTAATTGAATTGAAATATGTTACGTTTCCTCTAATCACATCAAACATCTCCAGCATATTTAAGAAATAACGATAAGAAGTTATCGTTCCAGAAGAATACTTTTCTTTCGTCTTCGCTATCAGCAACTCCCCTTGTTCCATCTCTCTTATCACATCTTTAGTAAATTGAGATACAGTCACATCTTCCACCTTTTTTTCAACCTTAAAGCCTAATCGTATCTTTACTTGCTCCTTCCAATACTCGGGAGTAACCGCTATTTGGTTCACCCGAACATATTCTTTTATTTCCGCACAAACACCTATCACTTTCTTCATGAAAGCATCTATAGCACGTACATTGGCAGTTTCATGTTTCAACGAACGTGGAATATTTGCCACAGCTATCGGTCTCTTATTAGCTTTATCCCAAAGTTTAGGTAATATTTTATATACTTCTTCCGTCACCGGGTCAACCAAATTATACACCACTTCTTGAGAATTAAAATACACTCGTAAACGAATCTCACTAGGTTTTACTCCATGCGGATGCTTCAATGAAAATTGAGGGTCATACTTCGACATAACATACAATTCTTTTACTAACAGCAAATATACAAAATTGGTACGGTATTTGGTACGGTATTTACTTCATTTTTCTGTACATTTTTATAAAGGCGTATTTTCACATACCCCTCAAAAACACTATTAATCAATTGATTATCTTTACACTTACGTATAAAACTGTAAAATATTGAAAAGCATTTTAAAGTCCAAGTGGGACCACTTGAAAATAAAGCAGTTACAAAATCAACAATGTAACTGCTTTTTTGTTTTTATATGGTTTTTACTGCCAATTTCAACTGAAAGTTAAACCAAGAGTTAAACCAAAAATCAGCATGAGTACAGGCATTAACATCTTGTGTTACAAATCAAAAACACTTGCAAACGGTGAACACCCATTAATGATTCGTGTTTGTAAAGACGGAAAAAAGAAATATGTAAGTCTAGGTATTTCCATTAATCCCAAATATTGGGATTTCAATAAGAATAAACCCAAACCCAACTGCCCGAACAGGCAAGAAATTGAAAAACTCATTATCAACAAATCAAAAACGTATAATGACCAAATAATAGAATTGAAAGCAGAAGATAAAGACTTTACAGCTAAAACATTAATAGAGAAAGTAAGTAAGCCTGTAAAGAGAATGAATGTAAATGCTCTATTCTTACAGGAAATAGCCCGATGAAATACCGAGCTTTATTCCAATCTAAAAGAGTATCATGATAGTGTTAAACCGTCCAACTTTTCGGGGTCACATCATAATTGCCCTCTCTTGTTATTTCATAATCTCTACTGAAATCTATCTTTTTTAGGTACTCGGAGTTATAAGCCAAAAAATTCTCGCCCTGCATGAAATCTTCTATTTCTTCTTCGTTCTCACGGCTTTTTTCTTTGCCGCAGCTTTCTCTGCTTTCTTCCTCTCCTTTTCTTCAAGTTTCTTTCGCTCTTTTTCCTCGTAGTTCTTAGCCATTTTTTCGTACCTAGCTTTTACCTTAGGGTGTTTTTCCAAATAATCTTCTATACAATCTTTTTCAAGATGAAATTCGGGAAAGAAATAAGAGAAAGGAACGTTGAAAAACCTTGCAATCTCGTTCAAGTGATTAAAGTTATACTTTGCATCGTTATAAACATCTTCAGCTTGCCCCACGTAAGAAATTGACAATTTCAATTCCAAAGACAATCTTTTTTGACCGATTTTCTTTGCTTCTCTTAACTCTTTTACCTTATTGATTATAAATAATTCAATTTCAGTCTTTTTTATCTCTTTGGGTTTCTTTGTAATTTCCATTTCAAAAATAAATTTATCCTAAAGGAAAGATTTTTCATACAATATATGGTATAATAATAATTATACCATATATTTGCGTTTGAAGTTAATAACGTACTTTTATAGTCTAGTTCAAAAGTAATAAACTACACGGGAAAGGTAGAACCGTTTCTTTTTGCCTATTTAAAAGAAGAATTTTTATGAGAACATAGCCATAAAAAGATTAAATGTTTGATTTTTGTAAAAAATATTTTACATTTGCAGAAGTTGAAAAATTAGGTGCGGAAGAGTCCGCATGAAATATTTGAAGTTATTGTATCGACCTTGTAAGTAAAATCGGCAAAATAATACTTTTCAGCGGGTTGTAGCAATAGTTTCATACTATGGTATGAACTGTTGTATTCAAACTGCTGGAAAGGGTCTTGCCGATACCTACTTACAGAATGGTATAACAGTTCTTTTTTTATTGGCAAATTATAGCGGGTCTTGTGGCAAGAAATCTTTTGGTGAACATTTAAGAACTCGGGCAATCTTGTTAAGTTGATTGATATTAAACTTTTTGGAACCATTCTCGAAATTACTAATAAATGTTCGAGAATACCCTAAAGCGTAAGAAAGAGATTCTTGAGTATGGTCAGCTTTCAATCTGTATTCACGTACCTTATCAATCACATATAAATCTATCTCTGTTTTCATATCTAAAAATTAATACACGAATAACGAGATATTTCAAATACAATCCGCCCAGCTATAGTATAGTAATACAAATTTAATTGAGAAGAAAAAAACTATTACAAAAATAATTTTAAAGCGCTTTATATTATTTATTACTAAAATTTAATCAAAAATCAATAAAATAAAAAAAAGACCACGAAATTATGAGTGATGAAGAATTAAAAAAATTCTTCTTAAATGAAGCCATGTTGCTTTGTCCTGCTACACGTTTTGAGGAATCAGAGATCGAGAAGTTACATATACTATTCGGTTCATTGAGAAAGATAAACAAATTACTAGGTACATTGTGCAACTCCAACATGGAAGTACACTACATGGAAGTATTAAACGTGTTCGGGTTTTATTTTACCGAAAAGGAGGGAGAAAGAAAGGTTAAACACCGGATGAACACGCACTTGTCCGCGTACAGTCAATTTATATTTCAACTTACAAAATTTAAAGAGTTGACAACGCACTATTACTATTACACGAACAGCCATTTAAAGGCTTTGGCACACGTGATGCAAATCTGCTACCCGAATGATTTTAAAGAGGGAGAAATAAACGAGATTGAAATAAAACAATTCCTTGCCCACGAAAAGGAGGAATAAAGAAAAGGGGGAAGTTGTCTAAAGTTGACCGCTTCGCGACTTCCCCCCGGTATTAACTACTAATAAATTAACGTCTAAAGTTATGAAGAAAAAAACAGAAAGAAAAATGTACAGCCGTAAATCACGTGCCAAAGTCAAAACTCGTTCACCGCGAGAGATCACGGCAGCGATTTACCTGAAAATGCTGCTTTTACCCTTGCTTTGTTGCTTATCCTTGTTAGCGAACGCGGTTCCGGCACGGGACAGCACGGTAGTAAAAGAGAATATAATAAAAGGTAGGGTGATGGACGAGAAGGGACAGCCCATGCCGGGGGTAACGGTGTTGTTGGATTCCACGAGGCTAGGAGTAACCACGGACACGGGAGGAAATTTCACGTTGAAGTTGTCCCGAGAAAAGGGCGTGTTGGTATTTTCATTTATCGGCTTTAAAACGGTAAAAACGAAATTCGAGGCGGGAAAATTGTTGACTATCCGCATGAAAGAGGAAACGTCAAGTTTGGACGAGGTGACGGTTATCGCTTACGGGACACAACGGAGGCGGGAAGTGGTGGGAGCCATGAGTACCGTCAGCGGGGAAGACATAAAAGATATCCCCTCTCCCTCCATCGCGAACCTGCTGCAAGGCAGGGTTTCGGGAATGAACGTCACCAACATGACGGGTGCGCCCGGCGGCGGGGGAACGTCCATCAATATACGAGGTTATAATTCTTTTGACATCGAGGGAGAGCAACGGTTTTCCAATCCCCTGTGGGTGATTGACGGCGTGCCGATGCAATCTTTCACCTCGCCCGTCACGGGTACAAACACGCTAAGTGAAATAGACCCGAACGACATCGAGAGCGTGCAGGTTTTGAAGGACGCGGCTTCCGCGGCGATATACGGCTCAAGAGCCGCGAACGGGGTTATTCTTGTCACCACGAGAAGCGGGCGTTTGAACCAGAGGGCAAAGGTAAGCGCGAATTTTTCCTACACTTTCTCTTTCGATCCCTCTTTGCCGGAACTAACCGGGGGAAACGCCGAGAGAAAACTGCGCTTGGAGGCGTTACGGGATTTCCAACAAGCCTATTTCGATGCCTCGACAAACACGTACAAGTACGTTAACTCGTACCGGGAGTCGTACAACGAGAACATGCACTACAATTACTTCTGGAATAAAGGTGATGGGGCGGGTATCGCCGCCTATCAGGACAGTTTGAACCCTTTCTACAACAATTCCACGAACTTCTTCAAGTATTATTTCAGAACCGCCAAGGTGCTGAACGCGAACTTGCAGTTAAGCGGGGGAACACCAAGCGTTTCTTATAACGTGGGATTGGGGTATTACGACGAGTCGGGGGTATTGAGGAACACGGGATTTGACCGGGTGAACCTGCTGGCGAATTTCTTTATCAAGCCCTTGCCGAAAGTTGAATCCAACTTGCGCTTTTACCTTGCCCGGACGGGACGTAAACGTGCTTCCCGCCTGTCTGTCTACACGGGTTTCACGTCGGGGCAAGAACTGGAACAGATCCCGTCCGAATTACTTACCATGTCAACCGTTATGCCGGGCGCGGGTACGCCCGCTTTCGACGAGATGATTAAACGTTTCAACACGATAAAAGAAGACAACGAGTCTTACCGGGTAAGAACCTCCTTGGATTTATCTCTCGAGATCGTGAAGGGGTTAAAATTAAAATCCTCCGTGGCGTTGGATTTCACGCAGCAAAACCAAAATCTCTTCATGCCCTCGAATTTGGACGAGTACGGGGAAAGTTATTCTTCCGGCCAGATCGAGAGAAACCTCATGTTGATAAACGAGAATCTTTTGACTTACAGGCACACGTTTGTTGAAAAACACACGGTTGACGTTCTACTCGGTTTGTCGGTACAAAAAGACGAGAGAAATTCTATCGGGACGTGGGGTAAAGATTCCCCGAGCGATTTGATTCATTATATTTCTTGGTACGGTAATGTCTACAACGTGAACGATAACCGCACCTTGAAAGACGGAATTACCGGGCGGGAGGTAAGCACGAGCGTCGGCGTGTTCGGGCGTCTGAATTACAACTACCTCGAGAGGTATTTCCTTTCCGTCACCTTGCGCCGGGACGCCAGTTCAAAGTTCGGGGAAAACGTGCGATGGGGAACATTTCCCTCTTACGCCGTGGCGTGGACGTTCAGCGAGGAGCCTTTCATGGGCTGGTGCGGGGACGTGCTGTATCACGGGAAACTCCGGGTTTCTTACGGGAAGTCGGGCAAGCAGTTCGATCAGCCGTATATCGCGCAAGGCTCTTTTTCACCGGGTGATCCTTACCTCGGCAACCCGACCATCCATCCCGATTTGGCAAGGGGATTAAGCAATAAATACCTGACGTGGGAGGAAACGGGACAGTACGATTTCGGTTTGGACTTGGATTTCTTCGATCATCGTTTCGGGGTTGTCGTGGACTATTATTACCGCTACACGGACAAATTACTTTATCCCGTGATGTTGCCCGGTAATTATTCCGCTTTCAATCGACAATGGCGCAACGCTTACGCGATCAGCAACGAGGGGATCGAGTTCGAGGTGAAATGGAACGCCATCAGGAGCGAGAAGTTGAACTGGAATATATCGTTTAACATCGCCCGGAACTGGAACCGACTTGAAAAAAGCGAGAACAAGCGGGATTTCCAGACGGAAAACAGCACGACGAATTTGAACATCATCGGGAAACCGCTGAACGGTCTTTACGTGTTGAAAACCGGGGGAATTTATAACGACGATAAAGAAGTACCCCGGATGTTTAAAAACGGGAAGGATTCCCCGCTCACGAGTGATAATAACACGCAGTATTACCGGGCGGGCGATCGGGTGGTGTATGACGTGAACGGTGACGGGGTGGTAAACTCGAGTGACCGGGTATACGCGGGCGCACCCGCTCCTTTCGCGCAGGGGGGAATTATCTCTACCCTAGAATGGAAAGGGTTTGACGTGAACGTGCTTTTCAATTTCGTTATCAGCCGCCACCTGCTGAACGCCGCCCGCGGGGCT
Organism: Butyricimonas hominis; assembly: GCF_014287455.1. Classification (NCBI taxonomy): domain Bacteria; kingdom Pseudomonadati; phylum Bacteroidota; class Bacteroidia; order Bacteroidales; family Odoribacteraceae; genus Butyricimonas; species Butyricimonas hominis. The sequence continues at coordinate 237,064 of NZ_JACOOH010000007.1, forward strand.
TCGGTGGGAACAACGCTCGGGCTGACACCGGATGAAAGCGTGACGCCCGTCTACGTGGATTTAAACAAGGTTTCTTTCTGGCGGCAACCGGGGGATAACACGAGTTTCCCGCTGAACCGCTTGGAGAGCGGGTTAGGCAGTTTCAATTCCTACACGACGGCTAACGTGGAAAATGTCAGTTACTTGAAATTGAAAACGTTCGCCATCGGGTACACGTTGCCGGAGAGATGGAAGAAAAAGACTGGCATGGGCTTACGGGTTTTCGTGTCGGGGGAAAATCTCTTCACGATAACGAATTATTCCGGTGCAGACCCGGAATCTGTAAATATAATGACGGGCGTGGATGAACTCGGTAATTATCCATTGAACCGGAAAATAACCCTTGGTATAACAGCGATATTTTAAAGGTATGAAAAGGATATATGTATTTATATTGTTGGCGTTGTCATTATCATCTTGTGATGATTTCTTGACGGTAGAATCCGACACGGGTGTGACAAGTTTGAATTACTGGAAGAACGCGAGTGATTTGAACGCGGCGAATTACGGTTTGCACCAAACGTTTCGTTATAATATAGGCAGGAATGTATCGGCACAATATCGTGACCGCGGGCAACCTTTTGACGTGCTAGGTATTTGGACGAATCCAAGTAACAACGATCTATCGCGAGGTTGGACGCCGACGCACGCTTGCATCAATTGGAACAACGAGTATAAAGTGATTAACGAGGCTAACCTGATACTGGATAACATTGACCGTGCCGCGCTGACAAGCGAGCAATATAATTTCTTCCGGGGACAAGCCCTCGGGATTCGGGCTTACGTGTATTTCTACATGTTGCAAAACTGGGGGGATGTACCCTTGATCGTTCACGCGGAAGACGTGGGGATGAAAAGCCGGACAGCATGGCAGAAGGTGGCGGAACGATGTATCGTCGATTTAAGGGAGGCGATCACGTTGTTACCCGTGGCGGACGAGTTAAAAGATATAGAGGAAAACCCGATAACGAGCAAACAAGCGGTTTCCTCCGGGACATGTCACGCCATACTGGCACACCTGTACGCGTGGAAAGCGGCAGTGAACAAAGAACCGGAATTGTTAAAACTGGCGATACTGGAATGTGATTCCGTGATCTCGGATAACAGTTATCAGTTAGCGGGGCACATGAAAGAAGTCTGCGAGAAAGTGATTCCCGGGAATAGCCGGGAAGGTATTTTCGAGTATGATTTTGAAAATTCGGAATATGATTTAAAAGGATGGGGTGCTTATCTGGCTGGATTTTGCCAGTGGTGGCCAATTGTCCCCTTGACAACACCATCCACGGCTCGCCGGGGACTTTTGATAAGCAACTCGACCGTTTACAAGATGTTTCCCGACCCGGAAGATCAACGGCGAGAGGAATATTTTTATAAACTTGACAGCATGGCGAAGGTTTCCACGACGATAACGAAAGGAAACGCTTACGTGCAAAAGTATCAACAAGTTATCACTTACGAGTCGGGTAACCAAAAGGGGCAAATTAAATCTTATATCGCGAATGAAATTATTATCCGCTTGGCGGATATTATTCTGCTGCGGGCAGAGTGTAAAGCACGTGTCGGGGATCACGGCGGGGCTAGAATTGACTTGAACCGCATCCGTAACCGCGCAGGGGTGAAGGATTACGCCGGGACGGATGTCGATTTGCAAGACGAGATACAGGACGAGAGGGAGCGGGAGTTTTTCGTGGAGGGATTTTCCACGAGGTATTTCGATTGCGTGCGAAACGGGAACTACCGGGAGAGGTTAAAAGGGAAGTTCAAAACCTTGACCGAACAGGACGTGAAAGACGGCGCGTTGTTTCTTCCCGTGGGAAAAATGGCGTTCTACGATAACACCCTGATGCTACAAACACCCTACTGGAAAAGAAACGGTTATACTTATTAATGTAAAATGTTGGAATTATGAAAGGATATATATTTTTAATCGGTTTGTTGGGTATTCTTTGCTCGTGCGAGAATTATTACCACGATTCGGGTTTGGCGAACGGGAAGCACGATTGCACGATGTGGGAGTATTTCAAGAGCCAGCCGGGAGATTGGGATTCCACGATGATATTGATAGAACACGCCGGGCTGAAAGACGTGTTCGACGGGACGAACCCCGGGTATAAAGAGATCACGTTTTTCGGGGTGACGAATTTATCTATCGAACAGTTTCTCGTGAAAACGATAGATGATGATTGGGAACCTGTCTATAACCGGGTAAAGGATATTCCGGCTGACTTGTGCCGGGAGATGCTTTTATCCCATGTTATCGCGGGAAAGATGATGAAATCCGAATGTGCTCACGAGGTGAAAGGGACGCTCACGGGCGGAACAATGACAAAAACTTTATCGGGTGTCGAACTACGTGTTTACCGGACGAAATCGGGGTACGGCGGTATTCCCGACATCGGGGCGGAAGGATTAAGAATACACGCTCCCGTTAGCGGGAACATGGCCTCGATCGCCTCCGCCGATATTGAAGTGACGAACGGGGTGATACACGCGTTGGACTATACCTATCAACTCACGCGACTGTAACAATTGAAAATGCAAAATGTAAAATTGAAAATTATGAGAAGGATATTTACAAGTATTATCGGACTGCTGTTGATCGTGGCGGGATGTCAGGATATAACAGTCGGGTATTTGGAAACACGGGACGCGGTGTACGCGCCGGACAGTATGATCGTGAAAGCGGTGTTAGACCCGGAGATTGACGCGAGGCAAATAGAGTTTCAAATCCCGTGGCAAAGTACATCCATAGAGGGGATTCTGGGAACCGCCCCTATCAAGTATTCGATCAAGAATATAACCGGAGAGCACCCGGAAGCGACAAGTCAGTTCTCGATGCAGGGAGCGGGAATTATAAAATTGCCTTACAATCACACCGTGCCGCCGGGACGATACGTGATAAATATCCGTATCGAGAACGAGGGGTACACGGTTGAACTGGATTCCATGTACACGGTAATCGTGAAATAAAGCAAAATTGCTTTAACGCTGTAAAGTTAATTTCCGAACGTTTCCTTGTGCGAAGGAAACGTTCGGAACACACAATTTGAGAAATATTATCTCATCGGTTGACGTTATGGTTGACGGGAACCACCCATTTCGCCCAAAAATCAAGGCAATAAAAAAACAGCTACTTTCGTAACTGTCTGATTCTCCGTCGGGGTGACAGGATTCGAACCTGCGACCCTCTGCTCCCAAAGCAGATGCGCTACCGGACTGCGCTACGCCCCGAAGCACCTCTAAAATTTGTGGCGGAGAGAGGGGGATTCGAACCCCCGGTACAGTAATCCCGTACGACAGTTTAGCAAACTGTTGGTTTCAGCCACTCACCCATCTCTCCAATAGCGCTGACAAAAGTAGTGCTTTTTATCGTTCTTGCAAGCTTTTAAGGTCTTTTTTTTCTTTTTTTTTCAGGCAAGACGGCTAATAAACTAAATCTCAATACCTCCGAAACACATTATCTGGGGACAGGAACGGGTTTATTCTCCATTTTTTTCCATAACTGGTGACGGAATTTCTGTTCTGCCTCGAACATCAGCCACACTTTTTTAGCGGGCAACACTTTCAACAGCCTATCCGTGTATTCCTTCTTGATATTCCATGCCGCCTGCTCCGCATCCAAAACGGTTTTCAGATTCTTTTTCGCTTGTTCCTCCGTCGTTACCGGGGCTGTCTTTTCTTTTTTACAGGTCAACGCACGTATCTTATCGTTTTCAACCCGCATTTTCTGTTGCATCTCGTTATAGAGAGGCCAGAACACGACAGCCTCCTCCGGTGTCAATTCCATTTCTTGGGTAAAGAACGCTATTTTTTGGGCTTCAAACTCTTTGCGTTTCTCGTCGCTCAATTTACCCGATTGAGCGAACAACGAGAGCGAAAGTCCAACCATCAATATAATTAATCCAGCTTTTTTCATATATGATACCTTCTTTACATTTTTACCTGCGTTCAGCATACAAGAAATCCGCCACATCGGACTCCTGTGACAAATACTCGATAATCTCTTCGCGGGACGGGTCGAAATCCGTATCGAATATATACTCGTCCTCTTCTTGTGCGGCCGACGCTTTCTGTTCCGTTTTCTTTGCCAACATTTCATTATCATCTACTAAACGAGGCAATAGAAATTGCACGAAAAGCATCGCGAACACGAATAATCCCGCCAATCCCAAATAAGGCTTCAACATCTGCAAAGCCCCCGCGCGTTTGGGTTTCCCGGTTTCCTTCACCCGTTCCATCACTCGCTCCTCCAAGGAGTCGAAGTAACCGTCAGGTACGGAGAACGGGTTCTTTGATCTGTATTTCTCGTCTAAATTATCCATAATCATCCCTTTACATTCATTATTAATCAAACGTGGGCAAAGTATCCGAAATCTTCAAGCACTCCTCGATCTTCTTCACCGCATTATGATACGTCGCCTTGAGAGTCCCTACCGCCACATTCAATACTTCCGCGATATCCTCGTATTTCATATCATCAAAATACTTCATGTTGAAAACCAACCGTTGGCGCTCCGGTAACTTCAGCACGGCTTTTTGCAACTCGCGCTGAATAGAGTCCCCGCAGAAAAACGTATCACTCTCCAACTGATTCTCTAGCATGGGCGTAATCTCCTGCGAATTCCCGTAAGTCTTCCGACGCTTCTCGTTCAAGAAGTTAATCGCTTCGTTCGTTGCCACGCGGTACATCCACGTGAACAATTTCGCTTCGTAGCGAAACTCCTTCAGACCTCTCCATATCTTGATAAATGTATTTTGCAATACATCATCGCTATCATCATGGTCGATAACGATCTTCCGGATATGCCAATAGAGCCGCTCGCCGTATTTAGCCACCAGCGCGCGGAATGCTTTATCCTCACCGTTACCCGAGTGAAAAAGCTTTACTATATCTTCATCGCTCATTTCCTTCATTCTAACTCCTAAGTTTTAAAAGCCTTCTACACTAAGACAAGGTTTTATGTCAAAGGTTTATTCCCACACCTCTAAAATTTCAAATCCGAGAATTTCTTTTTCCCGCACAAGAAATAATCCAGAATAATACTACGGGGATACATTTCGGCAAACGGCTTCATGCCTGCCGGGATCGGGTATCTTTTCCTCAACTTCCGGAATGCCTTGTACGCTTGTATGATCGAACGAGTGTTGGCAAACTCTCCTTTCATCAGAAAAAGAGCCCCTGCCATACAATCCAACAGCAAACGCACGAAAAACACTTTCTGCCGGGAAGCCCCCCCGAGGTTCTTGTGCAACATCAACAGATTATTGCGATAATTCAAAAACAACTTCCGGGGATGATTCATGGGCAAGGAGCCTCCTCCCAAATGATACACCACGGAAGAAGGTACTACCTTTAATATATACCCGCTATTTTTCAATCGCCAACAAAGATCGATTTCCTCCATGTGGGCAAAGAAAGCCTCGTCCAACCCGCCAGCCTCCAGATATCGCTCCCGCCGGATACACAACGCCGCCCCGGTTGCCCAAAACACTTCCCGCTCATCATCATACTGCCCGGTATCGACCTCCGTGCAATCCATCACGCGGCCGCGGCAAAAGGGAAAGCCGAGATAGTCGATAAAACCGCCACTCGCCCCGGCATACTCGAATTTATCTTTCTCCCGGTAAGCCAATATTTTGGGTTGCACGGCAACAACACGCGGATCACGCTCCAAAGCATCAACCAACGGTTCCAGCCATCCCGGTGCAACCTCCACGTCACTATTCAACAACACCGCGTACTCTGCCTCGATCATCTCCAACGCCCGGTTATACCCTCCCGCGAAACCGAAATTATCTTCAAACAACACCCGTTCCACACTCGCGAACTCCCGTTCCAAACACCCCCACGAATCGTCAGAAGAATGATTGTCTACCACGATCACCCTTCCCAATTCCGGATTGGTATTCCGAATCACCGAAGGCAGGAATTCCCTCAACAACTTCTCCCCGTTCCAATTCAATATAATGACAGCAACACGCTTATACATTTTAGATTTTAGATTTTAGATTTCTAATTTTCCCCCGCACTCTCTATTCTCGAGTCTTAAACTTTCTTATGTTTCCATCGCTTGTGCGACCACAGCCAATACTGCGGCTCCTCGCGGATAAACGACTCCAGTAACCGGGTATGCATCTCGGTCAATACCCCCGGTTCCAACCCGGCAGGATTAGCACAAACATCAATAAACTCCACCTCGTAATAACCACGCTTTACTTTACGCATACGCACGGAAACAACAGGAAAATTGTACTTTCTCGCGATTCGTTCCGTCCCCAGTAAAACAGGAGTATCTTGATTCAAAAAGCGAGTCCAGAAATTAAGATTGTGAACATTGGGTGTCTGATCCCCGATAAATCCGGCTAAAAACAACTTTTTTTCCGAACGATAACGGGCAATCACCCGCAAGGTATCATCCTTGGCAACCAACACGGCACCAAACTTCGAGCGAATCGCTTTCATCATCCGGTCGGTCACCTTACTCCGGATAGGCTTATATAAAGCCAAAAAGTCGGCATCGTTCTCCCAAAGACTGTACGAAGACATCCATTCCCAATTGCCGTAATGCCCCAGCACGCCGATCACGCTCCTTCCCTCGTCAAAATATTTCTGCGGCAACTCCGTGTTTCGAAAAACACAGCGTTTCCGTATCGCGGCCTCGGACATATGCCACAATTTATACAGTTCGACCGACAGATCTGCCATATGCTTATAATACTTCCTCTCTATTGCCACTATCTCCTTCAAACTCTTTTCCGGAAAAGAGTTACAGAGGTTCGTACGCACCACTTCCCGGCGGTAACGGGACACGTAATATAGCAGGACATAATTTATGTCCGCGATAATATACAGCACCCGAAACGGCAAAAAGCTGATCAACCAAACAAGACCATATAATATATATGAAAACATAATCGCTAATAATAAATGTCAAAGATACATGTTTACGATAGAATTCCAAAAAGAAGTCTTCTCCGTTTTTTTAGTTAATATAAATTGGCAGTGTCAGAATAAATCATTATTTTCGTCAGTTGAATGCGTAAAAACAGGAATAGCTATGGAGCAAGAAAACTTACAACAAGCCGAGGAGTTGCAAAATAACGAGCAGCTTTCTTCGGACACTTTAAATGACGAAACACAAAACGAAGTTTCAGTTCAGGGTCAACCTACACCTATCGAGAAAACCCCCGAAAAAGAAGTTCCGGTATGGGATTTCTCCAGTTTTAACACGGATGAGATCATCTCTCACATGAAAGCTCTGATCGACGACTTTCCCGTGCAACGCTTGAAGGTACTGGACAGCCTGCCGCAAGTTTTCGAAGCACAATACCAGAAAGAATACGACAAAGCTCTCGCCGAGTACACGAAAGACGGAAGTCCGGCGGAAACATTCGATTATCAAGACAATTCCAAGGAGCGTTTTTATAGCGTGTACAGAACCTACCGCGAAAAGAAAACGGAATTTTATAAAAAACTGGAAGAGGAAAAAGAACAAAACTTAAAAGATAAACTCCAGATCATAGAGGAACTCAAAGATTTGATCCAACACGAGGAATCGTTGAATAAAACTTATCAGGATTTCAAAAACCTGCAAGACAGGTGGCGTAATACCGGTATGGTTCCGCAAGCACAAGCAAACAACCTGCTGGAAACATACCACCACCACGTGGAGAACTTCTTCAACTACGTCAAGATCAATAAAGAATTGCGTGATTTGGATCTGAAGAAAAACCTCGACGCCAAAAATACATTGATAGAACAGGCTACCGCCTTACTCGAAGATAACAATGTCGGCAACGCCTTCCGCCAATTGCAATCGCTCCATGCACAATGGAAAGAGATTGGCCCGGTTGCCAAAGAACATCAAGAAGAGGCGTGGAATCGATTCAAAGAAGTGACCGACAAGATCAATGACGCGTATCATAAATTCTTCGATACCCTCCGGGAAGAACAAGAAAACAATTTAAAATTAAAAGAAGAGATTTGCCGGAAGCTCGAAGAATACGCCGCCTTGAACATCGAAAAGATCTCGGATTGGAACACGGCAGCAGACGGAGTACTCGCCCTTCAAGAAGAATGGAAACACGCGGGCACCATTCCTATCAAAGAACGTAATCGCCTTTACAAGCGATACCGGGCAGCGTGCGACGCATTCTTTAACAAGAAACGCCAATACTTCCAAGAAATTCAAAATATGCAAAGCCAGAATCTGACAAAGAAAATAGCTCTTTGTGAAAAAGTTGAGGCTATAAAAGAAAGTACAGATTGGCGAGCAACCACATCCAAGATTATTGAATATCAACGGGAATGGAAGACAATCGGACCCGTGCCAAAAAAGGTTTCCAATAAAATATGGAACCGCTTCCGTTCCGCTTGTGACTATTTCTTTGACAGAAAATCCGAATTGGCAAAAAACTTGAATGCCGATCAAGTGAAGAATCTGGAACTCAAGAAAGCCTTGATTGAAGAGGTGCGCAACTTCCAACTGACAGGCAACACGGATGAAGATATCGAAACTTTGAAAGCATTCCAAACCCGTTGGGCTGAAATCGGATTCGTACCTATCAAAGAGAAGGACGCGGTTCAAACAGAATTCCGCAAACTGATCAACGCACATTTTGATCTACTTGACATTGACGAATTCGATAAAAACATCGAACGCTTCAAATCCAAGATCAACACGTTCGACAACAGCGACGACAAGGTTAGCAAGATCATCCAAGAAAGGGAAAAACTGGTAAACAAGATCAAGCAACTGGAAACAGACCTGCACGCTTGGGAGAACAATATCGGGTTCTTCTCCAAGTCCAACAAATCGGAAGATTTAATCCGGGAATTTACCGCCAAGATCGAAAACGCCCGCCACAAACTAAGTCTGATGCAAGAAAAGCTAAAACTTATCGACGGCATGATCTAAGAAAGATAAAAAGAGGGGCACACAGTTGCCCCTCTTTTTATGTTTGTATCATATTTTTTCTTACTTTTGTCGTTAAGTTTCGACATACTTGATCATTTTGCTTGTTATTCAGCAGAATAACAAACAGTTCAAGTATTTTCAAGTCGTTGGATGTAGAATATAGAAACAATTATAAAATATTTATATCGTGTCAACAAAATATGTATTCGTTACGGGTGGAGTTGCCTCATCTTTGGGGAAAGGAATCATTGCTTCCTCGCTAGCCAAACTCCTCCAGTCAAGAGGTTATAAAGTCGCGAACCAAAAACTGGACCCGTATATTAATGTAGATCCCGGAACCTTGAATCCCTATGAACACGGAGAATGTTACGTGACCAATGACGGTGCGGAAACCGATTTGGATTTGGGACATTACGAAAGGTTCACGAACATCCCCACTTCACAGGCCAACAATATCACGACCGGACGCATATACCAGAACGTGATTACCAAAGAACGCCGCGGAGATTATCTGGGAAAAACCGTACAAATCATTCCGCATATCACGGATGAGATCAAACGAAATATAAAACTTCTCGGCAGCCAAGGTGACTACGATTTCGTTATCACCGAGATCGGGGGAACCGTGGGCGACATCGAATCGCTGCCGTTCATCGAAGCCGTTCGCCAGTTACGCTGGGAGCTCGGGGAGAAATCCGTGTTCATCCATTTGACCTTGGTTCCTTATCTCACCGCGTCGGGAGAATTGAAAACCAAACCCACGCAACATTCCGTGAAAGCCCTTTTGGAAAACGGGGTACAACCGGATATCATCGTGTTGCGCACGGAACATGAACTGGGTTCCGACATTCGGAGAAAAGTAGCCTTATTCTGTAATGTAGACCCGAAAGCTGTCATTCAATCCATCGACGTCGACACCATTTACAAGGTGCCCATCAAAATGCGGGAAGAGAAACTCGACGAGATCGTACTCTCCCAACTGGGATTACCTTTAAAACACGAGCCGGATTTGGAATCATGGGAGCGTTTCCTGTACAAATTCAAAAACTACAATCGCAAAATAAACATTGCCCTCGTGGGTAAGTACGTGGAATTACACGACGCGTACAAATCTATCGTGGAATCATTCATCCATGCCGGTGCAGCCAACGACTGCAAAGTGAATATCAAATGGGTGCACAGTGCCCATGATATCCATGTAGACAATATCTGCGAACTCTTCAAGGACGTTGACGGCATTTTGGTTGCTCCCGGTTTCGGGCAACGCGGTATAGAAGGCAAACTGCTGGCTATCGAATACGCCCGCACCAATAACATCCCGTTCCTCGGTATCTGCCTCGGAATGCAAATGGCTGTTATCGAATACGCTCGCAACGTGATGCATCTTGAAGGAGCCGATTCTACGGAAATGGCACCAAAAACCAAATATCCCGTGATAGACCTCATGGAATCGCAAAAAGAAGTAACCGACAAGGGAGGTACCATGCGTCTGGGAGCCTACAAGTGCGTGTTAAAAGAAGGTTCCAAGGCCATGGAAGCATACGGCTCGAAAGAGATTGAAGAAAGACATCGCCACCGCTACGAATTTAATGGAGAATACACCGACCAATTCGAAGCAGCCGGAATGATCACGACAGGGGTAAACCCGGAAACAGGGTTGACCGAAATCGTGGAAATCCCCACGCACAAATGGTTCGTGGGAACTCAATTCCACCCGGAATACAAGAGTACGGTAACCAACCCGCATCCCTTGTTCGTGGCATTTGTAAAAGCGTGTTTATCATGATATTCCGTGATTGCCGATTCAATGATTCCCAGATTACAAGAATCACAGAATCGGCAATCAATAAATCACAGAATCAATAAATCACAGAATCAATAAATCACAGAATCAATAAATCACAGAATCAATAAATCATAAAATTTAAAATCAGTATATGGATAGAAATACAATAACCGGTTTAGTCGTTATCGCGTTAATGCTAATCGGCTACTCTTATTTCATGAGCCCATCGAAAGAGGAATTGCGGCAAATACACCGCCGTGACTCCATAGCGAGAGTGGAGGCTCAAAGAGCCGCCGCGCTGGAGAAACAGAGAGAAGCTGATTTCGCTTCACAACAGGAGGCAACGGCTCAAACCGCTACAAGTGTCTTCACGCAAGACTCTTCGGCTGTCGAGGAACAATACACGCTGGAAAATGACAAAATCAAATTGCATATCAACACCAAAGGCGGACGGATTGACTACGTGGACTTGAAAGACTACCGTACTCACGACTCACTCCCGCTTGTATTGTGGAAAGAAAACAAGAATGCCTTGGGAATGAATTTCTATGCCAGAAATAAACAGATCAACACCGAAGACTTGATCTTTGTTCCCAGCACGAACCAGAAAAACCTAATCGCCGCAAATTCCGAGCAAGTGCTCACCATGCGTGCATACGTGGAAGAAAACAAATACCTCGAATTTGAGTACAGGCTGGCACCCGACTCCTATATGGTCGATTTCAATATCAACACCTATAACCTTAACGACGTCATTGCCGCCAACACGAATTTCCTGACCCTTTACTGGAAAGTGGATATGCCGCAATTGGAAAAGAGCCGTGATTTCGAAAGTCGCTACACGGGAGTCTACTATAACTTCTCGAACAACGACGTGGAACACTTGTCACTTACCGGCGACGAGAAGACCGATCTGGCAACGAGCGTGAAATGGATTGCATTCAAACAACAATTCTTCTCCTCGGTACTTATCGCCAAAGAGTCGTTTCCAAACGCCGATGTTTCCAACACGACAAACAATACCCCGGGCTACTTGAAGAACGCCGAGGCAGAAATATCTCTCCCTTACACGGGAAAAGCTATCGAGAAATACGATATGCAATTCTTCTTCGGACCGAACTCCTACCCGATACTGAGAGAATACGGAAAAGACATAGAACTTCCCCAACTGATCAACCTCGGGTGGAAATGGATTGCTTGGTTTAACCGTTACGTGGTCATTCCGATTTTCAACTTCTTGGAATCAAACGTGACACTGAACTACGGTTTAATCATCTTCCTGTTGACGTTGATCATTAAATTGGTACTCTTCCCCTTGACCTATAAATCCTATATGTCACAGGCGAAAATGCGGGTACTCAAACCGCAGATTGACGAAATCAACAAGAAAATCCCTGCCGACAAAGCCATGGAACGCCAGCAGGCAGTCATGAAACTGTATAAAAAGGCGGGAGTCAACCCCATGGGCGGTTGTTTGCCAATGCTATTACAAATGCCGATCTTGATCGCCCTCTTCTACTTCTTCCCCGGTGCCATCGAATTGCGCCAGAAGAGTTTCTTGTGGGCTACCGACCTCGCGTCATACGACTCTATCGCCACGCTGCCGTTCAACATCCCGTTCTACGGCAACCATGTCAGCTTATTCTGTTTGTTAATGACAATCACGAACATCCTGTACATGTGGTATAACAGTAAGAACCAACCGCAAAACGACCAAATGAAAGGTATGCAGACCATGATGTATATCATGCCTATCATGTTCCTGTTCATCTTCAACAGCTACTCGTCCGGTTTGAGTTACTACTACTTCATCGCCACGTTGATCACCATCGTGCAAACTTGGGCTATCCGTAAATTCGTCAACGACGAGAAACTATTGAAACAAATAGAACTCGCCAAAACGAAACCTGTGAAGAAATCCAAGTTCCAACAAAGACTGGAAGATATGCAACGGATGCAAGAACAACGCATGAAACAAATGCCGAAAAAGAAATAACGTTCAAAAGAACTCGATTAGGGGCTGTATCAAAATTCTGATGCAGCCCCTTTATTGTAATTCCTATCGAGAACCCATTGTAATCCTACCCAAATAATACCGTAATCATCCCCCATCTCCGGTTGTCCTCCGTTTATTTCCCGAACATCCTATTATCTCCCATATAGAAACCCCGGGTATTCGCCGCAGCAAACACAGCACCACGTACTGATTACCCTAGTTCTTCGGTAGGATTACGATAGGTCTTCAGTAGATATAGGAAATATACCTTAAAAAAAACGCCACTCGTGAGAGCGACGTTTTTCTTCACTTATCATTTATTGTCTTAAATCTGCTTCAACAAATCAATCATCTCGATTGCCGTGGTTACAGCCTCGAAACCTTTGTTTCCGGCTTTCGTTCCGGCTCTCTCAACGGCTTGTTCAATCGTGTCGGTAGTCAAAACACCGAAAATAATCGGTACCCCGGTTTGTAAACCCACGTTAGCAATACCTTTGGTAGCCTCGTTAGCGACCATGTCGAAGTGAGGAGTTGCACCGCGAATCACGGCACCCAAACAAATCACGGCATCGTACTTCTTTGTTTCTGCCATTTTCTTAGCAACCAGCGGAATCTCGAATGCACCGGGAACCCAAGCCAAATCAATATTCGACTCGTCACCGCCATGACGCTTGAAAGCATCTACTGCCCCACCCAACAATTTACTGGTAATAAATTCATTAAAACGTCCCGCAACGATACCGATGCGCTGTCCTTCTGCTAATAATTTTCCTTCGAGTAAATTCATCGTTTTCTATATTTATTTGTTTTTCAATTCTTCTTTCAATCTCTCTACCTCTTCGCGTTCACGCACATGAAGCATGTGTCCCATTTTCTTGTACTTCGTGTACATGTAGAACTCGTTTTTCTCGTTACACGTCATCTCTATCGGTTCACGTCCCACGATCTCGATCCCGTACCCTGTCAGCCCGTTAATTTTCAACGGGTTATTGGTCATTAATACCATTTTCTTCACGCCAAGATCAGCGAGAATCTCTGCCCCGGTACCGTATTCCCGTAAATCGGCTTTAAAACCGAGTGCCAGATTCGCGTCCACCGTATCCATTCCCTCGTCCTGCAAGTGGTAAGCCTTCAGCTTATTAATCAACCCGATACCGCGACCTTCCTGACGCATATACAATAACACGCCACGACCTCTCTCGCCTATCCGGCGCATCGCCTCGGCAAGCTGGTCGCCACAATCGCAACGCAAGGAACCGAACACATCGCCTGTCAGACATTCCGAATGCACCCGACACAAAACAGGTTCGCCATCCGTCACGTCACCTTTCACCAACGCCACGTGATGCTCCCCGTTAATCTTATTCACGTACCCGTACGCTTTGAAGAAACCGTACTTCGTGGGCATATCCGCCTCTGTCACCCGTTCCACGAGCATCTCCGTCTGCCGACGATAAGTAATCAAATCCGACACGGTAATCATCTTCATCCCGTGTGCTTTAGCGAATTCCATCAATTCCGGAGTACGCATCATCGTCCCATCCTCCCGCATGATCTCGCAGCACAACCCACACTCTTTCAACCCGGCAATCCGCATCAAATCCACCGTGGCCTCGGTGTGTCCCATACGCTCCAACACACCGCCTTTCTTCGCCTCCAACGGGAACATATGTCCCGGACGACGAAAATCCGCTGGCTTGGCATCATCCTCTACCGCCTTCATTGCCGTAACCGAACGCTCCAACGCGGAAATACCCGTGGTTGTATCCACGTGGTCAATTGACACGGTGAAAGCCGTACAATGATTATCCGTATTCGTGGTCACCATTTGTTCCAAGCCTAACTTTGTCGTCAAAGCCTTGCTCATCGGCATACAAATCAAACCTTTAGCGTATGATGCCATAAAATTCACGTTCTCCAACGTGGCAAACTCCGCGGCACAAATCAAATCCCCCTCGTTCTCACGATCCGGATCATCCACCGCGATAATCATTTTCCCGGCTCTCAAATCGGCTATCGCCTCTTCAATCGTACTAAACTTGAAATCTTCCATATCTTTGTTTTAAATTCTATATTTTAAATTCTCAAAACCCGTTCGCCAACAAAAAATCCAACGTCAATCCACCCTTAGGCTCCGCGGGAGATGCCGGACGCATTAACTTCTCCACGTATTTGGCAATCACGTCATTCTCCAAGTTCACGTTATCCCCGACCTGTTTCTTTACCAAGGTCGTTTCATCCCGCGTGTGAGGAATAACAGAAACGGTAAATACGCTATCCGATACCGACACCACGGTCAGACTAATCCCGTCAATCGTGATAGACCCCTTCTCCACAATATACCGCAACAATTCGCCAGAGGTCGCAATCGTCACCCGTATCGCATTTTCATCCTTTTCTCGCCCCACGATCTTTCCCATCCCGTCCACGTGTCCCGAAACAATATGTCCCCCCAATCGACCGTTCAAACTCAACGCTCTTTCCAGATTCACGGGACTACCTGCGCGTAACTCTCCGAGATTACTGCGCTGCATCGTTTCCGGCATCACATCCGCACAAAAACTTCCGCTATCAAAAGAAATCACCGTCAGGCAAACCCCGTTCGTGGCAATGCTATCACCCACTTTCAAATCCTCCAACACCTTTTTCGCCTTCACCTCCAGCACCACACTCCGGTTTCCCCGCTTGATACCTTTTATTGTTCCTATTTCTTCTATTATTCCTGTAAACATACTAATTTTAGATTTATGATTTTAGATTTTAGATTTCCCCGCTCAAATCCCCCGCTTTTAAATCACCAAATCTATTATCTTTTAATTTTTAACTTTTAGCTTCACGAGTATGTCCTGTCCCAAACACAACACGTCTGTTCTTTCTAAAGTGACGGCATCTGCCATTTTTTCAATACCGACACCTTCCACCGGGGTTTTGGCTTTTTCGCCTCCCACTATCTTCGGGGCGATAAAAGAGTAGACTTCATCCGTGAAACCACCGGCAAGAAAGCTGTAGTTCAAACCTCCACCGCCTTCCAACAAAATGGAATCCACCCCCATTTGTCCTAGTAAGAAAAGCAAGTTATCCACGTCTACCAATCCTTCTTTCTCCTCGCAAAGCAAAGTTTCAACACCCGCTTGCTTCAACGCTTCCAAACGTTCCTCCGCAGCAAAGCGGGTATGAGCCACAATCGTATGATATTTACCCGCGGTCTTCACAATTTGGCTATCCAATCCCAAACGGGCATTGCTATCCACGATAACCCGTATCGGCTGACGCACTCCCCGCCCTTCTATCCGGCAGTTTAATAACGGATCATCCGCCACGGCAGTACCGATACCAATCATTACCGCCATCAGACGATGACGCAACTCGTGCACGTAAGCCCGTGCTTCCGTACCGGTGATCCATCTCGAATCGCCCGACCACGTGGCTATCTTTCCGTCCAACGTCATCGCCGTCTTCAATATTACCCACGGACGCCGTGTCGCTATATACTTCAAAAATATCTTGTTTTGCTCCCGTATCGCTTCTTCTTCAACCCCACAAACCACTTCTATCCCCGCTTCTCTCAATAAAGACAATCCTTTTCCCGCCACCAACGGGTTCGGGTCAGGCATCCCGACAAATACCCGTTCAATTCCGTGTTCGATAATCGCCTCCGTGCAAGGCGGAGTTTTCCCGTAATGGCAACACGGCTCCAAAGTCACGTACATCGTCGCACCCCGGGCATCTTCCGTACAATTTTTCAACGCATTCCGTTCCGCATGCCACTCCCCGTAACGCTCGTGCCAACCTTCACCTATCACTCGTCCCCCCTTCACGATCACGGCTCCCACCATCGGGTTGGGATTCACGAATCCCGCTCCCTGTTCGGCAAGTTCTATCGCCCGCCTCATGTACTCGATATCTTTCTGTTTTACCATACGTGTTACTCCTTTCCAAAAACAAAATACCCCGAATGTAATACATTCGGGGCATAGATTTATATTGTACTAATATAATATCAATTACAATCAACATCTCTTCTATCATCCGGACTTTAACCGTCGGTTCCAGAATTTCACTGAATCAGTCCCTCGAAAGGGAGTCGCGGACTATAACCGCCGGTAGGGAGTTGCACCCTGCCCCGAAGAAACATTTCACGGAGGCAAAAATAGTAAATATTTTCACGAATACAAACAAATAAGGAAAGTATTCTGACCATGATACAAATAATCATCCTCCTTACAAAGTTACAATTTTTTCGACAAAGCGGGTATCAAATATAAATTGCTTTTCTCTCACGACGGATTCCTCGTCAACTCCTCTATTAAAGCTACCACCCTCTCCTTTCTCAAAATACACATCCCGATACGTTCGTCAGAAACACCTTCCCGCAAACGATACGTGTAGCGAGGTTCTCCGGTTTCCATATTGATCTCGAAAAACCGGAAGTCCACCGAAGACTCTCGTTTTAACGCCTCCGCCACCTCCACAATATGCGATGAAATAACAAATACTCCCTGTTTCAACCGTGCCAGTCCGTCCACCACCGCGAACGAAGCATCGTAAGCATCCTTCACGTTAGTGCCCCGGAATAATTCATCAAACACAACCACCACGTCCCCCGCTTCACGCACTCGTTCCACCACGTACTTCACCCGCGCCACCTCATTATAATAATGGCTATACCCCAATGACAAATTATCAGACAAATTAATCGTCGTGAACAATCCACGGAACACGGAAAGTTCCATTCTGCACGCGGGAACCGGAAAACCGCAATGTGCCAAATACACCGCCACCCCGAAAGCCTTCATATAAGTCGATTTCCCTGCCATATTCGGTCCTGTCAAGAAACACAAGTGACGTTTATCATCTATCCGCACGTCATTCCTCACCGGATCAGGCAAAAAAAGATGAAACAAACCCTCTATTTCTATCTTTCTTCTCTCCTCGACAAAAACCGGGAAAGCAAAACCATGCTCCAGCGCAACGTGTCCTATTGTCCGTAAAGCTTCCAGCATATAAAGCGTATCCAACACAGTCCGTACAGCATCCGCTTCTTCTCCCCGGAAATAAAAGTCTAACTTCTCTCTCGACCAGAAAGTGTCCTTTTTCCGGTTTGCCAGATAGCGCATACCGGGACGAGAGAGCACCTTAGCCACTTGCTTTTTCAATTCCCGCATGATCTTCGGCACCCGAACCGCAGGTACATCATCCATAAAAACAGCCAACTCGTGAATCAACCGCCCCAGATAGGACACGGCACGCTGACGCACGTAGTGATCGTTATCCGGCTTCACCCATCCCGCCACGGCACGTTTCGTCAAATGAAGCACGTCCCGTTTAGGCACCTCCTTCTGCTGCAAATATATCTCGATAAAACTCAATTCATCCCGCCGTATTTCCAAGAAGAAAGGCAACCGCTGCAAATAAACGATAGCCTCCACCCGTTCCCGAATACGCTCCGCGTCAGCCAACGGATTCTCGAATAACTTTTTCATGTACGCCCGCCCCCCATCCGAGCGGGCATAATCGAAATAGGAAAAGACACTTTTTCCCTCTCTCGCGGCGAATAACTCAAGGTCATTCAATGTCTGTTCATCTGTCTTGAATTCCATCTGACTCTTTTATATATTGCAGTAATTCCAAATCCTTACGCTCGTTTACTTTCCAAGTCTTTCCACCCCGTAAGACGAACAACTCGTCGCTAACCTCCATCACGTCCTCGAAATAATGATCGGTAATCAGTATACCTTTCGTCGCTTTTTCCCGGTGAATAATTTCTTTCATTTTCTGCACGTGCAACGGCATCAAAAAAGAAAAAGGCTCATCCAACAAACAAAACTTCGTTTCGGAAGTCAATATCAAATACGCCTCGATTATTCTCCGTTCTCCCGAGGAAAACGCCTTTATCCGTTTCCGGTAAACTTGCTCAAACTCCGGGAAGTCCGTTACAAACCGTTCAAAATCCACGCCAAAATCACCAAACACCCGCTTCACGGACAAACCGGAAGGAATAAAATCGTGCTGGGGTAAATAACGCATATCTTCCGGTCGCCTCTCGCTTGTCAACAAAACCTTTCCGTCAATCCCCACGTATTGATCCCGCAATTTCAATTCTCCGTACACGGCTTTCATCAAACAGGTCTTGCCGCAACCGTTCCGTCCTAACAGACCGAGTACTTTTCCCGTCTCGCAACGCAAAAACACATCCCACAGTACACGTTTAAAACCATACTCCAAACGGAGATTACTTATATCAAGTCTATGCATCACCTTATGTAATAACCGACAAACAAAGCCGCCACGTATGTCAGGAAGTCAAACGGCAAAGTCGTTCCCCACAACCACCGGACAGACACCCCCACGTTCTTGTAATAATAGAAGATTTTCCTCGCTTTCCGTTTCATGGTAAAATAGAAAAACGCCATAGTCGCCACCTTGAACCAAAACGTGGCGACTATAATTACCCCGATGACGGCAGGTGCTTTCATGCTATACGCATACATAATTCCCCCGCAAGAGCAAGACACCGCCAACGCAGGAGCCATGTACATTCTATAAAAAGAGATACACGCCCTCAAAGTACACCCCGCCCCCATCAAATCCGCTTTTGTATCACCTTCCACGTGTCGGTTACCAGAAAACACTCCTCCATCTGGTCGATCATTTCCATGAATTTCGTGATAGGCACGCCAAACGATATTAAATTATTCGTGATACATTTTCTCGCCGACGGGTCAAACATCCCGATCACGGCTCTTTGCGTCCCCTCCAGTTGTTCCCGGTAAGGATAATAAATAATAGAGGTACATCCCGCTCCAAAAGGAGAGATCACCGGTTCTTGCTTGGTACTGTCAAAGTTGGCTAGAGTAAAAAGACCGGACAGTACATCAGGTGTCGCGAAGAAAAATACCGCTTCCGGTTCATCCTGTTCCGTCAAATGATCCCAACGCTTGAATACCAGACAATCACCTTTCCTCGGCAACACCGGTATAGTTTTCATTAACGCATTCACTTGTTCCGGTGTACGTTTATAGCGCTCACAATGAGGCTCGTTCTCCCCGTGTGACAAAAAATACTCGAACCCTTCACGCATCCCGTCACTAAATCCCAAGTAATATTTTCCCCCTCCGCAACCGACCGAATCCGGCAGGAAACAAAGTGGCTCACCTTTTCTTACCCGTCCGAGTTGAGCAATAATACAAGTATGTCCCACGGCTTTTTTTACGATAGTCGCATTATTATTCTCTTTCGAATAATAAAAGGCGACAGGAAGTTCCGCATCATTGAAATACTTCTTCCAGAGTGCGGTAAAACGATCTCGTTTAACTATGTCCATGACCCATTATTTTTAGTATCAAACAAATATATATTATTTGTTTGTTAAAAACAAGCCCTATGCCAAAAATGATAAGAAGGACAGACCGGAAAAGCAAAACAAAAGTTAAATAATAAGTATTTTTATTTTATCATATTTATAGTTAATTAGTATCATTTCCTATTCAATTCCCATTCATCTCCTATTCAAAGCCTATTATAATAGTTGAAAAATAGAAATTAAATAATAATTATTTAAAATTTAATACTTGAAAACTACTTGATAAAATCATGATTAATAACAATAGGAGAACTAAAATCGATAGAAATTTTTCTCAAACACGAGCCAAATAACTACACGAGAAAATAGCTGCTATCGCTACTAAAAATAAAAAGGAGGTGTGTCAGAACACACCTCTAGTCTATAAAGTTCATAAAGTCGAGCCTCCGGCTCTTAAAGTCCACAAAGTCAAAAACACGATGATATTCAATATAATGATATACAAATCACCTACACATTTGACCTTACGACCTTATGGATTTTTAGACTTTATGAACTAGAGGGTGTGCTTCAACACACCCTCATAATAAATTCTATTTACAAATTACCAGATAGAAGCTCTCTGCTCCACGGGCAAATACAACGGATCGCCCTCTTTCACCCCGAATGCCTCGTACCAAGCACCGATATGCGGAAGAGCACCATTTACACGCCAGCGTCCCAAAGAGTGGGGATCGGATTTCGTTTGCAGACGGATTTGCTCGTCACGAACATTACCTGCCCACACGTTAGCGTATGACAGGAAGAAACGCTGTGCCGGGGTAAAGCCGTTTGCATCGTTACCGAGCGGGGTTTCAGCCATCGCTTTTTGCAATGCCGTGTAAGCCACTTGCAATCCCCCGTGGTCGGCAATATTCTCACCCAAAGTCAATTCTCCGTTCGCGTTCAAATCGGGTAATACTTTGATATTGTTGAAGTAATCCACCAATACTTGGGCCCGTTTTTCAAAGTTCTCGGCGTCAGTAGCCGTCCACCAGTCTTTCAAGTTACCGTCCTTGTCGTACTGGCGACCTTGATCGTCAAACCCGTGAGTCATCTCGTGTCCGATCACCACACCGATAGCCCCGTAGTTGCAAGCGTCATCGGCATTCATGTCGAAGAACGGGTATTGAAGAATCCCGGCAGGGAAACAAATCTCGTTCGTGGTCGGGTTGTAATACGCGTTCACGGTCTGGGGAGTCATCAACCACTCGTCTTTATCCACCGGTTTGCCGGCTTTAGAGATCATGTAGTCATAATCGAAATGATTGGAACGAACGATGTTATTCCAGTAAGAATCATCCTTGATTTCCAAGCTGGAATAATCTCTCCATTTGTCGGGATAACCGATCTTCACGTGGAATGCAGCCAACTTCTCTTGCGCTTTCGCTTTTGTTTCGTCACTCATCCATGCCAAACCTTGGATACGTTCGCCCAACGCTTTCTGCAAGTTGGCAACCAATTTCACCATACGTTCTTTTGCCGCGGCGGGGAAATACTTCTCCGTGTACATCTGGCCTACCGCTTCTCCCAACACGCCGTTGACCGTGCTCACGGCACGTTTCCAACGGGGTTGCATCTCTTTTCTCCCGGACAGTACTTTACCGTAGAACTCGAAATTCTGGGCAACCAAGTCATCACTCAAGTAACCGGAAGCGGAATTAATCACGTTCCATTCCAAGTATGATTTCAACACATCCAGATTTTCCTTGTTCAGTAAATCGGCAACCGCTTTCAATTGAGCGCTCTGTCCGGCATTTACCTCTTTCAAGTCTTTCAACCCGATAGTGGTGAAATAAGTATTCCAATCCATCCCCGGAACTTCTTTCTGCAATTGAGCCACCGTGATTTTATTATAGTTTCCCTGCGGATCACGCAATTCAACCATGGATTTTGAGCTTTCAGCCAAACGGGTTTCCACTTTCATCACGTTAGCGGCAGCCTTTTGAGCCTCCCCTGCCGTGAATCCTGCTAGCTGGAACATCTTAGCCACGTGCTCTTCGAATTTCGCGCGAATTTCTTTCGTGTGCTCGTCATTCTCCATGTAATAATCACGTTGTCCCAAACTCAAGCCTCCCTGATAAAGTTGGGCTATATTCATGGAACTGTTCATTTCGTCAGCCCCCACGTACAGCCCGAAGAAAGGTCCGAAACCGTCACGATGCATATTCGCGATCAATTGGGGAAGCCCTTTCCGGTTGGAAATAGCGGCAATCTTTTCCAGTTCCGCCTTAATCGGGGCAATCCCCTCGGCGTTTAACTTCGCGCTATCCATGGCGATATTATACAAATCACCCACTTTCCGGGCAACGCTCCCTTGTTCGGACTGTTTGTGAGCCAAGTCCTCGATCAAACTTTTGATTTGCGTACGATTGTTTTCCGCCAGCTGGTCAAAAGAACCGAAACGGGAATACTCGTCGGTCAACGGGTTCGCTGCCATCCAACCTCCACAAGCGTATTGATAAAAATCAGCACGCGGATTCGCCGTCTTATCGAGGTTCTCCACCCGAATACCCCCTTGGGGAGCGGCTGCTTTTTTGGTATTGCAACTTGTAGCCATTAATGCCAATGCAATAAAAGGTAAATAAATTGTTTTTCTCATATTATCAGTTTTCTAGTCGTCTTTTCCTTTCAAACACATACCCGGAGAACCTGTCCCCGGGTAGTGACTGACAAAAGTAAAATATTTTGTAATAAAACGAAAAGCGATCAGGCTATTTTTAGTCGTCACGCCAAAGATCTTCCAACTTGCCCACGGTGACCTGGTCAAAGATTTGAGCATGCTCGCGAAGCCACGCACTCAACAATTCCCATTCTTTCAGGGTCACGCGTCCTTGCTGGCGAGTAATTGTCCCCCCGCAAACACCGGAATACACGGAACCTATCATATTCAAGCCCATTTGGTTCAATAACTTTCCCAATTCATTCATCCATGCATCAAAACCGTTGTCATCTACATTTTCCTTAATTACAGCCTCAAACGAAAACCCCAATTCTTGGAACTCTCCCTTGTGCAATTTTTTCCGTAATCTCTTTCTCATACTCTTTATTATTGATTATTCAAATTCTACCCGTGTATCCCGTAATCCCATGTCACTGTTCTTGTTCACCGGGAATGCCTCTTTCAACGTGCAGTCATGGATATTTCCCGGGTAAAGCTCCATAGGATTCAAACGTAGTTTATACTCTTCTTGTTTCACGTTCGGGTTCATCAAGTAGGTAACTTCTTTCCCGTAACGGTTATATAGCTGCACTATCAATTGATTTTTCCCTTTTTGCACGTGCAATTTCACCACCGTGTTATTCCGGGGCACTCCTCCCACGTACGAGCGCAAGGATACTCGTTTCCCGTTCAAAATAACTTGGGTACCGTCGGCAACGGCAATCTCCACCAGAATATCTTGTTCCCGGTCACTCGTGAACTCGTGTAAAATCTCCACGGATTCCTTTTCTTCTACCGGAATTTTCACCTCCTCGCCCGGCTTTAAGTCCTGACGGGATTTCCAACCATCCCCGATGATATCGATATTCTTTTTCAATCCCTCGGCATTACCGGTATAGGCTCCGCCCCGGGCACTGTACATGTACACGTTGCCCCAGTGTAAAGATCGGGGGTTACCATTCAACGCTTGAGTTTTACCACCTGTTAAAGTAACATCTTGTACTTCTCCATCTATCGTAAGACGTACCACCCGATCCTGATCCCCTGCCGTGTAAACAACCGTCGGGGTCACCGTTGCCCCCTTCTTCTCGAAATGCCATGCGAAACCGACCGTACTCCGGTAACTGGAATAGTAATCCATACTTGAATGCGCGTACACGGGTATAGCGTTAACCGCTGTCAACACTTTCGTTTTTAAAACTTGGTCGGGTACCGCCCGGAATGTATCCTCAAATTCAAGTTTTACCACGATTATACCCCTATCCGGCTGCACGGTTCGCGGGATGGCCACGGATACCGTTTGCCCGTTTTGTTTCGTGTCCAACGCCTTGCCGTCAAGCAACAACGTCGCACGCTTTGCCTTGCCTATCACGCCTTTTAACTCGATTTCCCGATTGTCCGACATTTTCTCGACGAACAAATAGAGGTTGTTCCCCTTACGGGTGATATCACCCCATTCCGGGGCATGGTCAAACGGGTTCGCGGTGGTACTATAAATCGCTTCCCCGTAATTTTTCAGCCATTGTCCCATCGCCAAAAGAGCATCCTTCTCGAACTCCACGACGGTACCATCTCCCCGGGGACCGATATTCAACAGGTAGTTCCCTCCCCGGCTTACGACTTTGACCAGACTGCCTATCTTCTCGTTGATCTTCGCATCCAAATTACCCCGTTCCTGCCATGAACGATAACTCCACGTTTCATGGAAGAATGAAGCCGCGGTTTGCCAAGGCACCCCGATCTTGTGGTCAGGCATTTTATTGTCCGCCATCACGGCAAAGTCACCCCGGTCATTCCCCAAACGTCCGCTCACCATACATCGCGGTTGCAAGCGGGTCACCAAGTCGTACAATTCCTTACTCTGCTCCGCCGTCAAGGAACCCATGTCAAACCAAATTTCGGAGATCGGACCGTAGTTCGTCATGATCTCTTCCACCTGCTTCATACTAAACTCGTGATGTTTCGGGGAGATAGCATCAGCGTTATGAGGAGAGATCCCGTTGCCCGGGAAGTTCCAGTCTATCAAAGAATAATACACCGCGAACTTCACTCCCTGCCGCTGACAGGCATCCGACAATTCCTTCATCACGTCCCGTTTGAACGGGGTAGCATCCACGATATTGTATTTCGTGTACTTGGAATGGTACATACAAAAACCGTCATGATGCTTCGACGTGAACACTATCGACTTCATTCCTGCCGCTTTCGCCAAAGCTGCCACCTCGTCCGCATTCCACTTCTTTGGCTCGAACTGTTTCGCCACCGCCTCGTACTCCGCTTTCGGAATCCGTGCAAACGACTGAATCTGCTCACTGTATCCCGTCCGTACCGGTTCTCCCTTCCAAACTCCCCCCAGTTCCGAGTACAAGCCCCAGTGAATGAACATTGAAAACTTCTGATTTACCCAATCAGGATCGGGTTTCTGTTGCCCGAAAGCAAACTGCACACCCAGCAAAATAATAATTAAACATCCGCGCAATAACATAATAAACACATTTACAATTTAACGGTTGTAAATATAGTATTTAATCATGTTTGCACGGAAAGATTTTGGAAAATTATCTCTACCAAATAATAGAAAAAAGTCCTTACACGGGAAAGAAATGTTTGATAATCATTTCTTTCCCGTGTAAAGATGTGTCAATTACAATTTAAAAGTATCTAACATCTTTTTCACTTTATACAGCATATGCTTATAGTGGTCACGCGTATCCTGTGAGCCAGTATTTTGACTTTTCTCCAGTAAACTTCTCACTTTCAACAGATAATTATAATACAAAGATTTTGTATCGTACACGTCCTCGGTTTTCACTTCTCTTAACCATCCGAAGCCATTAGTATCAAATACTTCCGTGTCATCTATCATGGTCACCAATTCTTTTATCGTATTGCCCATTCTTTCGACATTTCCGTTTAAACCCGAGTTATAAAGTATCATATCATCCAAAGAAATCGCGTATGCCTTATCCCAGGCACTCAACCGTCCTTCCTTCAAGGCTTCCGGATCGGTAAAGAACATTGCACCTTTTTTCACTGAAGGATCAACATCGGCTGCCAAGGCTGTAATGAAATTAATTTGGAAGTTCTTCTCTGCCGTTGTTAATGTACGTCCGGTCACTGTTCCTTGCCATACGCTTTGGTAAAGATCATCCAAATACTCTTTCAATGTATACGGATCATCCGAACGTTCGGAAGATAGCAATACCGCATTTTTTTTGTCCATTAATTTACTGAACACGGAATATTTACCAACTTGCATTTCTTTCACCGGGGATTGGTCCAAAGAAAAATTTCTCACCATCGTTTCGTTCTCTAACCAAGAAACATCTTTCAATTGCTCCAACAAGAATTGTAAAGATTTCCGTTGCACCTCTTTTGGCACAGACTTATAAGTAGGATACGGGTCTCCCTCGTTTTTCTCGTACAAATACATCCCCCCGATATTCATCATCACATTATTCAAATAACGTTTGAATTGATTAATCAATTGCCCATAAAGTATTTCCCTATGTGAAAAATCTTTATCATCGTTCACGAACCATGTGTTCAAATGTTGCATGATATATTTCAAGTTCCGAATACCGTACTCTCCCGCCTTAACCGGATCATCCCCCAAATCTTCAGTCATAGAGGAAGGATCATATTTTGAACGGATTTGCTGTTTCCCGTATCTGTATATCGGATTCCCCGCTTTTTCCGAAATCCATCTATCTAGAATAGTTGCCTCTTCATCAGGAGAAACGAACAAAGGCGTATATTGCCATTTAATCACGTAATAATCATACTCTCCCAAGCGAGGCGGTGTAAGTTTAACCCCTTTGTCTTCGGGCTGCGCCACGTAATTAAAACGGGCATAATCCATAATAGAGGCTGTCGTTCCATATTTGTTCGTAAAAGTTACGGAACGTAATGAATCCACCGGAAAAGCAGCAGAAGCTGACATATTGTGCATCAATCCCAAACAATGACCGATTTCATGAGCGACAACATACCTAAGAGCATCTGCTTTCACCTCATGGGGTAAAACTTTTACTCGAACAGAGGGATCTACCTGTGCCGTTTGAATAAACCGCCAATTATTTAGTAACTTTACAATGTTGTGATGCAAGTAGACTGAAGCATTGATAATTTCGCCCGTTCTAGGATCTGTCCACGAGGGTCCGATCGCGTTAGCCGTCCACGTGGGAGCATAACGCACACAGGAGTATTTCAAATTATCCGGATCAAACTCCGGATCATCCTTCGGGAAATCCAATGCTCGTACAACATTTTTAAAACCGATCTTTTCAAAAGCCGCATTCCATTCTTCTATTCCCAATTTCACAGCTTCCCGCCATTCTGTCGGGCAAGCATCATCCACGTAAAATACGATTGGCTTTTGGGGTTCAACAAGTTCTCCCCGTTTGTACGCCACTTCGTCAACAGGTTCCAAACGCCAACGATTGGCATAATACAACGCTTTCACCCGATCCTCCTTTGCAGTGAAGTACTCGTTACCCGTGTAAAAAATTCCGATTCGGGGATCTGCAATCCTAGGACGCATGGGGTATTCCGGTAATAACAAAAACGTCCTTGTCATCTTAGCCGTTGTCGGTTTATCTTTCTTCCACAAAAACAATCCTAATATTTTGATATCGGACATGTAAGTTAAAGTCGATTTTACAGAAACATTATCCTCGAAAGCCTTGATCTCGTTCAAACATGCCAAATCCTTTTGGAATGTTGAGGTTCGGGTTGCTAATCCAAAGAACATATTATCCCCGTAAGGATCAAAAAGCTGAAGTGATTTAATATCCGTGGTGAACAAAGGAGTCACTTCTACAACAACGGCAGAACTATCCGGACTGAAAGCCTCAATTTTAAAACTTTGGAAAACAGCCGGGGCGTTATTCAATTTTATCGCTTTCTCAATCTGTTTGTATTCCGGATCGTATAAAGAGTTCAATGATGTATATTCCAACAATTGTATCGTACTATCATGTTTCACAAATTTCACATGGAGCGGTTTCGTCGGTTTTTGTCCGACCAAAGCATCACCATTATCATTAATCTCTGATACCGTTGAACCTAACAACATATCCCGTCCCAATAAATTCAAGGGAATCTCAAAATATATTTTCCCTTCCATCTTATAAATCGTCAACATTCCCTTGACGGTTTCCTTTTTGTGCCCACTAAAGAGTTTTTCATAAGCCGATTCTTTTTGCTTTACTTCTTTAGTGGCATTCTTGTCCTTTTTTCTAGCATACAAATTCATAGGATATGGTACTAAAAATACCCATATCATCCACAAAATAAACAGTGATTTCATAACATTAGTTTTAATTAAATATTTGATAAGTATCCCATGGGGTAGTACGAACCACCCCATGAAAGATGAATTGATAAATTCATTTACATCCAATACTCTTTGCGCACTCCGTAGCGATAAATTACATCCACGATTTCCCCGAAACCATCTTTACTGTAAATCACGTTAGGTTGCCCGGAAATAAATGTCGCATCCGTGATATCAAACAGCGTGAATGTTCCGTTTTTAAGCCCAACCCCTAACTGGGTAAATCCTTTGTTCGGATGCATAGCAACAATCTCCACGCCATCAAAATCTTTATACAGATGCACGGACTTCTTTTTGGTATCATAATAATACAGTTTATCATTATTCGTACCGGCAGTAAAGAATAGATATGCCCTTTGTTTCAACAACCAGAACAAGGTCTTTTCGGTAAGTAAATTCTCCCCGGGAAACTCAACACAAGCATCCTTTTCCGGAATAGTTACCGTGAAAGTAGGCTTCTTATAGAGCACATGGAAAGTTTGATAGTAGTATTTTCCTGATTGCGGTTCTTTCAATATCATTGAATAGTCGCACTCATTCCCGTACACGCTATAAAAATCATTACATGAAGCTCCGTGTATCACTTCCATATCCCCGAAATTATCCAGACGCGTATATCCATCAGGATAAGTCCCCGTGAATATCAGTTCGCCTATATTCCCCGTGTTAGTAGCCACTTGGGTGCCGAAAGGAAGAAGCCGTTTATTCAAACCGTCATACAGAATCACCATATCCGTCGTATAGTATGCCGAAGGAAAGACCTGCTCCACCCGTAATCCACCTGCAACATACACCGGGGTATTATTAAACTGAGCCACATGAAACCCATCCCTCGGGTTTGTCACCAAGCGAGAATATAAATTCCCATCACTATTCCGGATAAAATGCAAATAGGAAAGATACACGTAATCCGTCGGGGAGAAGCCTGTCGGCAACTGCTCCCCTATAAATTCCTGATAAATGTTTAACACCCGCTGGAAAGAATTACCATCCAATTCCACGTTTCCTTGTCCTCCTTTTTGAATAACCAACACTTCGCTAGGAGTTTCAGCCAGACTATAATGCTCGATTAATTTCACAGGCTGACTTCCTAATTCCATCCCACCATTCTGCTGCTTATATAAATCTTCATAAACCCGGTATTCTATCTCCACCACATTTCCCTCGACTTCCTTTTCCAACATAGAGATATGCCCAATCTCGGATTTCCCATTTCTCTGGTAAAGAATAGACCATCCGGTTGCGAAAGGTGAAAGCACTTTAATTTGGAAATAAGTTGCAGAAGCGATCCCTGTGCCGTTATCCGTCACGTAAAGATAACAATTAACAGTCTCACTTTTTTCTCCTTTAAAATGTAAGGTTCGATCTGTCGATATAACCGTATCTTTCACGAACCAGACAAAACTAACATCCATTGTATCTTTCAAATCACCATAATGCATTTCAGGTGCTATCTCTATTTCTTCCCCGATATACGTGGAAATAACATTCAGATCACCCCATACACCACGATCTTCGACGTAATTATAATTGCCTTCATCATCAAAACACGAGGCAAACAACCAAACACCGATCAACGCATATAATAAAATTCGTATCTTCATAATCTCATACTTATTAAGTGAATAACTAACCAAGAATAGGGACTGTCATGTTTGAACCGTCCAGCTCTTTTACCGGATCGCCATCATCTATTCTTTTTTGCAAATAATACTTGAATTTTAAGACTAAAGCTCGTTTCTCGTCCGGGGATTTACCACTTAAATCTCCCGTTCCCGCGATTTTGATAAATTCTTCAAATTTCTCATCCGAATAAGTTCCCAGAAAAGACTTTACGATATCGGCATCCCACCATTCCGGTTGGGCGATCATGTTTGATATCCAAAAAACCTTCCGGCAATAGAGCGTTTCCCCTGCCAACGCTTCATCAGAATCAACCACGTCGATCACGATACGAAAAGCCTTCATATCCAATTCTCCCGATTTCTTAAATAGAATATCGGCATTGTCTGTCACGTTGCCAGCATGTAGTACTTGTGACTCGGGAATATCATACATATCGAGGGACGCTGTCGTTTCTTCCTTTACAACTCTCAATTTATAATGAACATCTTCACCTTGCATTACCCCTAACAATTTGACTCCCAAAGGATATTTCAACTCTGTCTGCCCCGGATAAAAAAAGAACGAAAGCGTCGTTGAATCGGCATATGAATCCACGAACTGAACGTAATTAAAACCGACATAAGTTTCCATTTCTTCTTTCTCACATCCCGTAATAGCTAACACGAGGAATAATATATAAATATACTTTTTCATCATCTTATATTTTTGAATTAGAAAATCGTTTCATTATCCGGTAACGGGAACACGAAATTATCTTTCATTGGAATCACTTGGCTACCGATCTTTATATTCTCATTCAATCGTTTATAAACAAAAAAAGTCTGTCCTTCAGTCATAAACTCTTTACGAGCCTCCCACATCAACTCTGTTTTGAATTGTGCCGGCGTAGTCCCACTTACTTGACGTTTTGCTCCTCGACTATTTCTCACGTAATTCAAAAGTCGTTCTGCCTCCACCGTGTTACCCTCAGCATAGTAACATTCACTCAAGATGTAATATATCTCGCTCATCCGCAAATTGGGCAACATTCTATACTGGCACTTGATATTAATCGATGTTGCAGCACCGGTATCCAGCCATTTCTGACAGACTTCCTTATTACCATTGTCTTTAACGATCAATTTTGCCCGAGCATCATCAGTATCATCATAAGCACCGAAATCAAATATATTCATATTCAATCTCATATACACAGAAGACCCTTTATAAGTTGAAATATGCGATAAGAGTAAATCATCATAAAGAGAAAAGATTACATCATCAAATAATTTTATATAATTGCTCGATGCAGTCGAAGACCCGATATTACTTGTCGCCGTAAATTTAAACCATGCTGAAGAACTCCATTTATTCTTTCCTTCCGGTCCGAAATTTTCATAAACATAAAGAGCATATTTTTTCGCTTTATCCAACTGCCCTGCATAAAGGCACACTCTTGCCAACATGCCGTTGATTGCCACAAAATTCAAACGATTACCCCGACTGGCAAAAAAATTACCACTTTCTGGCGTCGACATTCTCGTGAAACGTCCCGAAACAGAACTCATAATTCGATAATTTGTTGTATCCCACTGTATAACCAAATCCTTCGCCCTTTCCAAATCTATAATAATTTTTTCCAATATTTCACTGGTTCTCAAACGGGGTTCCGAGTAAGAAGGGAATGTTGCATAATAAGGCACGTACTCCCCGTTATCCCCGGATTCCGGGGCTGGAGCAAATAATCTGACCATATCAAAATGCAGGAAACCTCTCAAAGCTAAAGCTTCTCCCAGTATTAAATTTTTCTCCATATCTCCTTCAGGAAAAAATCCCGGGTCTTTATCATCAATCTCCTGAATTAACTTGTTACAATTCGCTATTGCATTATAACTCTTAGACCACATTTTGGAAATAATGGTCTTAATCGTACTTCTCGTGTAATTGTATTGTTGCGCATATTGATAGGTTGAACTCGTACCCGAACTTCCACTCAGGTAATCCTGCCCCAAAACACTCAACAGTCCCCATGTCATTTCTCGCCCGTAAAGCTCTCCTTCTGAAATCGAAGTATAAATTCCATTCAACGAATTCCGAAATCCTTCGTACGTACCGTACAATTTGGAATCATCCACTTTGTCACTGGGCTCTAAATCCAACCATTCATCACAAGATGAAAACAAGGCTATGGCTAGGATTGTCATCATTAAATATATATACTTTCTCATAATTACTCTCATTTAGAAACTTGCATTTAATGTTATGTTATAAGTCCGGGCAAAAGGATAGTCCGTACCTCGCTCCTGTCGTACACTCGTGATCTTCGCGATATCCTTCATGTTAAATTGTATACGTAACATACTACAACCAATTTTACCAATCAATTTTTTATCAAAGTCATAACCAACGGTCAAAGAATTAAACGTCACACCATTATATCTTTGAATAAAACGAGAGGTCGGGCGAGTAACAATACCTTGTTCTCCAATATCTTTCAATTTCGTGATATCTCCCGGCTTTTTCCATCGGTCCGTTAATACCCGTTTGTCTGCATTATACTCGTATATATCTACATTTTCCACCCTATTTACTAAAGTCTGATTATACTCGTCTCCCCCGAATTCATACAAGAAAGAAGCAAACAAAGTGAAACCTTTCCATTGCGCATTTACTCCAAAGGCACCTTGGGCATCCGGTTCACTATCCCCGATAATCATTTGATCGGAAGCATTCCACGTGGAAGTAACCGTACCATCCGCCTTCATGAAAAGTTCTTTTCCATCTGTCGGATTTATTCCCAAAGAATACATTCCAAAAATGGATGTCATAGCCCCTCCTTCAACATATTTCATCAACGGCTTGGAATATTTTGCATCTTTCGTACTGGCAACCGAAGACCCGTAAGCAGCGAATTGCTGGTCTACCAATTCGTTATAAGCTTTCAACGATTCGGATATTTTTAATATTTCATTTTTGTTATGTGCCAGATTCCCGTACAAAGAAATAAATAAATCTTTTTTCTTTATCACGTCCAATTTTATATCCAACTCGAATCCTTTATTACTGACTTCTCCCATGTTATCTTTATATGACACGAAGCCGGTAGAAGCCGGCAGATCGACATCCGTGATCAAATCAATGGTTTTCTTATTATAAATAGTCCCTTTAACAAGAAAACGATCTTTCAAAAAGCCCAATTCCAACCCGAAATCCGATGTATTGGTACGTTCCCATTTTAAATTCTCGTTTCCCAAGTAAGTTAACAAGACGCCATTACCCGTATCATACCAATGATCGATAATATCATAACTCTGTTTTGCTGCATATGCAGGGAAATTCACTTTACCGGTTTGCCCGTAAGTCGCCCTGATTTTCAGCAAACTCAACCAATCCAATTGTTGCATAAAATCGTAATTATGGATATTGATTCCTACACCGGAAGACCAAAAAGGGGCATACTTCTTTTTCGTTCCAAAATCAGAAGAACCATCCACCCGGAAAGAAGCATCCAATAAATAAATATCATTAAAAGTATAGTTAAGAGCCAAAAATGCACCAAACAAACGATTATGGTCATCCGTGAAAGTCGGTTTTTCCGCAATTTCTGCTGCAAATTGAGGTGAATGCAACTGTCCCGACGGGAAACCTTTATAGTATGCTGAAGAAAATTTGGATTTTGTTTCTTTCACATTTACTCCCAAAGAAAAGTTCAAATGATGTTTCTTGAATGACTTCAAATAATTTAGATACAAATTCGTGTTCCAACTCAAACGTTCTAATGTAGTTTGAGTTAACTCGCCTTTTATCGCTATATCTGTTTCAAAAGACACGACATATCTCCCCGATGCAGGGTCATAGAACACTTCCGAATCCGAATCATACTTAGATATGGCAAATTGTCCCTTGAATTGCAAATCGTCCCGTATATACCAATCGACAGAAAGATTATTCGCAAATTCAGTGTATCCGTTTTTACTGAAATTATTGGTTTTCAATGCCTCGTACAAAGGATTTTTATCGCTTCCCACATGCCAGTAAGGGAATTTTTGCACCAAATTACCTTCTTCATCATAAGGTGTACTATACGGTAATATCTTGGCATAATCGCTAAAGCTGCCATAAGGAGAATCTACAGCTTTCACCCGGTCAAAAGTAATCTGATTTTTGATTTGTACTGAATTCATTCGGTATCCCAAATCCAATCCCGCACCTACACGATCACGAGAAGAACCTTTCATTACTCCTCCCTGTGAATCATATTTGAAACTCACACCAAAACGTAATTCCTGACTTCCCCCTTCAACATAAAGACTATGCTTGTGATTAAACTCATCGCATAAAGGTTGAGCCAACCAATCGGTATCCATACCTTTATTTACTGCCGTCAATTTCTCCATATATTCTTGGTAAAGACTACGCTTGTCAAGCTCTGTTTCTCCAATAAAGGCTCCTGCCAAAACTTCGGCTTCCAACTTCTCCCGAGAATTCATCAAATTATAATCCGACAAATCAGGCAATGTCAAAGAACCTACAAAATTATACGTTACCTTTACCTTACCTATTTCCGGGGCAACCGTCTCTATAACTATCACGCCATTAGCCGCACGGGAACCATAAATTGCAGTTGCCGCCGCATCTTTCAAAATCGTAATACTTGCGATACGATTAGGATCAAAATCATACACTTTCTCCATACTAACCTCAAACCCATCCATAATAAACACGGGAGAGTTCGGGTTATTTTGCAATGCAGCCTGAGAAATATCCTGTACATCCAGTTCTTTAACTCCTATTCCGGAACGCCCCCGGATATAAAACTCCGGTAAAGTATTAGGGTCGGAACCCATCAGATTATTCTTAATCAAACGTAAAGACGGATCAAATACTTGTAAAGCATCAATCACGTTCCGGGATGCCACTTTCAATATATCCTCTTTACTAACCCGCACGGAAGCCCCAGTAAAACTTGACTTCTTAATGTTCGCGTACCCTGTCACGACAACATCTTCCATCTCTACATTATCTTCCTCCAACACGACATCATACACGGTCTTATTCGACTGTATTTTAATTTCTTGTGTTTTCATCCCGAGAAACGACACAATCAATACCTGATTCTTACCATCCGGAATATTTAACTCATACTTCCCGTTTACATCAGTCGCGACTCCAACAGTAGTACCTTTCAACGTTAAAGTTGCCCCGGACAAAACTTCACCTTTAGATGTTGTCACTTTACCGGTCAATTTAATCATATTCACTACTGGCGAAATTTTATTCACGGTAATAATAATAGTTCCATCTACAAATTTGTACCCTAAATTAGTCCCCTTAAAACAGCGGTCTAGTACTTCCGTTACAGTAACCTGCTTCATGGTAAAGGTTTGCGGTTGTACTTGTTTCACCTCATCTTGATTGTACAAGAATTCGATTCCCGTTTTTTTAGTTAAATCTGTCAATATTTCCTTCATTGCAGCAGCAGCATACGTCACATCTATCTTCTTTTTAAGATAATCTTGTTCCTGCGCATATGTTGGGCAAGAGAATAACAGTAGAAGCACGGAAAGCCACCCGAGCATAAACTTCATATTTTTTTTCATCATCATTTTGTTTCAATTTATCTAACCATTAGCATACAACTCCCCATACCGTCACCAACGGTACAAAATAAATTAGCAAGCTTGGTTATTCAATTAATTTTCGTATTTTTGAATCGTGATTACTCATCACCCAGTGATGAAACCTTTTTACAGAACCGGAGTCCCCATTCCGGTTTTCTGTATTTAATAAAATTACTTTTTCTTTCTCATAATCTGTATTGTTTCTTGGTTAATAGTGAAATGTACATCTGTCGTCAACTCTAACAATTCAAAAGCTTTTGTAATGTCATCATATTTTAGTAATTGCCCCGAGAATCGGGTACTCATCAACGTTGAATCTCTAAATTCGTAATCTAAATTATACCAACGGGCTAACTTGCGGACGATCATATCCAATGATTCATCATCGAACATAAATTTACTCTCTATCCATGAAGTGTAGTAGCGAGAATCAACCTCGTGTATCTTAAAATCATTTTCTCCTATTTCCACCTGTTGATTCGGATATATTATCGTATGGCATTCCCCTCGGTTGACTTTCAATTTTCCCGAGGCTAACGTCACCCACGCATACTGCTCATCCACGTAATTCATAATATTAAATGATGTTCCCAACACCTCAACATCAAACCCCTCACTTTTCACATAAAAAGGCATAGCCTCATTACGACTTACTTGAAAAAAGCCCTCTCCTTTCAATTCCACTTCTCGCCGATCTCCGTTAAAATGTACCGGATACCTTAATGAAGACTCTGAATTTAACCAAACAATAGTCCCATCCGAGAGTGTCAATTGATATTCACCACCCCGACCGACAATCAATGTATGATATTCTGTTTCCTCAACAGTTAACGCAGTAGTATCGTAAATCAAAGTGTTATTTTCGTTACGCACTCCGGCTAAATCTATCTCAACATTCCTGTTTATCCCAAGCAAAATAGAGTCCCTATGGTTATCCACGACAAGAGAAATCAATGCCAGTTCATGTACACAAACGGGTTCCATAATCTCGTTGTCCTCCTTTATTTCCCACTGCAAAATGAAAACAGAACACAATAACAACACCAAGACAGCCACGGAAGAATAAGTCCATACTTTACGACGCCATTTTGATCTTCGATTCATATCTTTCTCCAAACGTCCCCAAGCTTGTTCAGCTTCCGGAATACGTTTATAATTCCGATAATCCTCCTCCACAAATTTCAATGTTTTCATCTCCTCGCGCCATTCCTTGTTGCCGGGATCTGCCTGAATCCAATCATTCAATTCCTTTTGTTCCTCAAGAGTAAGTTTCTCAAAAACTTCTTTCAGGAATAAACGAGTCATCCGGTCTATTATTTTCTCATCTGTCCTCATAATTGTCTGTTATCTATCCCTAAGACTAACGAACTTACAAAATGAGTTATCCGGAAAGAAAAAAAATCTTATTTTAACATATCTCGGAAAGAAAAAGAAGACAGCAAAGCGGAAATAAATCTTTTAAAATCACTTGCAATTGTTTTCGGGCTTTTACTCGTTGCGACCGCACGGTTTCCTCTGCAATATGCAATTTTTCAGCCACTTCTGACACTTTCAAGCCGTCGATATAACTTAACTTGAAGATTTCCTTCCGATGTGCCGGTAATTGATCGATTGCTTTTAGTATTTCCAAAAATACTTCCGTTTCAATCCGCTGTTTTAAATAATTATTATCATCCGCCCGTTCTTCTCCCTCCCCCCCTTGCAAACGAATCGTAAAATTCCGGCGTCGAATAAAAGTCAATGATTGATTGTAGACAGCCTGAAAAAGATAAGCCTTCAAATGACTCTTGTCAATGAAACTCATTTTCTTTTCCCATATTGCCAGAAACACGTTATGCACCATATCTTCAGCATCCTCATCACATGACAGCATTTTCCCGGCAAAGAGACACAATGGTTTGTAATATTCCATAAATATCTCCTTGTAGACACTTTGGGTCAAAATAAGTTTCTTTTCAGTATCCTCCATCATCGTAAACGCATTCACTTCTTTCAGACAAATATACAAGACTTTTTCAAAAAAGCACTCCCCGACTTGTAAAAATATAGAAATCATCCCATGGAAAAAAACAGAAGAGGCATCCCGATTCTCACCGGCATGCCCCTTTAAAGAAAGAAAACTCACACGTTTCGGCACTATAATTCAAAGTTCTATCTTACCGGAATTATTCTTTTACCTCCCTCTCCGGCGTACCCAGATAAAGATAGCGAAGAAAGCCAGAATGGCAGGCCAAAGCCCCATCAGTACGATTTTCCAGTAATACATGGCGTTCATCCCTAAGTTCACCGCATTATCAGGGGGTGTCGGACGCCGCACATCAATCGGCACCTCCTCTTCGGAGAGCCAGAAGAAAGAACCGGAGATTAAATAATAGTTAGCCGCCGGAACATCTTTTCGGGATATGCTAATCTCTCCGTTGCTCAAGCAATCGGCATCACCGAGAATAACGATTCGTTGCTCCTTATCACCCATTTGGCGTGATAATGCCAACACGGTCGGATACGAGCGCTCCACTTCACCCGCGGCAGGATTCAGACGGACGGTATCATCCAGGAAATCGGTTGTTTCCACCTCGTTCCAACTGCCGATCGTGTCGCTCACGAAAAGCGGGGTTACTTTGAATCCTTTATCTTCGGTATACTCCAATGCCGTAGAACCCGGCATTGTCACCACGTATTCCCGGCGATAGAGAGTCTCAAAAATGTAAGCAATATCCTGTGCTTCCTTGGTCGGACGAGCGATAATAAAATCAGGATCAAAATTCTCGCTGACTTTTACCAGACGTCCCGGTAAGAATTTCACGCCGAATTGTTCCACGATCGGGTTCATCACTTCCTGCCTACGGGGTTCTCCGGCGACAACCAGATTACCGCCGCGGGCAATATAAGCGCCCAGATTCGCTTTCTCCTGCTCCGTCATCGCGTAACGCATATCGGCAATCACGATGATATCCACCTTTTCCGGTATGGGTTTATCCAATGTTACTTCCGTGAAATCAAATCCTTGGTTAATCAAAGAATGACGGAAAGGCTTATCTTGAGCGAAGCGGTTATAATCCCGATCACCTTCCCGGATACAATCCCGCTCGCCATGACCTTTCACGAAACCGACCAAAGGCAGCTCCATGACCAATCGTTTGAACGATGCAGAAATCTCTGTTTCAAAGGGGAAGCGTTGCAGATCGTCGAATATCCGCAAGAAAGTCTTTTCCCCGTTATCCCTTTCCAACAGACGTACGAAACGATTCCCCTCGGGTTTCAAGTCTACTATTTTCTTCACTTCTTCCGGGCGCATAAACATATTCGAATCCAGATCCCATATCTCGGCACGTTTTAACATCCGTCCCCGATCGGACAAGTTCGGGTAAGACTTATCCAGCGAGGGATTTTCAGCCTTGTCATAATAGTAAATGTACTTCATTTTAATCTCCGGCTTGAAGCGCGTGTACATTCTGAAACGCCGGAGATCATCGTTCACGCTCCGGGGCAAACCGGCCCAGTAATTCTCTTCCAATATATTCACGAAAGTAGTGATTGTCAACCCGCCGTCCATTCTTGCCACGATATCCTGACTATTAGGTGTCAACGTGCGCATTTTGGTACGTGTCGCATCATAGAAAGCCATTAACTTGGGACGGGAAGTGAGGAACCCCATAAGCATAGCAACAACAACCACTCCGGCATATTTTCCCCACGTCATCATCCACGAAGTTTTCTGACGCCGTCCTTGCAAGCGGATAATGGACAACATCAGAAAAAGCACGATAACAATCACGAAATATAAAACATCTTCACTGCATATCAGTCCCCGGATAAATTCGTCCGCGCGTCCGCCGATCGCCAGCCAATAGGTGATATCACGCACAAATTCGATATCCTGCCACATACCTTTCACGTAATTTAATACCGCAAGTATAGCCAGCGTTCCCATAGCCGCGACGACTTGGTAAGAAGTAACGCTCGACATGAACAAACCTATCGCCGCGTAAGCGCAGAGCAGCAAATAAAGCCCCAGTAAACCGGAAAGCATAGCCGGGAAATCGGCAGACTTCACGGCGAACAAGGCAAAGATCATGTACACCATCAATATTCCCGTCAACACGAGCCCGTAGATCATCATAGAAAGGTATTTCCCGAGAATAATCTGCGTGTTCGTCACGGGTGACGAATAGAGTAATTTAATGGAACCGCTACTTAACTCCCGGCTCATCAATCCCATGGTCAACAAGGGGATATAGAGATACAGGTATTGCTGCATTTGAGTAAACAAACCGCGCATCCCGCCAAAAGTTCCTTCCGTCACGCTCCACAGGCGGTAGCCCAGCGACTGGCTTCTGACGTATCCTCCCAGCATATCGGTAAACGCCATGCTCGCTTGAAAAGTAAAAATCACCAGAATCAACCATGCCACCGGCGAATAGAACAAAGTTTGCAATTCGGTCCGGGCTATTTTATATATTGTTTTCATCTTTTTATCAGTTTATAGAGTGATTTACTTCTTTGATAACACGGCAAAAATGGAATCCATGGAATTTTTTTCCACCTGAATACCCGACAATCTCCATCCCTTCGCCACGCTGGTTTCCACGATACGTTCCGTTACCCCGGTAGCGTCGTCAAAGCGTACCCGGTAATTTTTACCGCCCAATTCCTCCACGCCGAGCACACCCTCGATGGCTTTCAACTCTTCCGCTGCCGGCGTGTTTATCAAAGAAACGACCAACGTGTCCGGCACGATATAATTGTCGAAATCATCCACCGTCCCGGCGAACACGAGCTGCCCTTCCTCGATCATCCGGATATAATCACAGGTAGCCTGCACTTCAGACAAGATATGAGTCGACAGAATAATCGTCCGTTCCTCGGCAATCTCCTTGATCAAGTGGCGTATTTCCACGATTTGGTTCGGATCGAGCCCGTTGGTCGGTTCATCCAGCACCACGAAATCGGGGTTATGAATAATAGCCTGCGCTATTCCCAACCGTTGCTGGTATCCTCCCGATAAATTACGAATCAGACGTTTGGCGAAATGTGATATGCCGCAACGTACCATAACATCCCTCACCGCCCCGGGAATCTCTTTTCCCGGCATCAACCGCATATTCGCGCAATGAATCAAGTACTCCTCCACGGTAAGATCCGAATGTAAAGGTGGTTTTTGGGGGAGAAAACCCAGATGCTTCTTTGCCTCTACCGGGTTTTCCCGCAAATTGATTCCCTTGATCCAGACATCTCCCTGCGTCTGTTTCAACACCCCGCAAATGATATTCATCGTGGTTGATTTCCCGGCACCGTTCGATCCCAGCAACCCGTAAATACCATTTCCGGTGATTTCGAAACTTATATCCCGAATCGCCCATTGAATACTGTAACGATGGGATAAATTTTCCACTCTAATAATTGGTTCTTCCATACGTGATTTAATTATTTATACAAACATTATTTATTATCTAGCATCTTCCTGATCTTGTACAACAAATACTCGTAATGCAAACGTGTATCCCCCGTACTTTTCGTCACTGCCCCTTTCAACAAATCCTGAATCCGGAACAACATATTGAAGTAATGGTCTACCGGCACGTAATCACCCGGCATCACGACACGCATATTCGGCGAGAATCCGCCACGTTCTCTCGCTGTCATCATCATGCTTTCCACCTGCCGCCGATCGATACCCGGTAACTCCGCGAGTTCACTTTCCACCAATCCCTTGCGAGGCGTAAAATTCCCCGCCGTCGTGGCCGCGGTCGACGAGGCAACCACACTCCCCAGAAAGTCTTTTTGCAAATCCATCTCGTACTTCTTCAACGGGCGGTTCTTGATCGTACCTTCCCACACGGTATTGTAGATATCATTCACATATTCTTTCACGGAATAATCCCCGCCTTTCTCTGCGCCGAGAGCCACGTATTTTATCCTGAATGTCAATGTTCCCAGTATGAAACCGCGAATCTGGTCTTCCATCGAATTTCTGATTTCCAGTTTACGCTCCACCTCTTTGTTATCCAGCCACGAGAGGTCTTTCGCCAGTTCGACCATATATTTCAATGCCGCCCTTTGTGTTTCCCGGGGTACCACGACATAAGAAGGCGTGTTTTCATCCGAGAATGCCTCATGCTGATAAAATCCGCCCAAATTCACGGAAAGGTCATTAATCCGCTTGCGCAATTGATACCCCAAAGCGTTATACATGGCCGCACGTTTCCGTTGATCGACATCCTCATCCGCATACCACCGGTAGAAATGCCGCAAAGAGAGTTTCAAGTTATTGATCGCATAGCGTAAAGCCTTCAGGTGGTCATCACCCAAATCCCCGGGAAAAGAGGTAGGATCATAATAATAGTAAGGCATTTTACCGTAACGAAGATTCGGGTTACCCCGTCCCTCCTTGATCCACCCGTCCAAAACGGCAAACTCATCCCAAGGTGTCGCCGCTGGGAAAATCGGTTTGTACAGCCAATGAATGACATAATAATCATACTCGCCCAATCCTTTGGGAGTCATTCGCACCCCCCGTTCCAAATCTCCCGGCTGGGCAATATAGTTACAGGGTACATCATCCATAATCGACGGACTTAGCCCGTACTCTCGCGTGAACGCGGGAGAACGCAACGAATCAACCGGGTAGACACTCGAAGCTCCCGCGTTGTAAAGGAGTCCCAAGTTGATTCCCGTTTCCCGCATCACGGTTGAGCGAATCAGATCACCTACTATTTCTTCCGACAGGAAAGCCTTTCTCACCCCCGGGTCAGCAGCCATCGTGGTTAATTTCCGTTCGTCCTGCAAGCCGGACACCATGCCGTCATACAAATACAGGGAAGCATTCAATATCTCGCCCGTTCTCGGGTCTATATGCATTGAACTCTGCATATCCAACCACAGGGGAGCGTAACGAATCGTCGAATATTTTATATTATTAGCGTCAAACTCCGGGTCATTCCGCGGGAAATCCACCACCCGTACCGCGTCTTTAAACCCGATTGCCTCAAACGCCCGATTCCACGCTTCCACGCCTTCTTTCACGTACTTTTTCCATGTCCGCGGCATCAATGAATCCATATAAAACACGATCGGCTTTTCAGGCTCGACCAATTCTCCCCGGTTATAAGCAGCCTCATCCGCCGGCTCCAGACGCCAACGCTTCGTGTAATGCGTTTGTTCCAGCGGTTTCCTCTCGTCCGGGAAATGAGAAACCCGTGTATAGGCAACCCCCAGACGGGGATCTGCCAGACGGGGTTTCATTTGTTCCTCGGGCAACTGCAACAGAATCTTATTCACGGTTACCGATACTTTCACGTCACCGGGAACTATCTTGAAAGCCCCGAACAAATATTGATTCTCCACGAACCCGAGTTCACACTGCACGGCAATGTTATTGTCAAAAGCTTTCACGTCTTTCAGGAAAGAGCATTCCTTTTTATAGTCATGCTCCCGGGCTATCCACCCGTAAAATGAATTGGCAGCGTACGGAGCAAAGGGAGTCGTGTACGGGGAATACTCCATAAATAGAGAGGTCATGTCTACCACGATAGCACTACTATCCGGTGTAAAAGCTAAAACTTTGAACATGGCGTAAATCCCGCCCGCGTTTGCTTGGTCTATCGCCTCGTCTATATTCCGCTGGTTACTGTTGTTCAGTGGTTTGTCAATTAACGAGATTCGAGCATGCAAAAACGAATCCAAACGGGTAAAACAAAGCGGCAAAGAATAACCGGCAAACTGTCCGACTACCCCTTCTCCGTTATCGCTGATATCTTCGATAGAAGAAACAAGCATCATATCCTTTCCCAACAACTCGACGGGAAATTCTACATATACTTTATCCTTCCATTTATGTACGGTCATCAACCCCTTGGAGGTCTTCATCGTCTTTCCCT
The DNA here is from genome assembly GCF_014287455.1 of Butyricimonas hominis. Taxonomy (NCBI): domain Bacteria; kingdom Pseudomonadati; phylum Bacteroidota; class Bacteroidia; order Bacteroidales; family Odoribacteraceae; genus Butyricimonas; species Butyricimonas hominis. The sequence goes on from NZ_JACOOH010000007.1 coordinate 280,248, forward strand.
TGAAGAGCTTGTCGTAAGGAGATTGTTTCTCTCGCTGTTCTTTTTTGGCATCTTGTTTTTTCTTCCTTGCCATCCCTTCATTACAAAGTCCGAACAAGAAAAAAGATACCCATATGATGCATATTATTCTTTTCATAGGATGAGTTATTTAAATGCTTGTTCCAACTTGTAGAGTAGTAACCGGTAATGCTGGCGGGTATCCTCAGAACCCGTGTTCGCCTTACTTTTTACCAGAACTTGTATTCTCTTCAACATATCGAAATACAGGTGATCCAACGGCTCAACGACCATATTGGAATTGACGTTCACCCAGTAACCGAAACCCTGCCGCTCGAGATACTTCGGTAAACTCTCCGGAACCGGAACCGCTTCCCCGCAAGCCTCTACCGTTTCCTGATTGGTAAACATACCTAACCATTCAGCGGGAAGAACACCGTATCTCTCTCTGCTTAAAGCCTTCACGCACTCCGGGGCCTCTATCATCCGGCTCACGGACGCCACGGACAGGGGATCGCCGGATATTCCTTTCTTCGCCACCCCAGAGAACAGCATCACGTTAGACAACAGTTTCATTTGCAGATTCTTTTCCGGCACGGTGAGTGTTTTTCCTTTTTTGGTCGGGGCAAACACGAAATCCTGCACGTCCGCCAAGAACTCCCGCGGAGTGTATGTTTCCGGGTTCTCGTCCTTCACGGCACTCAACGCCACGGAAGCCAGACGGGACATCACCGCCCCGAATATTTTGTCTTCCAACTCGGAAGAAATATTACTCATCAACGGCCATTGCGCCTGCATCTTGGCAGCATTCAACCAATCCATGTTCCCGATCTGTTCCAACAGGAAACGAAGAGCCCGTTGCTGTTTCTCTTTCGGCACGACCGCGAAACTCGGCAACTCGTCCCCGTCATAACGCTCGTTCAGGTATAATCCCCCGATATTCAATAACACGTGATTCACGTAACGCACGTACTGGTAAACGATCTCGTTATACATTCCCTGACGGAAAGTATAGTCCGGGTCATCTTTCCCCACCCAATCGCTCATGTTATCCAATACATATTTCAGGTTCTTCACTCCATAAGCAGACGATTTCATAGCGTCATCCCCCAAGTCTTCCTCCACGGAACTCGGGTCAAAACGGGCAAAAATCTGTTGCTTCCCGTAACGATACACCGGGTCCCCCGACTTCTCGGTAATCCATTGATTCAGCGTCGGCACCTCTTCTTTAGCACTCTTGGCATCCAATAACGGGGAGTACAACCATTTGATAGCATACAAATCATACACGCCCAAGCGCGGCGGGGTCAATTTCACCCCCCGTTCTTTATCACCGGGTTGCGCCACGTAATTGTTACGGGCGTAATCCATGATCGAGTACGTCGTCCCGTATTTACCCGTGAACGACGGGGAGCGCAGCGAATCCGTCGGTATGGCTGCCGAACCGGACATATTGTGCATCAACGCCAGACAGTGTCCTACTTCATGCGCCACCACGTAACAGATACATTCCCCCAAGGTTTCCTCGTCGAACATCACCTTGCGCACGTCAGCGTCAGCGGGAGAAGTCTGCAAGAAACGCCAGTCCTGCACCAGTTTCACCAGATTGTGGTACAAGTACACCGAGGCATTCAATATCTCGCCCGTCCGGGGATCCGTCCACGAGGGTCCCATGGCGTTCGCCACCGGCGACGGGGAATATCGTACACAGGAATACTTCAAGTTATCGGGATCAAACGCGGGATCATCCATTGGAAACTCCTTCGCGACAATCGCGTTTCTGAATCCTATTTCTTCAAACGCCTTTTGCCATTCCTCCACCCCGGCACGGATATACTTTTTCCAGCTTTCCGGGAAAGCGTTATCCACGTAGAACACGATCGGTTGCTTCGGTTCCACCAATCTCCCCTGCCTGAAAGCAATCTCGTCAGCAGGTTCCAACCGCCAGCGATTCGCGTAATACCTTGGCTCTATGCCCTTGTTCTCGTGACTGAAAGCGGATTTATTACTGTAAAATATCCCGATCCGCGGGTCGGCAAAACGGGGACGCATCGGCTCCTCCGGCAACAGCACGAAACTACGGGTCAATACCGCCGTGAACGGTAATTTATATATATAATAATATCTTCCGTCCCGCACGTTCACCTCGTAACTCAGGGAAGACTGTACACTCACGTTATCATCAAAAGCCTTTACCTTGCCCAACTGGGATTTATCTTTCTTGAACTCTTTCACAATCCAACGCCCGCCCCCCAATATCGGTGCGTAGGGCGAAAACGGGGGCATCTGTTCGTTATCCGCCAGAAAGAACTCGCTCACGTCAACCACGACCGCCGTACTGTCCGGATTGTAAGCCTGAATACCAAAATTATGCATCACGGCGGGACGGGTACTCTCGGCAATACGCTGCCTCAAACTTTCCACGTCAGTTTCGTAAGACGTGTTCACCTGACGTAAACTGATAATGGAGTCCGTCCGGGTAAACACCACGTGCAACGGGTCTGTCGGCTTTTCCCCCACGCTCCCGAACCAGTTACTCGTGGTTTCCGAAATCGTGGAACCCAGCAACATATCCTTGTTCAACAAGTTAAACGGAATCTCGAAATACACCTTATTATCCGTCTTGTGGATTGTCAATAACCCTTTTACCGTTTCACAGGCTTTTCCCTTAAATAATTTCTCGTAAGGAGTTTCCTTTTTAGTTTCCTTGTCTTTAGCAGCCGCTTTCTTTTTCCTCGCGAACACGGTATCCCCGCTCCCTAGAGCCAAAGCCGCCACCAGCAAGAAAGAAATCCGAATTGATTTGTTCATAACTTCTTCATTTAAATTTCACACGTGATATTACACCAACACGTACTTTACACTCTTACGCGAAGGCAATCTAAAAAAGAAGGATGTGCCGATGTATCCATCAAGAACAGGAGTCCCGTGACACACCCTTCCGTTTATCTATTACTTATAAAACACACTAATACAAATCCACATACGTATCCGTGGCAAACTCCATCAAATCCACGACCTTACCACCCACGTTTACCTTTGTTTCCTCCATAATCACGGGATTCGCGATATCCGTCAGATCAACCAAAAAGAAATCTCCGTTCTCCAACCCGATTCCCAACCTGTTATAATTAATATTATACGCGTTATAACGGACCACCGTAATCTCGTGGTCGAAAGTCATAAACGGGTAATCCACGTCGTTCACCCGATTCACGTAACGCAACTCGTTTCCCTTGGTATAAAACGTGTAAATATTCGAATAAGGTTTATAATCGGCAGCTGCCGTCAGGAATTTCGTTCCCTTAGGCAAATTCCCACCCGGGAAACGTATCAAACTGGCGTGTTCATGCTCCACGCAAAGTCCGTTATTCTTATTCAACACGAAATCAGCCATCCATGTATCGCCATTCGCGTCATTAAATATCATAGAATACATCTGATTATCACCGTATGGTAGATTTTTATGAGAAGACGCGTACAAATGCAACACTTCCGTTCCAGCGGGCATATCCCACACGGGAAGCGGATGATTTGTTCCCGCAATATACGTTACCGGCAATATACTGAAAGGAGCTCTCATCCGAATCATCAACACCCTCCTATTCAACTCGTCGTAACACGGGGAAGTAATATTTGAAGGGGTTCTTCCCTGACCGAAATCCGTCACCTTGTATCCCTTCTCGTCTACCACGTACGGGTCTGCCAGATACTTACCGCCCAACCAGTTATCACTCATAATCCGTCGGAACAAACGTCCGTCCTCCGTCGCTATCCATGACACCTGTCCCCCGTGGAACACGTTGGAAATATTAAAGTTCGCCGGAATCCCGTCTTCAAATTCCTCTTTCACGTCCCCCACCGCCAATAAATTCTCATTATTCAACGTGTAACCGGACTGACTCGTGACAATCGTGGTCGCCCCCATGGGTGCAGATATATGCTTTGCCACGTGGTAACGCAATCTGCGAGGAGTGCCCGGCAATTTCATCCCGGGGTTCAACTCTTCATAAACGTTATCATACAACGTGTAAGTCGTCGTCGACATTCCCCCGACAGTCCTTCTCTTTATTTTATAAAAAGAAAGTTTCGAGTCCGCCCCGTTTTCCGAAAGAATCAGCCAATCTCCCTTGTAATACATGGGGCGGATAGTCAACCACGTGCGAACCATATACTTTATATCGGTTGTTTTGTCTATAATCGCGTAAGTACCGCTTCCGCCCGATGTTTCGGAAAAAGGCAGATTCAACTTCTTCACGATAGTATCCGCCGGCATTCTCAGATTCCGGTCTTCGGAGAAAAGAGTCCCGTTAAACCTCCACTCGTAGCGGGCGTTTGCCAATGCCGTCGCCGAATCTTTATCAAAACGGAACGGCACATTCACGTTAATCGTATCCCCCGCGTACGTGGTAATGTATAAAGGACTTTGCGTGTAGTTCCACAACCATGTCGGCTCGTTTGTCTCTTTCAGATCATAATTTCCCTCGTCTTCAAAACATCCCGTCAGGAAGAAGATAAAAAGGAAACATCCTATTGTTATCAGATTCTTCATACTCTCTCGTTTTTGATAATTAAATTGCGACCTTCATTATACTTCCGTCCTCTTCGGTAACCGGCGGATTTTGCTCACTCAACCAAGCCTTGAATTTCATCACCAGCTTGATCGCCTGATCCGGACGCTCCTGTATCAAACGGGCACTCATCTCCGCATTCGTGTCAATCTCGTTCAGGAACAACTTGTATTTCTTCTCGGAATAAGTACCCAACAGATTATTTGTCACTTCGGTTGTCCACCAATCCGGTTTTATCGCTATTGTCGATACAATAATTTTTGCCCGACAACGTTCATACTGCCCTAACCCTATCATCTCATTCGGTACCAATTCCACGATCAACCTCACGGGAGCGTCGTCCATCCGGGCACTACGGTGTATTTTCACGAAAACCGTGTCTTTCACTTCCGTGACGTCCTCCCCGACTGTGGTCGATTTAAACGTGTACACTGGTTCCAGCGTGTATTCCTCCCCAACGGCTGTCGTCCCGTCTGCCACCGTTTTCAACCCGAAAGTGACATCAGACGTCAGAAGTCGTCCGGATAAACACACGACCAGAGGAATCTCTATATCCCGCGTACCGTCCGGATAAAAGAAATAAGAAATAACCGTGGAATCAGCCGAGGCCGTACCCGGGTATACTTCGTCCATATAAAATTTCTCGAAAAAGATTTCTCGCCCGTCGTTAAAAGTCGGAATCTTCTTTTCCGTACAAGCAAAAAGCAAAGCCGGTAATATAAATAATATACACTTTTTCATATCTCTCAATTGAAAAATTATTACAATGATTCATTCGTTGGTATCGGTAACAAATATTCAGACCTGTTTAGCGGTCGAATAACATTTCTACCAAAATTCACCGCGGCGTTCAACCGTTTATATAAATAAAACAACTGTCCCTCGGCAATCCACTCCCGGCGGGCATCACGTATCAGTTCCTCCTCGAATTCCGCCCAATTCGATATGGAAATTGCCTCGGAACAACCTCTCCGGCTCCTGATCTCCGTCAAGATACTTTTAGCCTCTGCAAAATTTCCTTGCCGGGCATAATATTCAGCCATAATATAACGCATCTCGGTAGCGCGGATAACGGGAAGTATCGTCACGTTATTATCTCTCACTGACTCGTTCTCGCTATAATACCATTTTCCGGAGAGAGGATATTGACCGTTCCCGTAAAAGATCATATTCAAAGAACGATAGTCAAGGACAGACTCATCCGTACCCTCGCGGGTTTCAAACGTCTTCTGATTCGTCCTGTTTATGACCAACCACGTCGGGTACCCGTTCGATTGCGGGGTAAAGAACTTCGACAAACTCAATTCATCATAAGCCTTTTCATTATAAACGGCAAAAATCAAATTACTCACCACCCGCAGATCACTCTTTGAGTTCCAGTTCGTGCTGGTCACTCCGGAATAATCATCGATGGCGAAAGCCTTCTGCCAACCGTAATAATCCTTCACCTCGAAAGCCATCACTTCCCGGGCGTATTCGAAAGCCTTTTGTTCCAACTCGGCGTATTGACATACCCGTGCCAGCAATGCCGTTATCGCGTAGTAATTCAACCGATACCCCCGCCCCTTGAAGAAATTCTCGATTCTCAAATTACTATTGTCATAGATTTCCGTACCGAACGAAAACGTGTTATAGAAACGCGCTTTCCCGGTAATCAACGTCCCTACGCCCACGTTACAGGTATCCCATTCCGCGACCAGCGTTCTGGCATACTCCAAATCCGTGATCACCTTGTCCAGAAACGGTTTGACCGCTATCGGGATAGCCGTGATATCGGGATAAGTTTCCACGTAAGGAACATAGATTTTCCCGTCATCATTCACCGGTGACGGGGCAAACAACCTCAACATATCAAAATGCATCAAAGCCCGGCACGCATAAGCCTCTCCCAAGATCAGATTCTTCTCCATTTCCCCCTGCGCGAACAAGTCCGGCGACTCGTTCGCCACGTTCTGTATCAGATTATTTGCATTCGCCACCACGTTAAAGGCTTGTCTCCATGTACTTTCTATCAGCGCGATCGCATCCGTCGTCATGTAATTAAATCCGGCGATATCCACGTATTTCTGGTCATAAGTGATAGTAGTACCCAAATCCATCTGGTACTGTTGGGAAATACAATCCACCATCCCGAACGACAACTCCCGCCCGTACAAACTGGCAGTTCCCATAGTTTTATACAATCCGTTCAGCGAGGCACGGTACCCGTCCCCAGAATTAAAAAGCTCGTCCTCCGTCACCTGCGTTTCCGGCTTCAAATCCAACCAAGAATCACAAGACACGAGGAAGAATAACGATGATATAATAATTATATTTATACAGGTTTTCATATCTCTAACTTTTAATTAAAAACCAATACTCAAGGTAAAACTGTAATTCTTGGCATACGGGTAATTAATACCCCGTTCCTCTTTCACCGTCGACCACCGGCACAAGTCATTAGCGTTAAACCGCAATCCCAATGAAGTCAATCTCCATTTCGAGATCATCTCTCTCCTGAAATCATAACCGACGGACAAACTGGCAAACTCCACGATATTTTCATCCTGAACGAAACGAGTCGTCGGGCGGGTTGATATCTGCTGTCCCAAGTCATAGAACGGAGCTATGTCTCCCGGTTTCCTCCACCTGTCGGAAAGCACCCTTTTGTCCACGTTACTAGTTTTGATATCAACCTCTTCTACCTTCTTCAACAACGTTTCGTTATACGTCTGTCCTCCCCACTGGTACCGGAAAGCGGCATTCAGATAAATCCCCTTGAACCCCACGTTAATGGCAAAAGTACCCTGAGCATCCGGAGACTCATCTCCCACCACTACCTGATCGTCCGCGCACCACGTGTAAGTACTGGTTCCTCCTTTTTTAATAAACTTCTCTTTCCCGTTTGCCGGATCAATTCCCGCAGAACGAACAGCATAAATTGCCGTTGTCGAGGCTCCCTTGTAATACTTCCGGAGGGGGGTCGCTTTCAACGCACTGTACCCGTAGCGGGCCTCGTAATTCTCGTCAATAGCCTTGTTATAAGCTTCAGAAGCAGCACCCAGTTCCGTAATCTCGTTTTTATTCGCACCCAGATTCCCGATCAAAGTAATCACCCAATCTTTATCCCTGTAAACGGTTGCCATCAAATCCAACTCAAAACCTTTGTTCACCACTGCACCCGAATTAGAACGATACTCGGAAAAACCGGAAGAAGGGCGTATAGAAATCTGATCGATCAAATCCTCTGTTTTCTTGTTATAATAATTGGCAGAGAAAGTAATACGATCATTCAGGAATCCCAACTCGATACCGGCATCTAATGTTTTCGTCGTTTCCCATTTCAACTTCGGGTTACCCAAGTACACCAGATAAGCGGCAGGCCCCGTGTAATACCAACCATCCGCATCAATCTCGTAAGTGGTTACAGCCGTGTACGAGGGGAAATTCACCTTACCCGTACTTCCATACGATGCACGTACCCGCAACTTGCTCAATATCCCGTTATCTTTCAGCCAGCTGTAATTATGCACGTTAATACCCGCGCCAAATGACCAGAACGGGGCAAAACGCTTGTCCGAGCCGAACTGAGAGGAACCGTCCAACCGGAACGAACCGTCGAACAGATAGATATCGTTAAAGGAATAGTTCACAGATGCCAAGAAACCGAATAAACGGCTTTCCGTCTTGCCAACGGTAGTCTTATCCGGTTGTAAAGCCGCGAATGCCGCACTATGCAGGTTACCCAACTGAAATCCTCTAAAACCCATATTATGACTTTCCGAATGATCCTGTTTCGCGTTGATACCCAACGTGGCGTTTATAAAATGCTTGCCCAGCGCCCTGTTGTAATAGAACATGGCGTTCACGTTCCAATTATACCCGCTACTCAGGTTTTTGGTCAAACGCCCCTTTTCCTGTGCGTCATAATAATCATAAGTCGGATCGTTCGGGTCAGAGAAACTCTCCGTCGTCTGTTCGGTCTTCGTTATACTGAATTGTCCCTTGAACTGTAACCCTTCCAGTATGTACAGATTAATACTGAAATTATCCATAAACTCGTGGTAACGGCTCCGTCCCGAATAACTTCGCAAATTTTTAACCTTCCACAACGGGTTTATCGCCCCCGCAAACCCCGAGAAATTCTTCAGCAAATTCCCGAAATCGTCATAAATCTCGTAATAGGGAAGTAAATTAACGTACGTACTGAACAATCCATAAGGAGAATCCTCCGAACGGGTAGAATTGTAGGACACGTAATTCCGGATTTGCAACTTCTTGTAACGGTAATCCAAAGACATCCCCGCCCCCATGCGGTCACGATAAGAGCCTTTCATCGCTCCCCCGTTACTGTCATAATTAAAATCAATAGAGTAACGGATGCTCTCCACCCCACCTTCTACATATAACGTGTGCTTGTGATTGAACACGTTACGTAAAGGTCGAGCCAACCAATCCGTGTCAACCCCTCTCAGTATCTTGTTCTTCACCGTGTTATAATCAATATCCAAACTGGCTTGAGTACTCGTGTTATCCGACGTGTACACGCCCGCGAGCCGCTCCGCTTCCAATTTCTCGACGGCATTACACATATTATAATCGGACAAATCCGGCAACACGGCACCGCCCGTAAAATTATAAGAAATACGCATTTCTCCCGGTTTCGGGGCTATCGTCGTAACGACCACCACACCGTTGGCCGCACGGGAACCATACATGGCGGTCGCCGCGGCATCCTTCAATATCGTGACATTCTCCACCCGGTTCATATCCATGTCGTAAATCTTCTGCACGCTCACCTCGAAACCATCCAGAATAAACACGGGCAAATTAGGATTATCCGTCAGATTCGTCCGTTGCGTCTGTTTCATATACTCCGTTTCCAAACTTTTATTCATCCCGATACTCGACTCGCCGCGGATATTTATCTCCGGCAAGGCGTTCGGGTCTGACCCCCACAATGAATTAGGCCGGATACGGAAAGAAGGGTCAAAATTCTGTAACGCCGAAATCATATTCTGGTTATTCGCCTTTAGCAACTGATCCCGGTCCACGGAAGTCACGTTACCCGTGAAACTCGATTTTCGGATATTCGCATATCCCGTCACCACAACATCTTCCAATGCGATCTTATCCTCTTTCATCGCCACCCGGAGAGCCTTGCGAGTTTCGCCTTTCTTTAGGGCAGCGATCTTCACGTATCGCGTTTCCATCCCGACAAAAGTAAAAACCAGCGTTGCCGTATCAACAGGCAAAACAATACTGAACCCGCCATCGATATCAGTAGCGACACCCACGGTCGTTCCCCTGATCACCACCGTTACCCCCGGCAACGGCTTCCCCGTTTCGTCCACCACCGTACCTTTCACCGACTGGGCAACATTTTTCTTGTCGGTCGTGTCGCAGGCAAGCACCTCGTTCGTTTTCCGGATAACAATCAATTTATCCTCCACGAAATAAGTCAACCCCGTACCTTTCAAGCATTCGCGGAGAATCTCGTCTATTTCCACCGCCTTAAACCGCTTGTTCAACTTGTTGACACTCGCCACCTCGCTGTCCTTGTAAATAAAATAATAATCACTGTGCTGGCGAATCTCTTTCATTAAATCCTCGAATGTCGCGTTCTTCAGGTTAAAACTGAACACCACATGTTGCGAATGTACTGCCGCAGATAAATGCATAGCCGTACAAAAAAGGAAAAGAGCTAGAAAACGCATAGTTAATAAGATTTTTCGTATCCCCGACCAACGGAGATAACATTCTCGATTTTTTTTCATACATTTGTACCATTATATGATTAAACAATGCCCGCCCGGTTGCACCCGGTCGGGAGTCATACATGAGCGGTTAGAAGTTGCACCTTCCTATCGCTCATTTGCTTTACTCAGCCTCTACAACAACGGTCTTCCCTTGCACGGTAAACCGCACTCCACCCAAACTCTCGAACACGTTCAGCAACGTTTCCGCATTCTCGTAACGTTTCAATCTTCCGGAGAATATAATATCCTTCACCCCCGCATTCTGGTAAAATACCTCGACATCATACCACTTGGATATCAACGTCATGATATCCTCCAAACGTTGGGATTCAAACAAATACACCCCGTCTTTCCAAGACACGAACAACTCGACGTCCACTTTCCGCACATCGTTCCTCCCGCTCGCCTTATCATACACCAGTTGTTCCGACGGGCTCAACACGGCAACCTCTCCCGATGAATCGTCCACTTGCACGGCACCTTCCACCAGTGTCGTCATAATACACTCCTCGTCACTGTACGCCCGCACGTTAAACTTCGTTCCAAGCACTTTTATATCAATCTTCCCCGTGTTCATGATAAAAGGTCGCCCGGCATCTTCCGCCACCTCTGCGAATACCTCCCCGCTCACCCATATCCTGCGTTCTTCCCCCAAGAATGCAACGGGAAAACGGATTGAACTTTCCGAATTCAACCATACCTTCGTCCCGTCGTCCAAAGTCACGTTGAACTCCGCCCCGCGGGGAACCCGTATCGTGTTGTACACTTCCTCCTCGACAGAACTCGTGTCCTTCCCGGTATAAACCAACCCACCCCGGTTACTCACGATTCGCTTACTCCCGTCCACCACCGTAAAATTCTCCCGGTTCAACGCCTTGCTACTCCCGTCTGACAGCGTCAACGTCGCCATCGACTTGCCCGGCAATAAAGTCATCTCTCCCGGGTACTCCTGCCGCACGGAGTCCACCCGCTGTTCCAACAAGAAAAAAGTCACCAGCAACGGCAGAATCACCACGGCTGCCGCGGCTGCAATACGCCTCCACTCGATACGCCGCTGATGCCGTATAGCACGCCTCAACCGATCAAAATTATAATACTCGTCGAACCGTCGGTAAATGGCCTCCTTGTCCCGGTATGAAGCAGCCGCAATCAACCGTTCAAATACCTCCCGGTGTTCTGCGGCAGCTCCCAACCATCGGGTCAATTCCCCAAGTTGCCCCTCCGTGATCGAACCGTCAATATAAGCATAAATAATATCCGCGATTTTCAAATTCTCTTCCGACATATTCTATTCTCTTTTTAACCCTATAACACGAAAAAGTACACGGCATACTATCCATACCCACATTTTTTTTCCAACTCTCAATTGTCCTTACAATTGAGAGTTGGAAAAGTTGCAGGTTGCATTTGCCTTCGGCAAGTTACAGGTTGCTTTTCAAGACGGTATTTTAACTCCTCCTCTGTTCATCGAGCAGGAAAAAACTTGAATTAATTAATATGATTTACATCGACAAAATAAAAAAGAAACAACAGGAATATCTTGTCTTTCAACCGAGCACGGAGAATCTCCCGGGCACGGGCACGCTGATTGCGTACCGTGTTTTCCGACACTTCCAACACTTCGGCAATCTCCGATATGGACATATCCAGCAAGGTAAGGTTAAAAACTTTCTTCATTGCCTCGGGCAAACGCTCCACCTCGTTCCGGATCCGGCGATGTAACTCTTCCTCGATCACGAAACAATCATCCTCCTCGACAAAAGTTTCCGGAACCGTATCATTCAAGGAAATCTTTTTCACCCGCGCCCGATCCCGATTATAATTCAAGCAGGCATTACGCACCGAAAGATACATGAACGAACGCAAAGAATAAATCGCCTCGAAATCCTCCCGGCGAGCCCACACCTTTATAAATACTTCCTGCACGATATCGGCAACGGCTGCATCATCTTTGACAAAGCGACTCCCGAAGGCACATAAGGCATGAAAAAATAAGCGGTAAACCTCCTTTAACGCCTTTTCCTTACCTTGATTCAAATCCCGAAGTATATTTATCTCCATATCAACCATTACGTTCTTTCGCTAATTCTCACAAATATATAAAAAAACCTAATACTTTATACAGAAACCAAAATAAAATATACTTACCTCCAATTCAAACGAAATCCTATTTCTTTGATTTTTAATCACCTGACAAGACACTAAAAATATTTTGTATCATTCAACAATTTTTTCTCCAAATAATTTTGCTCGATAGTACAAAACCCCTATATTTGCATCGCTTTTGAAAAAAATTCCTTAGTAGCTCAGTTGGTTAGAGCGGCGGACTGTTAATCCGTAGGTCGTAGGTTCAAGTCCTACCTGAGGAGCCAAGCAGGGTGAACCGACAGAAATGTCGGTTTTTTCTTTTATACAATTCTTCATTCCAACCTCCTTTTTGAAAGAGTCGGGATATTCTCGCGAAGAAAGACGTGTAGAACGAGCGTCCGCAGGGGAAGATAGGGGGTTATCTCGCACGTGAAATAATCGTTCTCCGAAAATTTCGAATTATCCTCCCGCTCGAAGAAAGAGTACAGGTGCACGCATGTTCCCCGCGCCGGGTCAAGGGAGAACACGGTTTTTCCGTCACCTCTCCACACCCCGCCCGTTCTTGCTGTATAGCCTTGCCGCCCGCCTCCACGAGGACACCTCTCCCAGTTCCAGCAGGAACTCAGTCACCAGTCGTTTCCCGTTGGTGAATTTGTTTATCGCTTGTTCCCGTCCGGGGGTACGTTTCCATTTTTTGCCGGACACGTTCCTGTTTCTCCTTCTCCGGATAACGGGATTGCCCAGCCGCCAGTAGAGAGTGGCGGTGGTTCCCCTGACCGTTTTTTCCCATGTAATAATTCTAAATCTGTTCTTATCATGATACTCTCTTTTCTTGTATAATAGATTTTTCGTAAAAAATACCCCCCCTTTATAACGTAAAAAAAAATAAAAACGGGATGTTTTTTTTGATTTTCTGCCTGGCAAGGGGGTATTTCTCCCGTTTGAATGCCCGGGGTGAGGCTAACAGGTTGCCCGCTCGCTCAAGGAGTTCGCGAGGATGTCACGTTTTTCCGGGGAGTACCGTGAATGTGCTGTTATCGTGCCGTTAAACCGCCTTGTCGGGTTAGCGGCAATTCAAGGGCAGGTTAAGCGCAACAGTACCGTCCCCCCCCCTGTAAATAAACAAGAAACAATAAAATAACCTGCAACTTGCCGAAGGCAAATGCAACATGTAACTTGCAACTCGCCGAAGGCAAATGCAACATGTAACTTGCAACTCGCCGAAGGCGAAAACTACACTGTCTCCGGTCTTTTATAAGGTATTCTAAAATAAACCGTCGTTCCCTTACCGGGTTCCGAGGTCAAATAAATTTCTCCGCCCAACAACTCGATAATCGCCTTGCATATCGGCAGACCGAGTCCCGTTCCCTGCACGAACTCGTTCGCCTTGAAAAACCTGTCGAAAACACGCCCGAGAGATTCTTTTGATATTCCGATACCCGTATCCTCCACGAAACACTCGATCCAGTTTCCGTCATCCGATACTTTCGCACCGACAGCAACATGCCCGCGGGAAGTGAATTTCTTTGCGTTTCTTACCAGATTCAAAAACACCTTTGTCAACTTAATCTCGTCAGTTATAACCAGCAACTCTTCCCGTGGTCCCCGTTCAATAAATTCTACTCCTTCCGCGGCGTTCAAATGCCCGACATCCAACACCGAATGCACGAGAAAACGCATATCACACACACCCGGGTAACACGTTTCCTGCCCCGCTTCCAGACGCGACAAGTCAAGCACGTCATCCAGCAACCCCAACAAATCCCTGCTGTTATTTGAAATTGAATCCCTGAACAACTTTCTCTCCTCGTCCGAATACCCTTCCTCCGTCATCAAATTGGTGAAGCCAACAATACTGTTCAACGGTGTTCTGATCTCGTGTGAAATATTCGCCACGAAAGCGGATTTCAACCTGTCCGACTCCTCCGCCCGCCGCAGGGCGCTCGCCAACTCCTCTTCCGCCTGTTTATGCTTGTCGATACTTATGCCCATCCCGTAAAGATACTGCACCTTCTTCCCGTCTGCCATCACGACTATTTCCATGACACCCCGGCTTGCCCACCAGTGATAATTCCCCGTTCGCGAGAAATCAACCCGACATTCAATGGCAAATTCTTTCATCTTCCCCTCCAACACTTGCCGGAAAACAGAGATGACGCTATCCCTGTCATCCGGGTGAATATGTGCCACAAACTTGTTCAAAGTATTCAGGTTTTCCTTCACGAACTCGTCTTCGGCAAAGCCCTCGCCGATATTCAATATATCATTCTCGACATCGTAATACCACGAGAACGCCTGTAGAGCGTTCACCGAAATACGCAGGAATTTCTGTTGCTGCCACTCCCTCGTTATATCCCGGAACATAATCACCGCACCGTAAACCTCGTTATCGAAGTTCAACAAAGGAGAGATGCTACCCGCCACCTTTTGTATCGGGGCATCCCCACCGGGAATCAACACGGTATCCAAAGCCAGATCCTTACGCGCTTTCTCCCGCATCACGCCTTCCGCCAACTCCTCGATACCATGCCCCACTTTATCTCTGGCGACTTCACAAACCTCGTGAAGCGGCTTCCCGATAATCTTCCCCGCAAGTCCCAATCCCTCGACAGTGGCGCGATTCAACTCGATAATCCGCAATTCTTTATCCACGACCAGAATACCCTCGCTCATGGAAGATAAGGTGTTCGATAAGATTTCCGTTTTTTCTTTTAACATAGTTGCCATTTGCTGGGCTGCCTTTTCGAGATACCCGCTCCGGCGTAACATTTTCCGGTAACGCAACTGGTACAAGACCAAACATACCAACATAAATACCAGAACACAGAAGACCAAGCATATAGCCACGATGTAAGTTTTATACGTGATCCAAAACGTACCCCGGTTATTCAAAATCACCTTGTCTGACGGTAGTTCGGAATGTTTCAAACGCCACATTCTTAACAGATTATCATCGAACACGTGAACCGGCTTCAACGTGTCGACTGGAATAGAACGAACGGACGTCCCTTTCAACACGTCCACCGCCATTTTCCCCAGCCGGGCACCTTGCCGCTCTAGTGTAACAACCACACCCCCGAAAACCCCTTTCCCCAGACCGCGGTCAAAAGCCGTGAAAACCGGTACCGCGGACTCGTTCGCGTACGTGGCGTAATAAATATCCGGATTAAGATAGTCCCCGTCTTCCCCCTGTTGCCAAGTGGTCAAAATAACAAACGAAAGCGGGAATATATTCTGTAATTCACTCGTGAAAGCATCCACTCCCATCGTGGTATCGCTCACGAAATAAAGGGGAAAATCTTTCGTGTACTTCTCCAGTTGTTTCCTTGCCAGACGAGCTTGAACCTGTCCCTCCTCCGTCCGGTCCGAATAGACATATACTTGCTGCACCTCAGGGAACAACTTGCGTCCGGACAAGAATACTCTCTCGTAATCAACCGGATAAACCACTCCCGTCACGTTATCCCGACCGGATACACACCGGTAATCGGTCATCCCGCAAAAGATAACGGGAATCTCCCGGGTCAAAGGAATATTTAAAGAAAAAAGAGCGGCGGCAGCCTCTTCGTCCGACGCCACGATTAAATCCATATCTCCTTTTATATCCCTCAAGCAGGAATCCAACACCCGACGCCTCTCTTCCGCGTTCAACACTTTCTTGGCTCCCAGATAGATTTCTTCCAGTTCCATCTTAAACGGGGCTGAACGGAATTGTTGGATGAAAGATACCGACATCCTTTGATTCGCAGCTTGCCCTGCTTGATTCGAGCTAATAAACAATATTCTCTCGCTCGCGGGAGCAACCGTCGCTCCTCCTTGGGCACGAAACACGAATCCACTTAAAAATATTACCAATAATAATCGGATTATTTTCATCAAGGAATATTTTATAACAACCACAATATTTATTTTGTAAAGGTAATGTTTTTTAGTCAACAATTATCCAAGAATAGCCTATTTTGTTATTTCTTCGCTCGTGTAAATTATTTATACATCCAAATAAACTCACCATACAGCTACTTAAAAAAGGTAAAAACAAAGCGGCTATCACCGCGAAAAATAATTAATACATTATACTAAAGATAAAATCCTATCATCAAGACGTACCATAAATATTCTCTTTCAAGTAATTCCAAATATTATATATCAATCTGGTATACAGTAAAATATACCACTATTCAAGCCTACTGTCCAACCCGGTTCATATCATATTCCCCCTATATTGCTTGAAACACATATTAAAATCATTGTTGTTTTTTCAAATATTTATTATATTGCAGGACAATCTAAAACCAAATAAACATTATGGCAACACTAGAAATTAAAGGAAAGATGTTTGAAGTGGATGGTGACGGTTTCCTCACCGATCCTGCAATCTGGAACGATGAGGTAGCACAATTATTTGCCGAAGCGGACGGAATCAACGAGTTGACGGATAAACATTGGGCTATCATCAAGATTATCCGCAACAATTTCGAGGAGAAGGGGAACGCACCGATGGTCCGGACTATCTGCAAAGAAACCGGATTGAAACTGAAAGAAATTTATGAATTATTCCCGTTAGGACCAGCCCGCGGCGCATGTCGGGTAGCAGGTCTGCCAAAACCGGACGGGTGCGTTTAAAATACACGACTATGTCTTGGTATATTTGGACCTCGTTGGCTGCACTTCTCTTTTGCGTGGTGCTGTTAGGGGGATATTTCCTACGGCTTTTGAAAAAAGGGTCGCCGAAAGACCTTTCCCAAAAATCCGGGAATATTGCTCAAGCAGTCTGTTACTCTTGCATCGGAGCCATGTCACCCGTGCAAAAAGAATCAGCTTATTTACACCTGCCCACCTATTCGGCAGGTATTATTTTTCATATAGGAAACTTCTTGGCATTGCTCGTGTACGTAATTATCGCCGCATCGGCAATCTTCAGCCTCGTGATTCCTGTTGAAAGCGTAACGAACTTGGTCATCATCGTGCCGGCAGCCGCGATTCTAGTTGCCGGCATCTGTGGACTATCCTTATTCATTAAACGTATCGTGAAAAAAGAACTCCGGGAGCTATCCTGCGCGGACGATTACATTTCCAATTTTCTCTGCACGGTCATGCTCTTCGTTTCGGCGTATTCCCTGTGGATGTTCCAATTCGGGGCGGTATACTTCGTCACGATGGCACTCCTTTTTATATGGATGCCGATCGGTAAGATCAAACACGTGCTTTATTTTTTCTTCGCGAGATACCATTTAGGCTTTTTCTACGGCTGGCGTGGAACATGGCCTCCTAAAAAAGCTACCGTATGATGAACAATATCACGAACGAACAAAAAGCCAAAGCCCTTGCCGTCCTCGACAAGACGAATGACAGCAAGCTGGAAACCCACTTGAACTCATGCGTGCGTTGCGGGCTGTGCGCAGATAGTTGCATGTACTATCTCACCATGAAAGAAAGCAAGTTCATCCCGGCGAGAAAAGTAGACCTCGTCAGCTCCATTTACAGGCGCTACCGGACATGGCAGGGAGCTGCGTTCCCAAAATTGTTCCGCGCCCGGGAATTGAACCGGGAGACGTGTGACGAGATGATCGATTCCCTTTTCGGGGCTTGCACCATGTGCGGGCGCTGCGTGAAACATTGCTCTATCGGGGTAGATATTCCCTTCGTGGTGAAGAAAGGAAGGGAAATGCTCGCCGAGATGGGCATGGTGCCGAAAACCCTGCAATCCACGGTTGACGCGGCGGTTAACACGGGCAACAACATGGCTATCCCCACGGAAGAATTCGTGGACACGATTCAATGGATGGAAGAAGAATTGCAGGACGAAATGGAAGACCCGAAAGCAGGCTTGTTCCTCGACCGGACGGACAAAAACGTGTTTTACACCGTGAACCCGCGCGAACCGAAGTTCTTCCCGCTCTCCATCGCCGCCATGGGCAAAGTGTTCTACGCCGCCGGTGAGGACTGGACGCTCTCGTCCAAGTACTACGACGTGACGAATTACGGCTACTTCAACGGCAACAACGCCGAGGCAACCCAAATCGCCCGTAACCTCTACGACGAGATACACAAACTCAATTGCAAACGCCTCGTGCTGGGAGAATGCGGTCACGGTTCCCGTGCCATGCGCTGGGAAGGCCCGAACTACCTCAAAACGAAGTACGATTTCGACACGATTACCGTGGTTGAATTGATCGGGGAATATATCCGTGGCGGACGCATCAAACTGGACAAGACGCTCAACGATAAAGTGGTCACCATACACGACCCCTGCAATCTCGTGCGCAACGGCGGATTACTCGATGAAATCCGTTTCGTCGTGAATGCGGCGGCAGCCCACGTGGTGGAAATGACGCCCTACGGCACCGACAACTTCTGTTGCGGCGGCGGCGGCGGGGCTCTTGCCATGAGCGAGTACAACGAACGACGCCTCAAAATCGGTAAAGTCAAAGCCGACCAAATTACCGCCACCGGGGCACAAATCGTGGTCACCCCTTGTCACAACTGCGTGGACCAATTAACGCAAATCAATCACACGTACAATCTGGGCATTACCATAAAGACCGTGGCGGAACTGGTCGCAGATGCCCTGATTATTGAAAATGGAGAATTGAAAATTGGAAATTAAAAATAAAGAAACTCCTCCGGCACTCCGTGCCTCCTCCTCTATAAACAGAGGAGAAGCTGGTGACTAATTCGCAGGTCGTGAGTAATTCAAATTTTGAACAAAAAAATGGTCGGCTTGTGCGGTTGGAATTTAAAATCTAAAATTTAAAATCTAAAATTAATTAGGATCTAAAATTAATACAAGTTATGAGCAAATTAATCTACTTAGACAATTCAGCAACCAGCTTCCCGAAGCCGGACGTAGTTTATGATTTCATGAACGACTTCTATCGCAAACATGGTGTTAATCCCGGACGCTCCGGATTCGATGCTGCCGTTGAAACGGAAGAAGTGGTGAACAGCACCCGCAAGATGCTGACGAAACTCTTCAACGGGGGAACAGACCACAACCGTTTGACGTTCAGCTACAACGCCACAGATTCATTAAACCTCATCATCAACGGTCTGGTGGAGAAAGGCATTCACGTGGTTTCCACCATGCTGGAACACAACTCGGTATTGCGTCCCCTCAACATGCACCATCAAAACGGTACAATTGACGTGACTTACGTTTCTTTTGACGAGAACGGTTACGTGCATCCCGACGACATCAAAAAAGCGATTCGACCGAATACCAAATTCGTGGTGGTTACCCATTGTTCCAACGTACTGGGAACAATCCAACCCTTGGCTGAGATCGGGAAGGTATGTAAAGAAAAGGGTGTGATATTCGTGGTTGACGGCAGTCAGGGTGCCGGAGCCGTGGATCTGGATATGCAAGCCTCGAATATCGACGTGTATTGCTTCACCGGACATAAATGCCTCATGGGCCCGACGGGAATCGGCGGTTCATACGTGCGTGAAGGCATCGAGATCAAACATACCCGCGCCGGAGGTACCGGAGTACGTTCCGCTTATCCCGTGCATCTGGATGAATACCCGTATCGTTTGGAATACGGAACGTTGAACCTGTTAGGCGTTGCCGGATTGAATGCCGGGGTAAAATGGATTCAAGAACAGGGTATCATGAATATACACCACCGGGAAATCCAATTATGGGATAAACTGCGCAAAGCGTTACAGGACATCGAAGGTGTTACCACTTATTGCGCCAATAGCCCCGAGAACAAAAACCCGGTACTTAGTTTCAACATCAACGGATTCGATTCCGCTGACGTGGGTACCATGCTCGACGTGGACTACAATATCGCCGTTCGTACCGGATTACAGTGTGCCCCGAAAGTACACGAGGTGATCGGCACGTTCGACCTCCACGGCACCGTCCGCATGAGCATCGGCGCCTTCACCACGGAAAAAGACGTGAACACGGCGATCGAGGCAGTAAAGGAAATTGCCGCTATCAGAAACTAACGCAAGGGAAATTTTAGGAACCCAAGGTCGACTTTATGGACTTTACTAGAAGGGGGTGTCAAAATGACTTTTGACACCTCTCTTGTTTTCAAGCAAATAACACTTTCGAATTTTTTCCCCGAATAAAGTACGATATATTCATTTTCGAATACGTTATAAGTAAAAAATGATTACTTTTGAGGCCATTAAAACAAACATTAAAATTAGCGATATGTACGGAAAATTTCAAGACTTTTTAAAGACTGAATTACAGTCGATAAAAGACGCCGGCTTATACAAAAGCGAAAGAATTATCGTGACCCCGCAAGACGCGGAGATTAAACTTGCCACGGGAGAAACAGTGTTAAACTTTTGCGCGAACAACTATTTAGGACTTTCTTCCAACCCGACAGTCATCGAGGGTGCCAAGAAAGCATTGGACAGCCGCGGTTACGGTATGTCTTCTGTACGTTTTATTTGCGGAACTCAAGATATACACAAGGAACTGGAAGCTAAAATTTCTCAATTCTTCGGCACGGAAGACACGATCCTCTACGCCGCTTGTTTCGACGCTAACGGCGGGGTATTCGAACCGTTATTTGGACAGGAAGATGCCATCATCTCCGACGAGTTGAACCACGCTTCCATCATCGACGGAGTTCGTCTTTGCAAAGCCGTACGTTACAGATACAAACATGCCAACATGGCTGACCTAGAGGAACAATTGAAGATTTCTCAGGCTCAACGCTACCGCATCATCGTTACCGACGGTGTGTTCTCCATGGACGGGGATATCGCCAAGATGAACGAAATCTGCGACTTGGCTGAAAAATACAACGCACTCGTAATGGTTGACGACAGCCACGCTGCCGGATTCATCGGTAAAACAGGACGCGGTTCAGCCGAACACCACCACTGCATGGAACGCGTGGATATCTTCACCGGAACCCTCGGTAAAGCTCTCGGTGGTGCCATGGGCGGATACACGACCGGTAAGAAAGAAGTGATCGATATGTTGCGCCAACGTTCAAGACCTTACCTGTTCTCCAACTCCTTGTCCCCGGCAATCTGCGGTGCATCTATCGCCGTATTCGATATGCTGACAAAAAGTACGGAATTGAGAGACCGCGTGATGGACAACGCCAACTACTTCCGCGCTAAATTGACGGAAGCCGGATTCGACTTGAAACCGTCCGAATCAGCCATCTGTGCCTTGATGCTTTACGATGCAGTGCTTTCACAACAATTCGCTGCCGAACTGCAAAAAGAAAACATCTACGTTACCGGATTCTACTACCCGGTTGTACCGAAAGGACAAGCCCGCATCCGTATCCAATTGTCAGCCGCACACACTCGCGAGCAACTGGATCGTGCCTTGGCTGCCTTTATCAAGATCGGTAAGAAACTCGGGGTTATCAAGTAAACGAGATAATCTTATATACAAAAAGGGCGTGATTGTGCACGCCCTTTTTTCATTACCCGCTTTTTAATTAGCGTATTCCTCTTTTATCCTTTTCACTTCCGTGTAAACAAAATCCCCCTGACCCATGGATTTGACAGCTAAGTCGATGTATTTTCTACCCTCTTTTTTCTGCCCGGACAAGAAAAGTATCTCCGCGTAATACGCCATCCCTACCGCATCTTTCTCGTCCAACTTCTCTTTCAACCATTTCAAGGCTATATTTCTTTGTTCCCGATTCTGTGCCTTTTTCCCCAATTGATGGGCGTACGATCTTGCCAATGTACCGTTTTCCTGTTCCCCGTATATGGGGATTAATTCCAACAAAGCTTCCAAATACAGATCGTCTTTGCGGTATCTTTGGGCATAATACATTTTCCGGTTAGATACCATTTCTTTAAAATTCTTCTCTAATGAAGGGTATTTCACACACAAGTCGTTATAAATACCATCCCATTCCGGCATTCTAGCGGAGTCATTCACGAGAGGCAAAACCATTTCCCGCTCGATAAGCCCCACCACTTTTTTCTTGGCACTGCCTTCCCCCAGAACGGCATCCACTTCTTCCGGGTGTTCCAGAAAGAACCTAAAAGTTTCATCCCGCGTACCGGACATGAAATCATTGGCATAACGGATTCCTTTCTCCAAAACCCGCTCCTCGGGAGTAATGGTCTGCCAGAAGACATTGGCGACCTTCATGGCATTCACCCCATCCCGCCGCATGGCGAAATCAATTGACAGGTCGTAGAGAAATTCCACGTCCCGTTCTCCCGCCTCAAATGCACGTAAACGGGTGTACAACTGTTGCTTCTCGTCCAAAGCATTCTTTCCCAACTCGATAAAAGCACCGGCATTATTCGTCGCTCCCGACATGGAATGCACAATCTCCCCTTTGGAATTAAAGAAAAGTAAAGTCGGTACACTCTGTATCTTGTAGGTCTTTTGTATCTTTTCCGCTTCTTGATACCATGCTTTGACATACTCGTCATCGTTTGCCGTTTTATTAAGTTGTAGCTTCACGCAAACAAAATGCTCGTTAAAAAAGTTCCCGACTTCCTCGTTCGGGAAAACGGCTTGTGCCATAGCTTGACAAGGTCCGCACCACGTCGCCATGACATCCATAAAGATGTATTTATTCTCTCGTGTAGCCTTTTTCACGACCTCTTCCCAACTCATGCTTTTATCAAACCGGATACCTTTATTCTCTTGGGCAATTGTCCCCACCGGAAACAATAAAGCCAATAACACGAGCACTTTAAACCTCATAACTGTTTTAATTAATTTCATTCATCACTTGCTTTAAAAACTTCATTTCCCGGGCATTTTTCTTTTTCATTTCCATTGCCCTCTCGTGTAGTTTACTCCCTTCCTCGGTCAGCTTCAACGCCGTGTTCACGCATTTCAACCCTTTCCCCTTTTGTTTGTTCAAGAAAAGGATATCCGCGTAATTCAACAACTGATAAGCGTTCGTTTCATCCAACGTGCGCTCCAGCCACTCGAGGGCAATTTTACCCGCTTCTTTGTCTTGAGCCTTGCGTCCCAATTCGTACGCGTAATTAGGAATCAACACCTCACTCCCTTCCTCCCAACAGATAGGCAACAACTCTTTCAGCGCGGCGGCACAAAGCCCATCATTATGATACCGTTGCCCGTATCCTAATTTCCGGTTCAATAACATTTTCCGGATACTCTCTTGTTTCTTCGGGTATCTCTCCGTTAATTCCCGGTAAAGCCCGTCCCAATCGGGTATATTCACGGAATCCTTCATCAGCGGATTGATGTATTTCGCCTCGATTGCCCGTATTACTTTCTGATCCGCCACTCCTTTCCCGAGTACGGCATCGACCCGCTCCGGGTGATCCATGAAAAGAGGGAGCATGGCGTCGTCAACACTCTCGAAAAAATCGGCGGCATAACGGATACCCTTGTCCAGTAACCGTTCTTCCGGGGTTATCGTCTGCCAAAAAGTATTACCCACCTTTCTCGCCATCACCTTATCGCCCAACATCAAGAAGTTCACGGACAATTCATACAGGAACTCCACGTCACGCTCCCCTGCCTCGTATTTTTTCAAACACGTGAATATTTGCCGGTTCTCGTCCAAGGCTATTTTGCCCGCCTCCACGAAACGCCCGGCATCAGGCATCCCGCCCGGGATGATATGCACCAACTCCCCTTGCGGGTTATAGTATAAAGACGTGGGCAACACCTTGATTTTCGCTTTCGTGCATATATCGTTCACCTCCTTGTGCCAAGCCTTCACGTACTCGTCGTCCTTGGCGGTTTTGTCCGTTTGCAATTTGACGCAGATAAAATGCTCGTTGTAGAAATCTCCGACCTCCTTTTGAGGAAAGATATTCTTGACCATAGCTTGACAAGGTCCGCACCACGTGGCCATAACGTCCACGTAGATATATTTATTCTCCCGCGTGGCCTTTTCAACCACTTCCCGCCAACTCATGCTCTTGTCAAAGCGGATTCCCTGTTCTTGTGCCCTCGTAAGGCCCGGCATACAAAGCACCAATGCAATAATAATAATCAATTTCATACGTTTCTTTTTTTAATTTACAACATACTATAATACATCCTCTATTTTAGTTTTATAACTCATCCAACTCTCCCGTTCCACCCCGCCAACCGTTCCGGACAAGGCTTGTTCAATCCTTCCGTGCAGTTTACGCAAATGCACCCGCAAAGCTACCGACTCATTACTTTTGGCATACCCTCGCGCAACTTTCCCAACGATCTCCAAGTAACGCAACCGCAAAGCCTTCATACAAGCATCTTCATGTCCCGCATCAACCCATATAGCCCGGTACAGACCGTCTAAAAATTCATCTGCCGTGTAGGAGGAATCCTCCCCGGACATGATGTTATTCAAAGCAAACCGGCTTATACTTGTTTCAAATAAAAACTCAAGCACGGCGCTTTGCCAACTTGTAATCATTTCTACCGGATCGATTCCGGCTTTTCGGATTAACGCCGAACGTATCAACCATTGCGGCGTGGCAAAAACCTCCCGAACTAGAAACTCCATCGCTTTTTCCTGTCGCTCCCGTCCCACGGGGAAAAGCACGGGTACATACGCACAAGAGGCTTCCGGTCGGACCTCCATACCGCCAAATTGCTGAAGAACGGGCAACACGGTAGTGTACAATACTCCTGTTTTCTCTCCGGCGTGTCGTACCCATGACACCCACCCCGTCGTGTCACGCTTGCCCGCGAACATCCGCTTCACGTTCTCCAAAGTGTAGCCCACACTCGCTATCGGATCATCTCCTTGATTCTCTAAATTAGCAACAGCCCGTGAATTGTCACACCACCGGAACTCCGGTCGTGCCATATTTGCCAACAATGCTGCGGCACATTCCTTTTCCCCGTAACGATATCCCCAATTGATCGCCCAACAATCATACTCCCCCACCACGGGAAACATACCCGCCATTCCGACCATATCTTCCGGCTGTGCCACCGTGTTCAGCATGACACCCCCCATGATAGAGGATGACATTTCCCCAACTCTATCCCGCAAATTCTCCACGGGAATCCATGCAGAGGCAAGCCTGTTCGGCAATAACCCCAAAGCTATACCTACCCTTTGTCCTACCGTTACACGGATCAGATTACCCGTGATTTGTTTCTCCGTTTCCCCGGAATGATCTCCCGCTTTCCATAGAGCACTCCTTGCGATCCATTCGTATCTCAAAGAATCCAACACTTGCGGCGACCAATGCACCCGGGCTTGTACAATTTGCCCGCTCCGGGGATCGACATTCACATCCACGACCTCTCCCCGCAAGGAATCCTGATAAAGAATTACCCCGCTCAACGACGATATTTCCCGCAACAGTTCTCCCGGCAATTCCCGTGCAACGATAGCATTCTTGAATCCGGTAGCCTCAAAAGCCCGCTGCCAGTCCTCGACAGCCCGGACAAAATAAGGTCGCCAACAAGCAGGAATCGCGGGATCGAGATAAAACACTATCGGCTCGTGAGGTTCCGTCAACTTCCCCTGCTCGTACGCCCCCATGTCACGAGGCTCTAACGCCCATCTCCTCACAACATGGCGAGTACGCACGCCCGTACTCTCATCCTTAAAATAATCGTACGAAACAGAAGAAAACCCCACTCTCCTGTCTCTTTCCCGTGCTTGCCACGGGACATCCGGTAACAGGAAGAACGTGGTTGTCACCGGCATCCCGGTCATTTTATCTCCTTCCCGTTTCCACTCACGACGTATGGCAGGCATTTCCCGCATTACCGTGCAATAGAAACGATCATTCTCTCCACGAAAACGCACAATTTCCTTTCCCTCGCCATCAAACAACGGTTGTCCCCCTTTCATCATCCCCGTCACATCTATCACGATATAATCGGAAGATTCATTCAGAATCGGGCAATTCATGGCAGGCAACTCCACCTTGCCACGGGCTAACAATCTCCTCATCCCCGGAGAAGTTTCTCTTTCGTCAAAACGATAATCCGGCAGATACACATCCACCTTCCCGGCTTCCCCCGGTCTGAAAATGACGGTTCTCTCCTTTCCCCATCGGCTCCCCGGCTGATAGGTACGATTCTCGTGCACTGAATCCAAACGACTCACGACCAAAAAAGTCCTTCCCAACATCTCCCGGGGCATTTCCAACAGACATTTCTCCCCGGAAGCGTACACTCGAAAAGCAGACGCGTAACCATCACCGATGCACAACACCCGGATAAGCAACAGAATACAAAATATTTTCCGATACATACAATACATCTCCTTTTACTTTAAAAACCTATTCATACGCTGAATCAAATCCCGGCAATAGACACCGAATCGCTCGTCCGTGTTTGCCACACTAACTTGTTTCAATTTTCCCTGCATATCTGCCATATACCCTTTGTAGAATCGGATTGCCTGCGGCCCGCCTCTCGAACCGTAAGAACTGACTTGCCGCAAGAAACTGTGTTGCAAGTTCTGCCTGTAAACATCCGGCATCTCTCCCGACAACACGTCTTGCCAGATGATCCGATTTAAATCCTCGAAAAAGTCCGTCCGTGTATAATTTCCAACGGAATCCCTCTCCGGTAAGCCACTCCCTTTGCCAACCAACATCGTCAAAACCCCGCTTTGCACCAATTCGATGAAACGTAACGGATCATTCTCCACTTTTCCCGACAACATCGGTTTCAACAACCATTCGGGAGTGGTAAACACCTGTTCTCCCAAAAACATCATCGCCCGACGCTGATACTCCCTCTCCACCGGCGTTCGCACTGCTTGTTCCTTCTCGTCATAATTTACATAACTGCCTCCCACGATATTCACCACCTGTTGCATGTAAAAATAAAACTGTCCCCGGGGTACATTTTGCTCTCCGATAAAGATGATCCGGTCATACATATTCCGGAAAGTCGTGTAACTGCCATCCGCATCCGGAGCCCACCGGTCCAATTGCTCCAATACCCGCTTCAAATTGGCTATCCCGTAAGTATTCGCTTCCACCAAATCATCCCCCAAATCTTCCGATTGGCAACGGGGATCTCCCGAAGTATTCTGAGCCCCGAACCATTGTCCCCACTTCTTTTGCTCCTCTCCAACCCAAGCGGACACGTGCGCGTGCTCTTCCTCCAATGTCTTTATTTTCGGGAACAAACGATAGCCCCATTCGATAGCCCAGTAATCATACATGTTTATCCGGGGAATCAAATTTTTCCGCTCGATGCCGTCCCCGGGTTGTGCCACGTAATTAAACCTCGAATAATCCATAAGAGAAGTGGAAATACCGTTTTCCGTCAACCATTCGTTATCCCGCAACTTCTCCACGGGCACAACGGAACTCGCCCCCATGTTATGAGTCAGTCCCAACGTGTGTCCCACCTCGTGCGAAACAATCACCGATAGCAATGTACCCAACCATTCATCCGAAATTCCTTCCGTGAATACCCCCGGATCACTCGCTCCCGCCTGCATCATGTAATTCCCCTTCAACCACTCCACCAACCCGTGTCCCCACTGGATACGAGCGTGATATATCTGCCCGCTCCTCGGGTCGGCATACCGTTCCCCGAAGGCGTTTTCTTCCGGGAGCGGCTTATACACGATAGCCGCCCGACAAGACTCCAACGTCCAAGTCGAATCGGTCGACGGTGCCACCCTCGCCTCAATGGCATTTTTAAACCCGGCTCGCTCAAAAACGGGCTTCCAGTTATTGATTGCCATTTCAATATAGGGAACCCATTTTGCCGGAGTCAACGGATCAATATAAAACAGAATAGGTTCCCGAGGTTCCACGAGTATTCCCTTCTGATACTTCTTCATATCTTCCGGGCGGGGTTCCAACCGCCAACGGGAGATGCAATACGCCTCTTCCTCTTTCGCCGTCGTATCGTCGCATACCAAATGCTTGCTCCTGAAATACCCCACCCGCTGATCTTCATAACGAAGCCGCATCAATTGCCCGGACATCAAAAACAGACAACTACTCGCCTGTACCTGCCCTCCCTTTCTCTCCCGCCAACCGACAATCTCCATGCAATCCGGATGAGAAATGATTTTCAGTGTCAGGGTCCGCAATTTACCGTCTACCATCCCCGTGTCGCTCACCACCCACGACGTGATATCCAAACGCAAAGCCTTCCCGTTGCCGCTCTCCTCACTCTGAAAATCGGCAATTTCATGAGGAGCCTTAGGCAGTCCCGTCATATTGGAACCCGCATTCTTACTCATCACCGCTTTCTGTATCAACACCATCCTACCATTCTCTCTCTCCCGCAACTGCAAGATTCTCGGCTCTCCGGACATATCCCCCACTTGGGCGTAATAACCGTTCCCCACCGCCGCGATCTGGTTCACCAGCAACCATTCCCTCCCCACGAGAGATGCAGACAATTCCCAAATCACCCGATCTCCTTCCCGGTATATCTTGAAATAATCTTTCTCTTTCCCCTTACCCGCCGAAAAAACAGGCAGCAAGAGGAAGAGAAGGAAGGAAAACCAGAATGTTTTCCTCCCCGCTACACAAAACGTCATTAAATTCATAAACTATTTTTTATACACGATCTTCTTTATCTTCCCGAAATCGGTTGCCAACAACTTAGGCTCTGCGTCTTTCAAATCCCCGGTATTCACCAACGTGAAAGCATAGAGCGCTCCCTTGCTCCCGTTATACGTGGCGGCAGTCAGGTTCAGCCCGTCGTTTGTCGGCAAGACTATAGAAACCACCTCTTCACCCGCCGGGAAAGCATAAAGCAACCGGGAAGTATTCGCATCTGCGTCATACAAGCGAATTTCGTTTCCATTGGCATAATATATCTGCTGCCTACCGTACGGGGACACAAACACCGGACTATCTTTCATACCGGGACACGCCTCTTCGCTAACAACATGAAAAGGACCACCATTAAATCCTACTCTCGCCATCGTATAACGTATCACGTAAGCATTGTCCGCATCCCGAAACACCATATTATAATAGTAATTTCCCGCACCTCCGGTCGGCATTCCGATCAATTCCCAATCGTCATCTACTTTCGCCGCATTAAACAAGGTATCTCCCGCAGAAACATAAACACCTCTCACATCCGTAAAAACCACGTTAGTTGCTTGGTACCGGGAATAAAAACGGTGATTCACCTCGTCAAAATACAAAATCCCCATCAATTGCCCCCTGTAATTCATTCCCGAACCGATAAAGGAAGCACAACCGGTTTCCAAACCATCTGACGCAACCATAGGTTCTCCAAATAAAGTTTGCCCCTGATCTTGATGCATCCGGTAAACCTTTCCATCATTTATCAAAACAAATGTAGAATTCTTCTCGATATAATTTGCCAAAACCTGTGGACGAATAACTTCCGGACGCATTGCAAACATCTGCTCTATATCGGCAAGCACCCGACAAGAACGATAATCTATCACGTATCCCCAATCTTCTCCGAAAATCATCGTCATATTCCCCGCGGCAACCTTCCCGTCCGGAGATGAATACCCGCTAAAATCGACTGTAAACAAATCCGTTACATTCGGTTTCAACACGACTTCCGGGTTTACCTTCGAGAATATACTATGAAACACTGTGTCCGTCGATGTGTTGTAAAAACTGATATCCGAATGATTGTCATATTGCTCCACGACAAAATAACCGGGCTGATAGTTCGTCCGCACCTCCAATTTCATCCCCTTACGATAAGTGACACCCGTGTTATTATCCGTCACCTTAAAATCGAACGGGTAAGAATTACCGGAAGCATAATCAACCTGCTCGGCAAAGTCCCGATCCGTGGATAATACCACATTCACAGAATCCGAAGAGGTAGGAATAGAAACCACCCACTCGTAACTCAAGTTTTCCTCATTCTCTTCCAAAGCAAAAGAGAGTTTGGGAGATACTTCCAGTACCATCCCCTGTTGCACAGATACGATTTCCGGTAAATCAATCGAAATCTCATTTAAATCCCGATAAGAATAATTTCCCTTATCCTTGTAACACGACGCCAAAAGCAATACGCCCAGCATCCCGATAAGACTATATCTAAACCAATTTTTCATACTTTCGTGTTTAAATTAAAAAGTAACTTGTTCCCCATTTTCATCCAGCATCTTTTCGCCGGGATGTTCTTCTTGCCACAATTGTAATTCACGACGCATACGCAACAAGTCATCATACATATAATTTCTATCCGCGGGAGACACCGGTTCTACACCCCAGTATTTCCCCAATTTCTCGTACATGAAATCAAACTTCACCCGGCTCCAATCACCAAAAATACCGCACTGTGACCAATAAGGCGGCTCCGACACCAAGTTGGAAAACTTCAACTCGTAGCGCAAAGAAATCAAAAATGTCTTGTCGTCCGATACCGTATCCCCGAACACCCGTGCGGGAAATTCTTCGGAAGGTTCAAGCACGAACTTGACAATTTTCTCTTCGTCACCCAAATTCTTTTTGAGTAACAGCACCTTCGGGGTAAATGAAACCGCATTGGCAGGTAACACGTTATCCTCAATTATAAAATGCTCGCCTTCCACGGCTGTGCTTCCCTCTCCCGCGACTAAATTCACTTCACGATCGTAATCCACGGGCTTCCCCATCAAACGAATCTCCGGAAGTTCAAAAGTATGTTCCTCTACCCCCGGGAAAAAATAGAACGAATAAAAACCGCTGAATATCTTGTTGAACTCGTCCATGTCAAATTTATTCTGTTTAATGACAGTTCCCGTTCCGTAAAACCACACCCCTGCATCATAAGAAGCTCCGGGAATCTTGTCATCATCTTCACAAGCGGCAACAATCCCGAATAACATCACCGCCAACATGATTCGTATATTATATAACGTTTTCATTTTCATAACTGTTCTTGTTGATTATTCTGTAACTCCACGTCTTAATTCAAGCTCTTTCTCCGGTATGGGGAACACGTAACCGGGAGTCGCAACATCCACGTATGTTTCTTGATCGTGCTCCAATACCTTCGTTATATTCAACCGCTTATAATAATAGAACAAATGCCCTTCACTGAAAAATTCTTTCTTGTACTCGTTCAGAATCTCGTTCCGGAACTCTTCGTCCGATATGGAATCTTCTAGCTTTTTCAATCCCCTGTTCACCAAAACCTCGTTCAGATAAGCACGCCCTTCCGCCGTGTTACCACAACATTCGGCGGCGATATAATACATCTCAGACCAACGCATCAAAGTAACCAAATCTCCCCTGCTGGCAACACCTCCATTGTACCTATAAAACACATACTTTTGACCACCCACCTGATCCGTTGCAGCAAGATACCACAAATACGTGAACCGATAATCCGTACTTCCCCCCGACGTTTTTCCATAAAGCTTTTCTATATCCGAGACATCATTATCCAAACGCTCCATCGCGAATCCCATTCTTTTCTCGTACACGTCTTTCAGATCGGTTTTATTCAAAGTAAATATACACTCCGTGTAAAATGCAACATCCCTTGATTGCAAATCTTTACAGTCCACCAATGGATCCATAAACCTGAATTGTTGTGACTCAATTACTTTTTTGGCATACAACAAAGCGTTTTCCGTGTCCCCCTTCCAGTGGTAAATCCGAGCCATCGTCGCGTACACCGCCCAACGATTAAAATGAGAGCGGCGACTGTTCAACCAACTGTTCTCCACGGAAGACGAGTACATATTGTCTACCGACAACAAACTATCCGCTTCCTGCAAATCCCGAAGAGCCAACCCAATCACCTCGTCCTCCGTATTGAACAAAGGCCATTCCCGCCCGGATAGTTTCGTCACGTAAGGAATGGTCAATTCATCCCCAGTCAACGCATACGGCTTCCCGAACAACCGCATCAAATCGAAATGCATAAAAGCACGGACACCTAACGCCTCCCCCTTTATCATCCGGTAATTGTCATAAGTAAATACCGATTTATAATTTTCAATCTGCTCCAACAGACTATTTACGTTAGCGATAACATTATAACCTTTACTCCAAATATTATCAATCGTACCGACAACTTTAGAATCCTGATAATAATTGGCTGCATCCAAATCTTTTCCTAACCCTCCGACATCATAATTACTATATATTTTAAAGCGTCGAGCCAACACGTCCAAATAAGTCACACTCAGTATATCCCCGTACAAGGCATCATCCGTCATCAGGTAATACACCCCCGCCATGCCGTCCATAAATCCCTGTTCCGTCTTGAACATCTCGTAATCGATCACTTCCGTCTTCGAGGGTACATCCAACCAATCGTTACATGCCCCCAAGGAAAGCCCGAAAACCAACACGATATAAAAAATATATTTCTTCATAATCTACTTTTTTATTTTTCACAAACACTACAATCTAGCCGACAGCGTAAACAGGAAACTACGATTGAACGGGTAAGACGTACCGGACTCCCGCTTCATACTTGAAATACGCAATACATTCTGCATCGAGAAACTCACGCTAAAACGGTCGCTGTTAATCGCCTCTTTGGAAGTATCATTCACTTTCTGCACGGCCTTGTTCACCAACCGGTTCAACCAACGCTCCACCAGAATACCCGGGTCAATCGTCAATCCCGTAATCTCGAACGAATTTGCTTTCTGCACGAAACGAGAAGTCACTTTCGTCGATTTTTCCGTACGCGTATAACCTTCCAAATCCACCAATCCTTTATAATCGGCAGGTTTACCCGGTTCCATCCAACGATCTTTCAACACCCGTTTATCCATATTTTGTTTCAAATTGAAATTCTCCACTTTACTTGCCAGCGTACTGTTATACAACACACCTCCCGTGCGGAAAGTCAACCCGAAATTCAAACGGATCCATTTGTATTGGAAATTATTATAAATCGTGAAGTTCAATTTCGGTTGCATATCTCCCATATACACCATATCCTCCTGTCTCCACACGTAAGTTTGCCGCCCGTCTTTCGTCAGGAATACCTCGTAACCGTTACTCGCATCAATTCCCAAAGAACGCACGGCATACAATCCGCTCACGCTGGCACCTTCCACGTATTGAAGCACCGGAGTCGTAGCTCCGTTTGTTATCTGTTGATTCAAGGCAGCTTGATTTTGTGCTTTCAAATTATCCGTGATCTCCAACAATTTATTCTCGTTATGATAGAATGAAGTAGATACAGACCAGAACAACTCTCTCTTGGGTGCTTGAAACAACACCACCCGAACCCCCAAATCGAATCCCACGTTCTGGCTCTTACCCAAATTATCGTGATAAGAATCAAAACCATTGGAAGGAACCGTGGAAGTCGACATGATTAAATCGTCCGTGGTCTCCCGGTAATAATTAAAGTTCGCCGTCACCCGTCCATCGAACAATCCCAAATCCACACCATAATTCCATTTTTGCGTTTGCTGCCACTTCAATGCCGTGTTCCCCAACCCCATCAACGTGGCAGGGATAAAATCAAGGTACCGTCCGTCCGTTTGATACTTGTACGTCGTGGCTCCCGCGTAAGCCGGGAAATTCACGCTTCCGGTAAATCCCCATGAAACCCGGAACTTCAACTGGCTGATAATATTCTGCCCCAGCATAAATTTCTCGTTATGGAAATTCCAACCGATACCGACAGAGCCCAAATCCCCGAATCTTTTTTTCCGCCCGAACACGGATGAACCGTCCGCCCGAATAGAACCATCCAACAAATAACGATTACCGTAAGCATAACTCAAGTTCCCGTAAAAACCCGCCGTTCGTTTCATACTATAACTCCCGGACGGTTTCGTGTTACTGTATTGCAGCCCGAACAACAAATCATCCAAGCGGTCATTCGGGAATCCTTTAACCACCAACCCGAAAGAATTGGACTCATCGTGATTCAACTGCGCTCCCGCGGAAATATAAATCGTGTGATTCCCAAAGTTTTGCCCGTAATTCAACGTGGAAGTCAGCTGCCACTTTTTCGTCTTTCCATTATTCTTGGTATAAGCTCCCCTTTCGGAAAAAGCCGACGTGAAAAATTCGGACGCCGTTCCCGGTATGAAATTATCCCGTTCCGTTGTCCCGTGTGTATAGGTAAACGTCGTGTTCAACTTCAAACCTTTCACGAAAGTCACTTCCGACCAGAACTCGTTACCGATAGAAAGACTGGAATTTGTATTCACCATATGCAAATGGGCATTCCAAAGCGGATTCTTCTCGGCAGGGGTATGGGATGAAGAGATTAAACCATTACTCCCCTCCGTGGGATAAATATCCACGTATTTAGTGACATTACCGTTCTCATCCTTCGGTAGCCAGTAAGGATTCATCCGGGCATATTGACCGAAATCCCCGTAAGGTGATTCCGCCCCCTTGGAAGAACTGATCTTTAGCGCATACTGGAAACTTAATTTCTTATCCAAAGTCGTGTACTTTACCCGGACGTCACCCCCGAGTACATTCCGGTAAGAACCTTTCATGATACCGCCGTTATTGGAATAATTCACCGTTCCCTGCAACAACACTTTTTTGGTCCCGTAAGAAACCCGCGCTGTATGGGAATGAGTAAATTCCGTACGCAAAGGTTGGGACAACCAATATGTATTAATGCCTCGGGCTACATTGTGTTTGACCAAGTTGTGCAAATCATCCAACTGTTTCTGTGTCGAAAAATCACGGCTACGATAGTAACCACCAATCTCCTCAACCTCCAACTTTTGCTTGGCATTCATCAAGTTGAAACTAGATAAATCCGGTATATTCACTCCATAAGTACCCGTGTAAAACACTTGCGTTTTTCCCTCTTCCGGCTGAATCGTTTCCACAACCAATACCCCGTTTGCGGACTTGGAACCGTAAATCGCTGTTGCGGCAGCATCTTTCAACAACGTGACTGACTTCACGATATTGGGACTCATGTCAAACAAAGTCTGCAAATCGGACTCGAAACCGTCAATAATAATCAACGGCGGGTTGCTGATATACCCGTATTCACTCTCCATGTCCGTCTGCATGATACTGTTCGTCCCCCTCAACTGTACCTTCGGCAACACGTTCGGGTTGGAACCGTTCACCACGTCGTCCGGCATCTGGAACGAAGCATCCAACACCTTCAAGGCACTCAGAATACTCGTTTTACTGATGGCACGGATATCCTCTCCCGTGTATTGAGTCGCAGCACCGGTAAAGTTCTCTTTCGGACGGGTAAAAATACCATTATTGATTACCGTCACCTCCTCGATAGCATAGGCCAGAGAATCCAGAATCACGGTACCCATCTCCGATTTTGCCGTCAATGTCTTTTTCTCGTAACCGATAAAACTAAATTCGATCTTACTCCCCTCGAAAACATCCGTCAGCATAAAATGCCCGCTGGTATCCGATGTCGTACCCCGGTATTCGCCCAGCACTTGAACCGTCACCCCGGGAATCGAAACGTTCTTGGCATCCACCACCCGACCACGCACTCGTTGTATCACCTTTTTGGCAACCGGGGTTGCTTTTGCTTTACTTACCACGATAGCACCACTCTGAAACTTCCATTGTAATTTCGTTCCTTTCAACAACTCGTCCATCACCTCGCTAATCGAAGCATCCTTGAACTCGTAATCTTTCCGGGGAGCATCAGGCAAATCCTCTTTCAGATAAGTAAACCGATAACGTGTCGTTTCCTGCAAGTGCTTGAACACCTGCTCTACCAACACCGACTTCATACTTAGCGTCACGCGCTGCTCCGTCTGGGCGGAAAGCATCCCCGGACACCAAAAACTACTCGCAAAAATGTAAAAGATTAGGAAAAGACCCTTCCAAACCATCTTTTTTCGTCCTTTCCTTCTCATAAAATGATTTTTTTTCATACCTTTGTTTTTAAGGTTATTAAATAACAGATACACAAATAATCTTGAACATGAGGAAGAGTGGGCTAGACTCTTCCTTGTTTTTTGATTATACCTTTAGAAACGGATATATATTTTCTTTCCTTCTATTCTATATTTAAAATCAATTAAACTCTGTAACACACTCAATAACTCTTCCACTTTCTCGTCACGCATGGCGTGGAAAGTCACACTACCACCGGGCGTGGCAACTTTATTCTCGATAACAAATTCTACATCATACCACTGCGCCATAGCTGCTAGAATCACCCCTATAGGCTCTCCCTCAAAGGCAAACATACCATCCCGCCAAGCAACACAAGTTGACGGATCATCCAATTCTACCACTTCAAGATCTCCCGCTTCCCTGTCAAACACGGCCTGTTCACTAGGCGACAATATTTTGTATATCGAATCATTCCCCACGTGCACGACACCTTTCAACAAAGTCACTTTCAAAAATTGTTCATCGGTATAATCCCGCACGTTCAGTTCCGTCCCCGTCACCCATATCTGCAAATTCTCATCCGTCCGCACTTCAAAAGGGCGGGTAGGATTAGTCCTCACTTTGAAGAAAGCCTCTCCGCGTAACGTCACCTCCCGTTTATCTTCCGCAAACCGATCCGGATATGTCAGCACCGTTTCCGAATTCAACCAAACCTCGGTACTATCGTTCAATCGCAACCAATACTCGCTTCCCCTCGGAACTTCTACACGGATCATCTGCACCTTCTCCTCCGCGACCACATTCTCGCCAGCCTTCTCTTTCACGTGTTCTTTCCACGCCGTACCCGTGTCATTTTCTTTCAACACCACCTTGCGCCCGTCATCCACGGATAAAAATGCGTAATTCTTACCCTCCACCGGAAGAATAGGTTGCATCCCCGCTTTTTCCGTCCGAAGCGAAAAAATAATAACCGTACTCAAAACAGCAACCAACAACACCGCCGCCACCGAAGAAATCTTCATGTACAGTCTGCGCCGCACCTTACGATGAATCTTTTCATGAATTGCCCCTATCGTCTTCTCGTATTTCAGATGTCCGAAATTCCGTTTACGCTCCGCGAAACTCCGCCCGGACACGAACGCCTCATACATCTCCCGATACTCGAGGGAAGAGTCCAACCAACGCTGCAAACGCTCCTCCTCCCTCGGGGAAATATTCCCGACCACCTTTTTTACCATGATCTCGGCGAGTTCGATTCCGTCCAAATAATTCATATCTCATTTTTTATCACTAAAACACCACCATTCAGAAAAAGTATACATCGAATAAAAAAAAATTATACATTTGTATTGTAATATTTACAATCCCCTCGTACTATGGAGTTGGACACCCTCTTACAAGAAATACAAAAGGATAACCGTAAAGCCTTTGACGAACTCGTTTTGCAATACAACGAATCGCTGAACGCTTTCGCATTCAACATTCTCAAAGACAAAGAAGCAGCGGAAGATATCGTGCAGGATGTATTCGTTAATCTATGGCTAAACCGGAAAAAGATCACCTTCGGGGAATCCACGAAAAGCCTGCTCTACGTGTCCACTCGAAACTTGGTATACAATTATATCCGTTCCGCGAAAAGAGAAAACGAACGCTATAAACATCTCACGGAAGAAAACGAATCGTCCACGTTAAACTATATCATACAGGAAGAAGCCTTGCGCCTCTTGAATGAATCCATCGAACAACTGCCACCCCGCATGGCAGAAGTGATCCGGCTCAGTCTGGAAGGACTGAAACAAGAGGAAATTGCCGAACAAATGGAAGTCACCGTCGCCAACGTGAAAAGATTGAAAGCACTCGGTATCGAGAAGCTAAAAAAATCACTCGGGGCATTATCCTGCTTCGTGTTCACCACGACCGGACTGATCTGACCTCTCCCGGCTCTGGGCGTAATACTTGCAATACTTGTTCAACACGCACTCCCCGCACAACGGGTTTCTCTTCCGGCACACGAGGGCGGCATAATCCAGTATCGCCCAGTTCAACTCCTTGCAGCGCCGCACCTCGATTATGTCATTCGCCAACTCCTGCACTTCTTTATCAAAACGCACGTCGATAAAATCACCCGGTTCAAAATAACGCTTCAATAAACGGGACATATTCACGTCCAGCAACGGTTTACGATTTCTCAATATAAACAACTCGAAAGCGTTCGTCACGTATAAACCCACGAAACCGGAATCCCTCAACTCGTTCGCGTCCCCCGGAAGTTGCCCTCCCCTGCGACGCAAATCTTCCGTCAGCTTATAAAGCCTCCGCGCTCGATGCCGGTATAATCCCAACGGCCTCATCACCTCTTCCAATTCCTCCAGCGTTGCGCCGCAAAGAGCTTCCCAATCCGGATATTTCGAGAAAAAAGTATCATAATATCTCGCCACGGTCTCCGCCTTCGTCCTTTGCAACAGAATCTCGGATACGATCTGCTGATACTTCGTCGCACGAGCTTCCCTCCACGGGAACACCCGCTGATTCTCATCAAACCACCGTAACAGACGGTGTTGTAAATATTGAACCATTACTTCTCGCATATCGTTTCATTAACTCTTAATCAATCATGCAAATCTAAGAAATCGTTTCAAGATGTCATCACTCATCCCCTTATTATTAACAGGAATCAGTAATTAGGGTATATATACCCGTAATATATATAACAACCGACACCCTATTTTTCCATATCTTTGTAAAAAACAAAAACGACATGAACAAGAAAGTACTTATTTTATCCGGAAGCCCACGGAAAGGCGGAAACTCCGACTTATTATGCGACCAATTCATGCAAGGCGCACAAGAGGCCGGACACCAAGTAGAAAAGATATTTCTAAAAGACCGGACGATTCATTATTGCACGGGCTGCGGCATCTGTAACGCGGGAAAGCCTTGCCCGCAAAAGGATGACATGTCCGAAATTCTGGAAAAGATGATCGCCGCGGATGTCATCGTAATGGCCACTCCCGTCTATTTCTACACGATGGATGCCCAGATGAAAACCCTGATAGACCGGACATGTTCCCGTTACACCGAAATCAGTAACAAGGAATTCTACTTTATCGTGACAGCTGCCGACACGAGCATCCCCGCCATGGAACGCACCGTCGAAGGCTTCCGGGGCTTTACCGATTGCCTGGAAGAGGCAAAAGAAAAAGGAGTAATCTATGGCGTGGGAGCTTGGCAAATCGGCGAAATCAAACAAACGAAAGCCATGGAACAAGCCTTGACGATGGGCAAGCGATGCTGATATTCCTACCAACAATCAAGGGATATACAGGAGAAGAAATACCTTTTCGCGCAATATAAAATACATTTCCATTAGGGTTTCGTGGGAAATACTTCTATGATACTCCCACGAAACCCCTATCAACCTCCTATCAGCATAAAATATTCATGCCTGTTATTTGGAAATTCGCTACCTGCTACTGTATCTTCGCACTAGAATATATCCTATCGACATGCCAAATACCCGTAAGTTATCCTACTATTATCCTGCTTTCTTCCGTATTACTCCCTTTTTGCTCGAATAAAATAATACGCAAAAAAAAATTGGAAACACGTTACAAATTGTGTAAATTTATAGCCGTGAAGTGTGAGAGAACGGGTAAAGGATGTTTTCGACTACGTAAAATGATTCTCAATAAAGAATTTTTTCCGTTTTTGTGTTGAAAATATTTCATTTATTCCCGAAAACGATATAAATTTGACAAATCAATGCGAATGTGTTAAATATTTAACTGAAACAATATAAAAATGCTTCCTTATGAGTAAATTTATTTCTATCGAAGAGGCTGTATCAAAAGTAAAGGATGGTATGACCATTATGGTTGGCGGATTCCTTGCAAACGGAACCCCTAACAAGCTCGTTGACGCCTTGGCAAAGTCCGGCATGAAGAACCTTACGTTAATCTGCAACGACACGGCATTCCCGGACAGAGGGGTAGGTCAGTTGATCGCTAACAAGCAAGTAAAAAAACTTTTCGTGTCACATATCGGGACAAACCCTTGCACGAGCGAGCAAATGAATAGCGGCGAACTGGAAATCGAATTTTGCCCGCAAGGTTCTTTGGCTGAACGCGTGCGTGCAGGCGGTTGCGGATTGGGTGGTATCCTGACTCAAACCGGAATGGGAACCATCGTTGCCGAGGGAAAACAAGTGATCAACGTGGACGGCAAAGATTATTTGCTCGAGAAACCGTTGAGAGCGGACATCGCCCTCGTGGGCGCAAGCCTCGGGGATAAAGCCGGAAATCTGGTCTACCGGGGAACGTCGCAAAACTTCAATCCGCTGATGGCTGCCGCCGCCGATTTGGTGATTGCCGAGGTGAATGAACTCGTGGAAGTAGGAGAAATCGCTGCCGAAAACGTGAAAACGCCGTCTATCATGGTAGACTATATAATCAAGTGATTTACGATTTTGGATTTATGATTTACGATTAAAGAAAAACAAGTCGTAAATCATAAATTAACCGGATCGTAAATTAATAGAATCATAAATCGTGGAATCTTAAATCATAAATTATAAAACGATGGAAAAAACAATGATACGTTTAAGAATGAGCGCTAAAGATGCTCATTATGGTGGAAATTTAGTAGACGGTGCACACATGGTTCACTTGTTCGGTGACGTTGCCACG
Source organism: Butyricimonas hominis (assembly GCF_014287455.1). Lineage (NCBI taxonomy): Bacteria > Pseudomonadati > Bacteroidota > Bacteroidia > Bacteroidales > Odoribacteraceae > Butyricimonas > Butyricimonas hominis. The sequence continues at coordinate 320,955 of NZ_JACOOH010000007.1, forward strand.
GAATTGTTAATCATGCATGACGGGGACGAAGGCCTGTTTGTTGCTTACGACAACATCGAATTCCTTGCGCCGGTTTACGCCGGGGATTACATCGAGGCTACCGGAGAAATCGTGAAAGTAGGAAACACTTCTCGCAAGATGGTTTTCGAGGCAAAGAAAGTGGTTGTAGCCCGTCCGGACATCTCGGCTTCCGCCGCCGACGTGCTGGAAGAACCGATCGTGGTGTGCCGTGCCAGTGGGACTTGCGTTGTCAAAAAAGAAGACCAGAGAAAAAATTAAATGACTATTTATGGAGAAATTAATTATCACAGCAGCCATTTGCGGGGCTGAAGTAACCAAAGAACAAAATCCCGCCGTTCCATACACGGTAGAAGAGATCGTGAGAGAAGCCAAATCAGCAGTGGACGCGGGAGCAGCCATTGTTCACATTCACGTTCGTGAAGACGACGGTACTCCTACCCAAAGCAAAGCACGCTTCAAAGAGTGCATCGACGCTATCTACAAGGTATGCCCCGATGTGATCCTTATCCCCTCCACGGGAGGCGCCGTAGGTATGACCGCTGAAGAACGTCTTCAACCGACTGAACTTTTCCCCGAAATGGCTACCCTCGATTGCGGTACTTGCAATTTCGGTGACGATGTTTTCGAGAACACCATGCCCATGATGCGGGATTTTGGCAAGAGAATGATAGAAAACAATATCAAACCGGAATACGAATGTTTTGAAATGGGACATCTCGACACGATACTAACCATGGCCAGAAAAGGTCAGGTTCCCGGGGCTCCCATGCAATTCAATTTCGTTCTCGGCGTTCCCGGATGTACCCCTGCCACTGTACCGAATCTCTGCTGGTTAGTAAACGCTATTCCGGCAGGCTCTACTTGGACGGCAACCGGAATCGGACGTCACGCTTTCCCTCTTGCTGCCGCGGCTATTGCCATGGGCGGTAACGTGAGAGTAGGTTTTGAAGATAACCTGTATCTCGAAAGAGGAGTCCTCGCTAAATCCAATGGCGAATTGGTAGAAAAAGTGGTTCGCATAGCCAAAGAATTAGGCCGCGGAATCGCTACTCCAGCCGAAGCAAGAGAAATTTTAGGATTAAAACCTTTAAAGTAATTCATTTTCAAACTTATAAATTTTAAATACTATGCAAAAGAAAGGAAACAAATACGGAACTCACCGTGTGATTGAACCGAAAGGTGTGTTACCCCAACCCGCTAACAAGATTGACAACAACATGGACGAGATCTATGACAACGAGATCTTGATTGATGTACAAACCTTGAATATCGACTCAGCCAGCTTCACCCAGATCGAGCAACAAGCAGGCGGCGACAAAGCCAAGATTGCCGAAATCATGTTGGACATCGTGGCAAAACAAGGTAAACACCGCAACCCGGTAACCGGATCAGGCGGTATGTTGTTGGGTACGGTTGAAAAAATAGGTGATGCATTGAAAGGTAAAATCGACTTGAAGGAAGGCGACAAAATCGCAACCTTGGTTTCTCTTTCTTTAACTCCGCTACGCATCGACAAGATTAAAGATATCCGTCCGGACATTGACCAAGTTGACATCGACGGGAAAGCAATCCTTTTCGAGAGCGGTATCTACGCCAAGATTCCGGCAGACCTTCCCGAGAATTTGGCATTGTCAGCATTGGACGTTGCCGGAGCTCCCGCCCAAACTGCCAAATTGGTTAAACCGGGTGATACCGTTTTAATCATCGGCGCGGGTGGTAAATCAGGTATGTTGTGCTGTTACGAGGCTAAAAAACGTGCAGGAGTTACCGGTAAAGTAATCGGATTGTGCCACAGCCAGAAGAGTACCGAACGTTTACAGAAACTCGGTTTCTGCGACTATGTATTCTCCGCAGACGCGACTCAACCCGTTCCCGTGATGGAAAAAATCGAGGAATTGACGAATGGCGAGATGTGCGACGTAACCATCAACAACGTGAACATCACCGACACGGAAATGACCTCTATTCTTTGCACGAAAAACACGGGTGTCGTTTACTTCTTCTCTATGGCGACCAGCTTCACGAAAGCAGCTCTCGGTGCTGAAGGAGTGGGAAGCGACGTAACCATGATCGTGGGTAACGGCTACACGAAAGGTCATGCCGAGATCACTCTTCAAGAACTGAGAGAATCAGAAGCTTTAAGAAAGATCTTTACGGAACTTTACGCTTAATTAATTTACGATTTATGATTTACGATTTATGATTGCTTTCACGGTAATTATCAATCGTAAATCATAATCTGAAATCTAAAATCATAAATCTAAAATTATTCGATGGACAAGGGTTGTAGATACGGTACACACAGGGTAATTATCCCGGAAGGAACACTTCCTCAACCGGCACAAAAGCTGGATAACACGATGAGCATTTATGACAACGAGTTGTTGATAGACGTGCAAACACTGAATATAGACTCTGCCAGTTACACGCAGATCAAAGGTGCTTGCGGAAAGGATGCGTCAAAAATGAAAGAAATGATTCTTTCCATCGTGGAAGAACGGGGCAAGATGCAAAACCCGGTGACCGGTTCGGGGGGAATGTTAATCGGTACGGTAAACGAAATAGGTCCGGCATTCCCGGATAAATCATTAAGAGTGGGCGACAAAATCGCCACGTTGGTTTCTCTTTCCCTTACCCCATTGAAAATTAATAAAATCAAGAATCTTGACCCGGCATCGGATCAGGTCGACGTGGAAGCGCAAGCCATTCTTTTCGAAAGCGGCTTGTACGCCGTACTGCCTGACGATATACCGGAAAAACTGGCATTAGCCGTGTTGGACGTGGCAGGAGCCCCGGCTCAAGTGGCTCGTCTGGTAAAAGAAGGTGATACGGTATGTATCATCGGGGGAGGCGGCAAGTCGGGAGTACTTTGCTGCTATCAGGCAATGAAAAACGTGGGACCTTACGGAAAGGTCATCGTGGTGGAATACTCGGAAGAGAACGCCCGAAGAATAAAAGAAATGAATCTCGCCACTCACGTGATTGTAGCCGATGCGACAAAAGTGATGGACGTGTATAAGAAAGTGACCGCCATAGCGGGCGAAAGAGGTTGCGAGGTGACAATCAACAACGTGAACGTGCCCTCGACAGAAATGACCTCTATTCTAGTCACCAAAGGACAAGGATGTGTTTACTTCTTCTCTATGGCGACCAGCTTCACGAAAGCGGCGTTGGGAGCCGAGGGAGTAGGAAAAGATATAAATTTAATCGTAGGAAACGGATACGCGAAAGGACATGCGGAACTAACCCTGAATATTATCCGGGAGTCCGCAGAAATTCGCGAGTTATTTGAAAAACTGTATGTAAAATAAATAAAGTGCCAGTCTTGTGCGGCTGGAATCTAAAATCTAAAATCTAAAATCTAAAATAAATAAAGTGATGTCAGAAAGCAGACGAAAAGAGTTTTTCCCGGAAGTTACCGACGAACAATGGAACGATTGGAAATGGCAAGTGAAAAACAGAATTGAAACACTCGATCAATTAAAGAAATACATCGAGTTAACCAAAGAAGAAGAGGATGGTATACGCGAGTCTTTAAAGACGCTGAGAATGGCGATTACCCCTTACTATTTGAGCTTGATTGACAAGAACAATCCGCATTGCCCGATACGGAAACAATCCGTACCCTCGGCTCTCGAATTGCACAAATCAGCAGCCGATCTGGAAGATCCGTTACACGAGGATAGCGATTCTCCTGTCCCGGGATTGACACACCGTTATCCGGACCGGGTATTATTCCTGATTACCGACCAATGCTCCATGTATTGCCGTCACTGCACCCGCAGACGCTTCGCGGGACAACATGACTGTGCATCCCCGACCGAGCGCATCGACAGATGTATCGATTACATCGCGAAAACCCCGCAAGTACGCGACGTATTGCTTTCCGGAGGTGACGCCCTGTTGGTTAGCGACGACCGTTTGGAATACATCATCAGCAAATTGAGAGCTATCCCGCACGTGGAGATTATCCGTATCGGAAGCCGTACCCCGGTTGTATTACCGCAACGTATTACCCCGGAACTGGTAAACATGCTGAAGAAATATCACCCGATCTGGTTGAACACTCATTTCAATCACCCGAACGAGGTTACGGAAGAGTCAAAGGCAGCATGCGCCCGCTTGGCTGACGCCGGAATCCCTCTAGGCAACCAGACAGTGTTACTGAGAGGTATCAATGACTGCACTTACGTGATGAAGAAATTGATGCACGAATTGGTGAAAATGCGTGTTCGCCCGTACTATATCTACCAATGTGACCTTTCCATGGGTATCGAACACTTCCGTACTCCCGTATCCAAAGGTATCGAGATCATCGAGAACTTGCGGGGACATACTTCCGGATATGCCGTTCCCACGTTCGTGGTTGACGCTCCCGGAGGAGGAGGTAAAACCCCGGTAATGCCGACGTATATCCTTTCTCAATCACCCAAACGCATCGTGTTGAGAAACTACGAGGGTGTTATTACCACTTACACGGAACCGGAAAGATACGAAGAAGAGTGCCACTGCCCGGAATGCGAAAAAGCTCGCAAAGAAGGGGTAGCCGCCCTGTTAAATGGTGATGCCCTCTCTATCGAGCCGAAACATTTGGCACGTAACGAGAGAAATCACCACGAATAAACTAATTTTAGATTTTAAATTTTAGATTTTAAATTCTTCACGGAATAATAAATTTAAAATTTAAAATTTAAAATCTAAAATCTAAAATTGAAACCGTGTTTATCGAGGAAATATTAAAATACAACAGTATTGCAATCGTGGGACTGGCAAAAAACGCCGGTAAGACAGAATGCTTGAACTACATTCTTCGGCGAGTGAAGAATACGGGGAAGCGTTTTGCCCTCACCTCCATAGGCATTGACGGGGAAAGCAGAGATCAGGTCTGCCAAACGCCCAAACCGGAAATAGAGGTATTCGAGGATATGATATTCATCACGTCCGAGATGCACTACCGAGACAAAAGGCTGGTGGCAGAAATCATGGATGTCAGCACACAACAAACCTCTTTGGGACGCTTGGTTACCGCCAGAGCCGTTTCGTCGGGAAAAGTGTTGCTATCCGGACCCGCTGACACGGGTTCGCTGCGTACCTTGATTCATGATATGAAGCGTTGGGATGTCGACACGACAATCGTGGACGGGGCTCTCTCCCGCCTCAGTCTAAGCTCTCCGGCAGTGACTGAAGCGATGGTACTTGCCACGGGAGCAGCTTTATCCTGTAATATTCCTCAACTGGTAAGAAAAACAAAATACGTTTACGACCTCATCTGCCTGAATGAAGCAGCACCCGACATCGTGCGGAAGCTGATGGCAATCGAGCAAGGTGTGTGGTCGATAGATGACGAAGGGAACATCTACGATTTAGACATCCCCTCCGTGTTTATGCTTGAAAATAAAAAAGACGATATTTTCAAGCACGGGAACACGTTATACGTGGCAGGCGCCATAAGTGACAAATTATTGCAATTCCTGCGGCAGCAAAAACAAATCCGGGAAATCACTCTAATCATGCGGGATTTCACGAAAATGTTCGCTTCCATGGAAACCTATTACGCCTTCGTGAAAAAAGGCGGTACCATACAGGTTTTGCAAAAAAGTAAACTACTGGCAGTCTGTATAAATCCCCAATCACCGGATGGATATTGTCTGGATTCGGACGAACTACGGGTCGCCATGCAAACGAGCTTGGGCATCCCGGTATACGATGTGAAAAGGATTGAAAATAATTCTCAATCTAAAATCTAAAATCATTAAATCTAAAATTGAATTAAGGTGTTTTTACGCGGCGCAATAGAAGAAGTAAACGGGTTCAGATACATGATCGACAAACTGGAAATTCAATCCGGTCTGGCAAAACGTGTATTGAACACACTACCGTACTTACACACGAGGGAAGAGATTATCGCCGAATTGGATAAAACGGAAGCGACAATCAACATCTCGCGTGATTCCTTGTTGACGGACACCATTACCAAGATCAATGTAAAGCTCATGCAAGTGAAAGATATCCGGGGTACAGCAAACCGGATAACAGAAGCACAAGCATTGGACGACATTGAACTGTTTGAATTAAAGGCATTCTCTTTACTCGTTATGGATATCCGGCAACTGCTCATTGCCGCCCGTATCGACGTGGTATCACTTCCGGACTTGGAACCGGTAGTCAACACGCTGGACCCGGAAAGAATGCGTATACCTCATTTTTACGTTTATGATGCTTATTCCGAAGAACTGGCAGCCTTGCGGGTAAAAATAAAAACGCTAAAAATGAACGAGCGAACCGACAGCAAGGTGCTGGAGCAGTTACAATTCGAGCATACCGTGCTGGAAGACCGCATCCGGGAAAAATTGTCCGCACGAATACACCCGTATAAACTTGAAATCAACGAAGCGCTCGCCAATATTGCCACGCTTGACATCTTGCTCGCCAAAGCAAAGCAGGCCATCGAGATGCAATTGTGTAAACCGGAGATTTCGGAAACAGTCACCCGTTACAAAAACATCTTCAACCCGCAGGTAAAAGAAGTCCTGAAGACGGAAGGTAAGAAATTTCAAGCTATCGACATTGACATCGCCCCCGGGGCATGCTTGATTACCGGGGCAAACATGGCAGGTAAAAGTGTCATCCTCAAAACCGTGGCTCTGGCACAAACCTTATTCCAATTCGGTTTCTACGTTCCGGCAGAACACGCTGAAATCGCTTTGGTAGACGAAGTTCTTTTGTGCATCGGTGACGAGCAATCGGAACTTAGCGGCCTCTCTTCATTTGCCTCGGAGATGCTAAGGCTCAATACCATCATTCAAGATGTAAAAGCAGGGAAAAACGCTCTTATCTTGATTGATGAACTGGCAAGAACAACCAATCCCACGGAAGGAAAGGCCATCGTCAACGCGGTGCTCGACTTTCTCACGGGTAAAGGTGTCCGTTCCCTCATTACCTCACATTACAGCGGCATCAAAGCCGGATGCAAAAAGATGCGGGTAAAAGGATTTATTAAAGACAAAACAGACGGTCGGTTGACCATCAATAACATAAACGAGTTTATCGATTATTCGCTAATCGAGGAGACTCAAGACTCCGTGCCGCATGAAGCGATGAGAATTGCCCGTATTCTGGGTGTAGACGAGGAATTGTTGGACAAAGCGGAGAACTATTTGGAACAGAATTTATAACAGAACAAAAATATGCAGAACAGTAAATTAGGGTTAGATTTCAACAAAGTGGCACACGCAAAAGAAGTGTCACGAAAGATAGCCGACGACGTACAGAAATTCGTGGATCAGTACTCGACCGTTGCCGTTGAGCGTACTTTATGCCGTTTACTCGGCATCGATGGCGTGGACGCCAACACGGTACCGCTCCCCAACGTGTTGGTAGACGAGATCAAAGACAAAGGAGTATTGGGACAAGGTATTCTCTTTTTCCTCGGGAACACCATCGTGGAAACCGGAATGAACCCGCAACAAATAGCAGAGAAAGTCGCGGAGGGACAGCTGGATATGACCACGTTACCCGTTCACTCGATGGAGAAAATCAAAGCGGCCTTGAAACCATACGTGGATGCAAGTATCAAGCGTATCAGTGACCGGCGGGCGAAAAAAGAACATTACCTGAAAACGATAGGCGAAGGCCCGAAACCTTACCTGTACGTGATCGTCGCTACCGGAAATATCTACGAAGACGTGGTACAAGCTCAAGCAGCCGCACGGCAGGGTGCTGACGTTATCGCCGTAATCCGTACAACAGGGCAGAGTTTGTTGGATTACGTGCCTTATGGAGCAACAACAGAAGGATTCGGGGGAACTTTCGCGACACAGGAAAACTTCCGCATCATGCGTAAAGCACTGGACGAAGTGGGCGAAGAAGTCGGACGCTACATCCGCTTGTGCAACTACTGTTCCGGGTTATGTATGCCGGAAATTGCCGCCATGGGAGCCTTGGAAGGCTTGGACGTGATGTTGAATGATGCTCTTTACGGGATTCTTTTCCGCGACATCAACATGCAACGCACGCTGGTTGACCAGTTCATGTCACGTGTAATCAACGGGTTTGCCGGAGTGATCATCAACACGGGTGAGGACAACTATCTGACTACCGCCGATGCCGTGGAGCAAGCGCATACCGTGCTGGCTTCTGACCTTATCAACGAACAATTGGCTTTACTCGCGGGACTGAAAGAAGAACAAATGGGATTGGGACACGCTTTTGAGATGGACCCGTCACTGGAAAACGGATTCCTGCTGGAGCTTTCCCAAGCACAAATGACTCGTGAAATTTTCCCGAAAGCCACGTTAAAATATATGCCTCCAACCAAGTTCATGACGGGAAATATCTTCCGCGGACACATACAGGATGCACTCTTCAACATGATCGGAATATGGACTTCACAAGGTATCCAATTGTTGGGAATGCCGACAGAAGCAATCCACACACCTTTCATGTCCGACCGTTACCTCTCTATCGAGAATGCCAAATACATTTTCAGTAACATGAAAAACATCGGCGACGAGGTAGAATTTAAAAAGGACGGTATCATCCAGAGTCGTGCCAAAGAAGTATTGGACAACGCGATCGCTCTACTCGAAAACATCGAGCGTGAAGGACTTTTCACTGCGCTGGAAAAAGGTATCTTCGGTGACGTGAAACGCCCGAAGAATGGTGGTAAAGGACTTGACGGAGTTGCCGCCAAGGGTGCCAATTACTATAACCCGTTTATTGAGCTAATGCTTAATAACAATTGAAAATTGAGAATTGAAAATTGAAAATGAGATGTCCTATGACTATCATTTTTAATTTCAAGTTTTCAAAAGAGTGAATAAAATAAAATTTAACCAATTATGCAATTGATAACTTTCAATTTTGCATTTTCAATTTTCAATTAATTATGAGTGGAGGATTATATTCTACCGATAAAAATGATTTTGACCAGACACTGGATCTGAAAAAAATAAAACCCTACGGCGACACGATGAACGACGGAAAAACTCAATTGAGTTTCACGTTACCCGTACCTGCCGGGGATGAGGCTATCGAAGCCGCTAAACAATTATTGAAGAAAATGGGATTCGAGAACCCGCAAGTCGTATTCCACAAGGAATTGACCGAAGGATTCACCTTCTTCAACTGCTACGGAAGTTGCACGCACACTGTGGACTTCACGAATATTCACGTGCCTAAAGTGGAAGGGACGAAATGGGATATGCACGAAACGGACGAATTTATCCGTGAAAACATCGGACGCCCGTTGATTGTCGTGGGTGCCAGTACCGGAACCGACGCCCATACCGTGGGAATCGACGCCGTCATGAACATGAAAGGTTTCGCCGGACACTACGGCTTGGAACGGTACGAGATGGTAGAGGCTCACAACTTGGGAAGTCAAGTACCCAACGAAGAGTTTATCGCCAAGGCTATCGAGTTGAAAGCGGACGCTCTTCTGGTTTCACAAACCGTTACGCAAAAAGACGTTCACATCCAAAACTTGATTGAACTCGTGGAAATGCTCGAAGCGGAAGGCTTGCGGGACAAGGTAATCTTGGCTTGCGGGGGACCCCGTATCTCCCACGAATTAGCGAAAGAACTGGGTTATGATGCCGGATTCGGTATGAATACCTATGCCGATGACGTGGCTTCATTTATCGCACAGGAATTTGTTAGAAGAAAAAATAAATAATTACATTTACGATTTGAGATTTACGATTTATGATTACCATTAATCTAAAATCCGAAATCTGAAATCAAAAATTAAAACGGTTATGGATAAAGATCAAGTAAGAGAAGTTATCGCCAAACGGGTAGCTCTCGAATTAAAAGACGGCGACGTGGTAAACTTGGGTATCGGATTACCGACAATGGTTCCTAATTACTTGCAAAGTGACGTACACGTGGTGCTGCAATCCGAAAACGGATTGTTAGGCATGGGACCGAAACCGGAAGCAGGAAAAGAAAATCCGGAATTGACGGATGCCGGTGGTGGATACATCACGGCTGTAGACGGAGCTTGTAGCTTTGACAGCGCCACTTCTTTCGGCATCATCCGGGGCGGACACGTGGATGTAACTATCCTTGGTGCTTTACAGGTAGACGAGAAAGGAAACTTGGCAAACTGGATTATCCCCGGCAAAAAAGCACCGGGTATGGGTGGAGCCATGGACCTTCTGGTAGGCGCTAAAAAAGTAATCCTTGCCATGGAACACACGGCAAAAGGAAATCACAAAATACTAAAAGAATGTACCCTACCGTTGACCGCCGCGGGCGAAGTTGACATGATCATCACCGAGATGGGCGTGATGAACGTAACCCCGGCAGGAATCGAACTGGTAGAATTGAACAGTGAATTTACATTAGATGACATCAAAGCAGCAACAGGCTGTGAATTAATCGTTTCTAAAAACTTAAAACCCATGCCTCAATAATGAAGACATATATCGTAGCAGCAAAAAGAACAGCGATCGGCAAATTTTTAGGAAGTACTCTTTCATTATCAGCAGCAGACCTCGGTGCAGCGGTAATCAAAAATATAATCGCGGAAACCGGAGTAAACCCTGCAAATATCGATGAAGTAATCGTGGGTAACGTACTATCCGCCGGACAGGGTCAAGGTGTAGCCCGTCAGGCATCTATCAAAGGGGGAATCCCTCAGGAAGTACCGGCCTATGGTATCAACATGATATGCGGTAGCGGAATGAAAGCCGTGTTAAACGGTGTAAGCGCTATCAAAGCGGGATTGGCGAATCTGATCATCGCGGGAGGTACCGAATCCATGTCCAAAGCGGGATATATTCTCCCCGGGCATGTCCGTGACGGACATCGCATGGGAGATGTAACCGTTATCGACCACATGGTATTCGATGGCCTCACGGATGCTTTCGAAGGATACCACATGGGAATAACGGCAGAGAATATAGCGGAAAAATATTCTATCAGCCGCGAAGAACAGGATGAATTTGCCATGGAATCGCAGAAGCGTGCTATAGCTGCTATCGATAACGGTAACTTCAAAGCTGAAATTGTGCCTATCGAGTATAAAGTCAAAAAAGAGACTTTACAATTCGACACGGACGAATTTCCCAACAGAAAGACATCTCTGGAAAAATTATCGACTTTACGCCCCGCTTTCAAAAAAGAGGGCTCCGTCACAGCCGGTAACGCGTCCGGAATCAACGACGGTGCATCCTTCGTGATGATCGCTTCGGAAGAGGCTGTTAAACAAAACAACCTGACTCCTCTATGCGAGATCATCGGTGTCGGACAGGGTGGTGTGGCTCCTGCTATCATGGGCATGGGACCCGTGCCCGCAATCGCCAACGCGTTGAAGAATGCCGGAATAAAATTATCCGACATCGACGTGATTGAACTAAACGAGGCATTTGCGGCACAATCACTGGGAGTAATTCACGAGTTGATGGCACAACACGGCGTAACGAGAGAATGGATAAACGAACGTACAAACGTCAACGGTGGTGCCATTGCTCTGGGGCACCCCATCGGAGCATCCGGCAATCGTATCATCGTATCACTTGTATATGAAATGCTAAACAGTGAAGCTAAAGTAGGGCTTGCCTCTCTCTGTATAGGGGGTGGCATGGGGACGGCATTGATTCTAAAAAAATGCTGATTTAGAATTACAACTAGCTTCGTTCAACTAAAAAAACATTAATAATAATGGATTTCAGTCTATCAAAAAAAGAGCAACTCTTCTTACAAATGATAAGAGAGTTCGCGGAAAAAGAGGTAAAACCCTTGGCGGCAGAAGTGGACGAATCAGAAAGATTCCCCATAGAAACCGTTGAAAAAATGGCGAAATTGGGTATCATGGGTATTCCATTCCCGGTGGAATACGGCGGAGCCGGAGGCAGTAACATACTCTACACGATGGCAGTAGAGGAATTGTCCCGCGTATGCGCCACCACGGGAGTAATCGTGTCCGCACACACGTCATTGTGCTGCGCCCCGATTATGGAACACGGAACCAACGAGCAAAGAGCCAAATATCTTCCCAAACTAACTTCCGGGGAATGGATCGGAGCATTCGGGTTAACCGAACCGAACGCCGGTACGGACGCATCCGCACAACAGACCATTGCCGTGAAAGAGGGAGATCATTACGTGCTTAACGGCTCCAAGATATTCATTACCAACGCCGGTTACGCTCACGTGTACATCATCATGGCTATGACCGACAAATCCAAGGGTACCAGAGGAATCTCCGCGTTTATCGTGGAAAAAGATTTCCCGGGATTCTCCGTGGGTAAAAAAGAGAAAAAATTGGGTATCCGCGGTTCTGCAACCTGCGAATTGATCATGGAAAACTGCATCGTTCCGGCTGAAAACCTGTTAGGACAAGAAGGTAAAGGATTCGGTATCGCCATGAAAACACTTGATGGCGGACGTATCGGTATCGCTTCTCAGGCATTAGGTATCGCGCAAGGTGCTATGGACGAAACCGTGAAATACGTGAAAGAACGGAAACAATTCGGAAAAGCCATCGGTCAGTTCCAGAATACACAATTCCAACTGGCAGACCTGCAGACCAAAATTGAAGCATCCCGTTTACTGGTAAGACAAGCCGCTTACAAAAAAGACCAAAAAGAGGCTTATTCCACGGATGCTGCCATGTGTAAATTATTTGCAGCCGAAACAGCCATGGAAGTTACCACCAAAGCGGTACAATTCCACGGGGGATACGGGTACACCCGCGAATACCCGGTTGAAAGAATGATGAGAGATGCCAAGATCACCGAAATCTACGAGGGAACATCAGAAGTTCAAAGAATGGTGATCGCTGCAAATTTATTAAAGTAAAAGAAGATTGAAATGAAGATAGTTGTTTGTATTAAACAAGTTCCGGATACCACGGAAATCAAACTGGATCCCGTTACAGGAACCCTTATCAGAGACGGGGTACCCAGTATCATGAATCCTGACGATAAAGGAGGACTTGAATTTGCCCTTCAATTAAAAGACCAATACGATGCACACGTGACAGTTCTTACCATGGGACCGCCACAGGCAGAGGCTATCTTGAGAGAGGCTTACGCCATGGGGGTAGACCGTGCCATCTTGTTAAGCGACCGGAAATTCGGTGGAGCCGATACATTGGCAACTTCCAATACCATTGCCGCCGCTTTAAAAACTTTGGATTTTGATCTGGTGATCACCGGACGTCAGGCAATCGACGGGGATACCGCACAGGTAGGACCGCAAATCGCAGAGCACCTCGATTTACCGCAAGTAACCTACGTGGAAAGACTGACTTTCGACGGTAATAAAACCCTTACCGTGAAAAAGTCAACGGAAGAAGGTTACCAAATGGTGGAAGTTGACACCCCGTGCGTGTTAACCGCCTTGGCATCAGGCGTAAAACCCCGCTATATGTCCGTGAGAGGAATCGTGGAAGCTTACGACAAAGAAATAGAAGTCTGGGGCTTCGACAACATCACTGTTGACGAGAAAAAGATCGGTCTGAACGGCTCTCCCACCCGTGTATTCAAATCATTCACGAAAGGAGTGAAAGCAGCAGGACAAATCTATGAGGTAGAGCCTGCGGAAGCCGCAGATATCATTATCAACAAGTTGAAAGAGAAATTTATTATTTAAAAATTTCGGATTTATGATTTATGATTTATGATTTACGATTGAACAAAACGTTGAATTTATGCGATCGGAATCTAAAATCATAAATCAAGAAATTAATAGGATCTAAAATCTAAAATTGAAAGATGGATAAAGCACAATATAAAAACGTTTATGTCTTCATCGAGCAAAGAGAAGGCATTATCCAAAACGTGGCTCTGGAATTGTTGAGCAAAGCCAGAGAATTAGCTGATGCCTTGAACGAGAAAGTGTATGCCATGCTATTAGGTCATAACCTTTCCACGCAAGCCCAAGAATGTATTGCTTACGGTGCCGACACCGTGTTGCGTGTAGACGCACCGGAACTCGAAACCTACACGACGGAACCTTATGCCCAAGCAATCCACCAAATCATCATCGAGAACAAGCCGAGCATCGTGTTAATCGGAGCCACCACGATCGGTCGTGACTTGGGTCCCCGCCTGTCCGCACGGGTTGAAACCGGATTGACGGCAGACTGTACCGGATTGGAAATAGCCGAGGACGGCGGTCTGTTAATGACTCGTCCCGCGTTCGGGGGAAACCTCATGGCCACCATCATTTGTAAAGAACACCGCCCGCAGATGTCAACCGTACGTCCCGGGGTAATGCGCATGGCACAACGTGACTTGAACCGGAAAGGCAACATTGAAGACGTGAAAATCAATTTCGACAAATCTAAATTCCGTGTACGTGTTATCGAAACCGTGAAAGAATCCAAAAATCTGATCGACATCACCGAGGCTAAAGTTCTTATCTCCGGAGGTCGCGGAGTAGGTAATGCAGAAGGATTCGATATGTTGCGTGCAATGGCAGGTACCATCGGTGCGGAAGTATCCGCTTCCCGTGCAATGGTTGATGCCGGAGTTCTCGGTCACGAACGTCAGGTAGGACAAACCGGTAAAACCGTACGTCCCGACTTGTACTTCGCTATGGGTATTTCCGGAGCCATCCAGCACCTTGCCGGTATGGAAGAATCCGACTTCATCATCGCCATCAACAAAGACAAGTTTGCCCCGATCTTCAACGTGGCAGACTTGGGTATCGTTGGCGACGTTCGCAAGATCGTTCCTCTTCTCACCGAAAGACTGAAAAAATAAAACCGATAAAAAATGGAGCCTGTAACGGGCTCCATTTTCATTCTCCCTTTCTCACCTTCCGGAACGCTTCCGTTCCCATCGGTATTTGCACCAAGCCACTACAACCGAACTGATCACACCTCCCACGATGCTCAAAATTCCTGCCACCAAATTATCCGCCAATTGCGTGAAAAATGCATTCAAACTCAGCGTGAAAAATATTCTGGTAAAAAAATAAAAACCTTCAACAGATCCGTTTCCAACTGCTTCTTCTCCCTCGCCGGGAAGGTCAGCCGCCCAATCAACTCGCTGACCGCACTAACTATACCTTGCACCGGTTTCATATTCTTTCTTTCAAACAAACATATTGACTCTGCGACAACTCTTTCCCGTCCGGGGAAACAAAATAACAATAGACGTGTACCTTCCGCCCCGGCTTATGCGCCACCCAAAAACACGCTCCTCTATCATTCCGGGTAACACCTTCGCTCACCAACACCGGAGAAAATGAACACTCTTCTTTCAATACCACCACTTCCAATCGATCCTGTCCTTCTCTCAACTCGCTAATCCACCCGTTTCTCCATTCCAACGTCACCCTCCCCGCCGGAGCAATCCATCCCTCCAAACTATAAGCCCGTTGACGCTTTCCCACCGTGAACTGTAACAACGCGAAGTCCGCAATTCTCCCATCTGCCCCAAAAGCTTTCAGATTCATTTTCATGAACAAAGCATACCCGCTAACACATCTCCCTCTAGTCGCCACACTCAACACCTGTTTCAAAGGCATCTCTTTCAACCGCTGGTAAAAACACACTGCCGCCCGAAATCTTGCTCTCATCACTTGTTGTTTTTCCGTGTTGGATTTATTCTCTTTCACCCTCCTTTTTAAAAACGTCTTGCCCCCCAACCGGAACAGAACATAATCCCCTATCCGTCCCCTAATTCCCAAACAATTTTTTACTTCTGCCATAATACTCTCGCTTTAAATGGATACTAATTTCAATTCTCTCTCATTTTACTGAATGCAAAATTACACCCGCCCCGATACTTCATTACTACACGTGAAGCACACGTGTAGTAACTTACTTTATAACGCTCTATTTATCAGCACTATTTTTTACCCCTACAAACCATCTTTCTCATCTCTTTCCCGTTCAATCAAAACGATCAACCGCTTCAAGAACACCGTCAACTCTTTTTTCCGGTTAAATATATCCCGCTTCAATTCCCGGTAATTAGGCAACTCTATTCCCAATACAGACTCCATCAACTTGATAATCTCGTCATATTCCATCAACTTGCCACCCGGTGTCCACAACACCTTTGCCAAGAAAAGCCCCAAGGCCAATTCAACAATCTCCATCTTAAACGAACCCGAGCGCCAAACGGCAAGCGGTCCCCCCTTCAACCTCGCCCCGAACCACTCCGGGTACTCCAATCCTTCCCGCACCAGCTGGATCTCACGTTCCACCAATTCCAACACGGCAACCGCACACCGACTGACTATCTTCTTTTTTTTCCATCCCGTCACCAGACCGGAACATCTCGCACGAAACCGCCAATCGGACCCGTACCCGCTCCAACCCACGGGCAACCACCTTGTAATCCCGTCCCTCGTCAAGCCACCTCTCCAAATCCCCCATGAACTCCTGTACCATCAAACCAATCTCTTCCCTTGTCATCTCTTCTTGAGTATCCTCCAACCAAGAGAATAACCTCGCTTTCATTAAATTTCTCATAATTCTATATTTTAATTTATAAAACAAAAAAGCCCCGGGAACTCATCTCCCGAGGCGTATCCTCTATCTTCATCAATTAATCAAATCGTCAGCAATCACTAAATCCCAAAATCATAAATCATAAATCTAAAATCCCCCCAACCACTCTCTCGATATCTTTATCCGTCAACATCGGTCCCGAAGGCAGACACAACCCTACCTCAAATAACCTCTCGCTTGTCCCGTTCCCGTAAAAAGGCGCATCCTTGAACACCGGCTGCAAATGCATCGGCTTCCACAACGGGCGGCTCTCTATATTATCCGCATCCAAAGCCAACCTCACGTCCTCACGTGTGAAGCCCGCCTTTTCCGGTTCCACCGTGATACACGTTAACCAATAATTCGAATTAAAATCTCCACCCCCCGGCTGACACATCACGTTCACTCCTTTCACCCCCTCCAGCAACCTCACGTACAAATCATGTATCTCTCGCCTTCTCCTCACGTGCTCTTCCAACACGAACATCTGCCCCCGACCTATCCCCGCACATATATTACTCATCCGGTAATTATACCCTATCTTCTCGTGTTGGTAATGCGGAGCCTGTTCCCTCGCCTGCGTGGCGTAAAACAACGCCCGTTTCGCCCGCTCTTCACAAGGGCAAACCAATGCCCCACCGCCCGAAGTCGTGATAATCTTATTCCCGTTAAACGACAACGCCGCATACTCCCCAAAAGTACCGCACTTCCGTCCCTTGTATTCCGAACCCAACGCCTCCGCCGAATCCTCCAACACGGGTATTTTATATCTATCAGCAACTTCCAAAATCTCATCCATCTTCCCCGGCATCCCGTACAAATGCACTGGAATAATCGCTTTCGGCAACCGCCCCGTCTTCTTCAACCTGTCCTCTATCGCCTCCTCCAACAACACCGGATCCATATTCCAAGTATCCGCCTCACTATCCACGAACACCGGAGTTGCCCCCTGATAAGCGATCGGGTTCGCCGATGCCGAAAACGTGAAACTCTGGCAAATCACCTCATCCCCCTCTCCCACACCTAAAAGTATCAACCCCAGGTGCAACGCCGCTGTCCCTGCACTCAACGCCACCACACACTTATCCTCATTTTCAACTTTCAATTCTCCATTTTCAATTAAAAAATCCCTCAAGGATTTCTCGAAGGCGTTCACGTTCGGTCCCAGCGGTACCACCCAATTCGTTTCAAATGCCTCACGTATAAACTCCTGCTCTCGTCCACCCATGTGAGCGAGAGAAAGCCAAATTCTATCTTTCATACTATTATCTCAAAAATTCTTCTTCCAAATCTTTTCTAATAATCGTGTAAATAATAATTTTCATATCCAACACGAAACTCCAATGCTTAATATAATTTTTATTAATCCTCACCTTATCCGGAAAAATCACTTCATCATTATATTTTTGAGGATCTTCTACCTTAGCTAACACCTCTTCCTCACATCGGTACTTCAAACTAGCGGGTCCCGTTATCCCCGGTTTCAATTTCAACACTTCCCGCTCCTCCCCAGTTAGACAATCCACGTATCCGGGAACATCCGGTCGAGGCCCTACGAAACTCATATCTCCTTTCAACACATTCCATAACTCCGGCAATTCATCCAATTTATATTTTCTCAACACCGCTCCTAATGGAGTTATACGACTTTCCCCCGCCACAGACACCGACGAACCACTATGCCTCACCGTCATGCTCCTAAACTTATACATCGTGAATAAACATCCCTCCTTACCTACCCGTTTTTGCTTAAATATCACCGGACCATCCGGCATTTTCACTCGTATCAAAATCACGACGGCTAATAAAAAAGGCCATAACACACCTAAGCCGAGCAATGCCATGAAACGGTCAAACACCTCTTTTAGAAACATAATAAAAAGATTAACTCAACATTATTACATCACTGCAAATACAATTTCACAACACCCTTTTGCATATCGCATTAAATGTATATCCACAAAAACAATACATGGAATAAAAAACAGACAAATGTTCTATATCTCGATACACTTTCCATACGTCTTTTGCCGCTTTCCATTTTTTAGAAGTATTAGAAGTTGCTACAAGTCTATAAGTTGCCAGACACTCCTTTAATCCATACGCCTTAAAACCTCGTTTCATTATTAACAACCACAAAGCCATATCATGACTACTTCTAATTATAGGCATCCTAAAATCGCCAACAACATCTCTATCGATCACAACCGTTAGACAGCCTATAATTGTATTACATAAATAACGACAATAAGAAAGCTTAGAAGGAACTTTTACAATTTTATTTAATCGTTCTCCATCTTCTTTCATTATATCATAACTTGAGAAAGAAAAAGGAATATTATGTTCTAACATGTATTTCACTTGATACTCCAATTTATTCTCTCGCCAAACATCATCACTATCCAAAAAAGCAATAAATCTTCCTCTAGCATTCTCTAGCGCTATATTTCTAGCCGCAGCCGCCCCAACATTATACTTCAGTGCAATTAATCGTATCCTACAATCTTTCTCAATATATTGATTAATAATCTCTACCGAATTATCTTGCGAACAATCATCTACAATTAATAATTCCCAAGTCACATAACTTTGCTTCAACACAGACCATATTGACTCCCCTATAAAACGAGAAGAATTATAGGACGGCATTATAACAGAAACTAAATCTTCCATAAAAAGACCTCTCAATCTAATTCTGAAATAAAATCCCGTAATTTTCCATTCCAAGTATGTAATGTTTGTCCCCAAACAATCTTGAAATCAACATCTTTTTTAAAGTATTTATCCAATTCTCGCTGCAATATATATTGATATTCCGGTTGATTTTGTTCTATTCTCAAATCAACCTTTCCTATCTCCTTTTGTATTGCTTGATAATTTAAAGAAATACTAGTAGTCAGTGCAATATTCTTAAACACATAATAAAACATCAAACTAGGATATTGTTGCACATACCCTTTAACACATTTACCAACACGCCCAAGAATATCCAATATTACAGAATGCTCCCTACCGCATTTACATCTAAAGGTCTTATCCGCAAGTTTCACATAATCACCTAACTTATAGCGAATAATTGGAAATGAATACGACAATAAATTTGTTACTACAATTTCACCATTCACCTCTTCTACGATAACATTTTCCATGCAAATATGCATATGTCCTCCTTCCGGACATTCGTATGCTATAATTCCAGATTCAGTAGAACCGTATTCACTAATCATTTTTAGACCAAATGCTTTTTGAATTTCCTCTTGATAACTCTCGTAAATTTTCTCTGAAGTCCCTTTTACCATTTTTAACTTGAAATCATTCTTCCTCTCTGGTAACTGATTCACCATTTTTGCCGTTTCATAAATCATAGAAGAATATCCTTCTAAATATGCTGCTCTTCTCAAACGTTTTATAAAACGTTTCAACTCTTCTTTGTCATATGAAAACATTCTAAAACGATTCTGCAAAAAATCAAGAAATGCAACTTTATACTTTTGCTTTTTATCTATATTATATCCCCAGAAATAACCATTTTTCTCCCAAACTTTCACACCATACCAATGATATCCCCTAAACATTGCAGCCCGATGTCCCGATTCCCATTCTTCATTTCTATAAAATTTCAAGACTTGACCCGTTGTACCTGAAGTTTCAGAAAAAAACAATTTCTTAAAACGATAATCCGATTGTATTCTTTCATTTTCCCTTAGAAGAATATTTTTATCAATAATCGGTAATACTTTTATGTCATCAACACACGTAATTTTTTGTGCATTAAACCCTACTTGATCAAACAATTCTCTATAAAAAACTGAATGCTCATACACAAATTGAAAAAAAACTTTTGCCTTTTCCAATTGATATTTCTGCAACTTTTCTAATGACCAAAAATCAGATTCTTTCAAAAAATTATAATACTCCAAAAGAGAAGGATTCCTTTTGAGCATCCCTAAATAATAAATTAATCGATGTAGCATTAATACTATTTCTTTATTCTTCTATATATGAAATCACGCACAAGTGCATGTATATCTTTAAATTTAAAATGACTTATATTGCCAATAAAATTTTTCCAATTGTTCCTTCTATATTTTCTCATCCGTTGAAACACCATGTCGTAGTAAGATTCATTAGCAACGATATCACATAACAAAGTATTCAGATATTCAAACCTATATATTTTAGGTACATGACATTCTTCAACTTGCTTTGGGAAAAAATCATCTCCAATATAAATATAACTATACGAGATTGACGGATCACTTTTTTCCAGATCTACATTTATCAATACAGAATATCTCAATGGTTCCCACACCATATTAAAAACGAAGTTTCCTATGGAATAAAATATATATTTATCTTTATAACATTCAAAACCTTGCAACAAATGCGGATGCATTCCCACAATCAAATCAAACCCCAAATCTACCAACCAATGGGCAAATCTTTTTTGCTCTTCATAAGGTCTGTCGATAAATTCATTTCCCCAATGAATATAAACAATTTTGAAATCACTATCAGAAATCTTCTGATATTCTTCTTGTATTTCTATATATTCCGGACAATACCAATATAATGGTTCTTTTGAAAAATTTTCTGTACGTACAGAAAAGCCAAGTATACTAACCTTCTTATTTTGATGTTCAAATGTTACACTTTTTCGAATATTATCTCCAAATATACCACACCCCAATTCAGAAAGATTTCGGAGCATTTCCCTATAGGCAACTTGTCCATGCTGCATCACATGATTATTTGCCACGCCATAATAATCAAAATGCTTTATATGAGCTAAATATTGAGGGGCTATCAAAAATTGTCGTTTATATATTCCTTCTTTATCCGAGGAACTTGCACAAACACCCTCAAAATTTCCGACCCAAACATCTTCAGCTTCTCTATCCAAATGTACATATGGATTATTTCTTTTCATTAGACTCGTTCCAACTCCGAATCCAGTATCAAAAAAACCATCCGTTAAATTAATATCTCCGGCTAAATGAATCATCTAAATGATCTATATATAGTTTCTAATCTTATTAATGTATTTATTTGTTTGCCCAAAGAGAATTTGTTAAGAAATAGCAACGCTTTCCGTATTTTCCACAAAAAGGAAACAATATTTTTAATTATAGCATTTTTATAAACAATATGCAAAGTACAATAAGCCTTCCGAAATCCAAAAGTCCTTATCAAATAATCTTGTATATTTGTAGGATGATTTATGGAACGTTCTCCATCAGATATAAAGCGTTTATTTTTTTCATTCAAATAATGAACACATAAAGCATAGACAAGTGAATTACTTATATGATACCTCAAATAATCATAATCAAAGAAAAATTCTCTTAAATCCACATACTCTTCATAAGAATCAACTATCGCAAAAGCTACCAATTTATTATTATCATTAAGAAATACACCCCACCATTCAATTGATTCATTCGATTCCTCAAATCTATCCATAAACATATCTTCCAAATTCCTATCTTTATGTTGGCTACGTTTTTTCATAACTTTCATAAATAGCTGATGAATTTCATCCTTAAATTCCCATTGATTTATTTTTCTAGTAGTTGCATTATTTAATCCTTTATTAATCTCATTACGATATTTAGATTTCATTTTAGATAAATCTATTTTATCATCTTTAATAACATACCACCATTCTGTTGACGATCTCATGTCAAAATCAGTTATATACTTTGCCATGAATACATTCTCTGTATGCAGAAGGTGATACATTTCATCAAAATCCAAATTAGAATTTATAATAGATTTATTTACAAGTACATGATTATAATTTATCCATGCCATAATCATTTGGTCTTTAATAACATTTCGTACACACCATGAGCTTTTAGAGCCAACCTATCCCAATTATATCTTTCTGCTAAAATAATAGCATTCTTGCTTTTAAAATCTAACAAGGCTTTTTCAGATAAAATCTTTAACAATCCTTTCGCAATACAATCAACATTCACTTCGGTACCCCACCCAGCATCCACATCCTCAATTTCCTCTCGCATATTAGAACCTTGCGTAACCAAACAAGGCAAACCATAAGACAAAGCTTCAATTAACGCCATCGGATGCCCCTCTAAACGTGACGTCAAAATAAAAAAATCATTATCTAACAATACCTTTTCTTTCACTTTTCCAAATACAGCTCCATAATGATAAAAAACAATATCATCCAAATGTTTTTTACGCACATAATTATCTAAATATTCAACTACACCTTCTCTATCTTGACCATATATATGAATTGAACACTTAGCTTTACGCAGTTCATCTTGCACCTCATTACATGCCTCAACCAACAAATCAAGACCTTTATGATACAAAGTTAAACGCCCGATGAATACACCTTTTAATCCTTCTCGTGAAAAAAATTCTTTTCTGTTAGAAGGGGGAGTTATCCCATTCCCAATAATAATATGCTTCTTATTCCACTTATCACCAGATTCTTTATATTCATTTTCTGTCAAATACTGTATTGCAAGTGCTTTTCTCGTAAATTTCCAAAAGAAAAGCAAATTACCAATCCATTTTTTCACAGGTTTAATTTTTTGGGCTGGAGCCGTCAAAGAACTTCTAGGGATAATAATATATGGTATTTTCTTTTTCCAAACATCAAAGACGATTGCTTTAAAAGCAAATATATATACTGTTTCAAATACAACTAAATCAGGAGTATCAAAAGGAGCAGGTAAATCCTTAAGACGTCCGCTCGGATAATCCTGTAACGAATGATAATAATTTGTTATTTTCCATTCTTCAGTTTCACCCATCCACAAATTGTACCAAAAAACATTATCACATTTCCCTTGAGCTCTTACTTGATTAGGGATACTCCAATACAAACCAGTATCTTTATTAGCATATATCCTAGAACAAAACAAAATATTCATATATATTTCCTATAATAAACAAGTATCAATTTCGTTTTAATAATTATCATTCATTAGATAACATAATTCAAAAAATCACACGAAATTCTTATCGTCACACCAAACACTTTTCCGCGCGGCGGATAATCATATTTTCAGATAATCATCAATCGATAAAGTGAGTTCCATCCAATATTTTCTATAAAGACATAGATTCATTTTTTTTAATCAATCTTGATAATGCGGCAACAATTGAAAAAATATACCACATCGATAAAAATGTTGCGAATCCACCTGATTTCATCGCTAGCATTAAAATATACAAAAACAAACACATCGGAAGTGGTGTTTTTTGTAATACTTCAACAGAATCTTTAAACAATAAAACATAAAACGCGACTAGACACAAAAGAGCAACAACTCCTCCTGTTACTAACGTATGAATCAAAAGATTATGGACTGGTAAATGTTCATTAAAACGTATAGAACGTTCCAAAACGTACAACGGTTCTCCACACCCAAATAATGGATAATCAGAAAAAATATCCATTGCTTGTACCATCAACATATCACGTCCACCATTACTACCATACTTAACCACGTCTAATAGACGTTCCGCCATTACAAACTCTTCCTTTGTCCCCATCCAATAAATCACAAACAACACTGAAATCAATAATACTGGAGAAAATACAAGAATTCTTTTTTTCCAACTAGCAATAGAATACCAATACATTATCATCGTTACTATTATCATTGCTAAAAAAGCCCCTCTTGAACCACTTGCTACAACCATGAAGAATATTGGTAATGCGAAAAATATCAAAACCAATCGCTTAACCCGCCACTTAAAAACATCAAAAATGATAAATGATGATAATACTATAAATGATAATGCAAAACGCCCTCCTGTTGTATTAGCGTTTTCCCCAACTATCGCTAAACGACCATTATGAAAATCAAAAGCTCCTGGGAGCAAATTCAAAAGAAAAACTAAAGCGACAAGCCCCGAAGCAAAAGAAAAACAAAACAAAGATTTAAATAATAACTTTTCATCCCTTTCAAAATAGATCAACAATATAACAAACGTCAACATAGCCAACGCATACTTCAAAAAATACACCAGATAAAACACATCAAATAGATTAATCTGGTGAAAAATACTTGAAAGGAAAGTAATTAACCATACTCCCAGCAAAGCAAAAATATAATTGCCATAACTAAAAGTATGTAGTCTATTTCTTTTAGAAAAAAATGCTACACAAATGAATAATAATAAAAACAGTTGAGTAAATACAGACCCACCTTCTGAGCTTGCACTTCCCCAGAAAGAAACCCCTCCTAGCCCTAAAAAAAACGAAAATAGAAGTAATAAAAAATTATCAATCTTCATTACTTTGGCTAAAAACAGAAGTACTAGACTTATCTATATCAGTTTTTACTATTTTAGCTGGATTTCCAGCTGCCACAGAATTTGCTGGAACATCTTTAGTTACAACAGAACAAGCTGCAATAATTGCATTATCACCAATAGTTACCCCTTTACAAATCCGCACATGTTCCCCAATCCAAACATTCTCTCCAATAATAATAGGGGCACTCGCTGCATGTTTCCAACTCCTCAAGTCTGATCCATGAGGAGTCCTTCTCATAATTCTACGATCAATTGGATTAACTGGATGAGTATTATTATCCTGTATTACAGTATTACTGGCTATTGCCGTATCTTTCCCTATTGTAATCATATTAGAGCAATTTATATGTGAATTCACTCCTATTTTCGAGTATTCACCCATAAATATTTTACCATGATTACAAGATGTAAGTACACCATACATATTTACATGAGAATCTAAAGTTATATCTGAAGGCATAGACCCATCATTCAATATGATCTTACTAAATCTATTAAAAGTTTGCCCACTCCCGAGCAACTTAACCCTTCTCCTTAAAGTTCTCTTTTGAAAAAGAGAAAACATCTTAACTAAAACGTTTTTCATTAACATTTCCAAATATTTTACATATTAACTTACATGCTATACTATATACCTTTTCTCTCTCTGTTCCAGACAATATAATCTTCCCAAAAAATAAACATTGAGTAATTAACGCCGTCAACACAACAGAAATAAAACGAAGCCATTCATTTTCTATATAATGAAAAATATAAGCCACTAAAAGACTCACCGAGAACATCATACAAGATTTTAAAACGACATTCCATAAATAGTCTTTTATAATTAATCCCACGTATATTTTTGAAAAATACAGCGTTACACACAATGTCATTACTTGAGCAAAAATCATCACCCCAAAAATACTATTAATCGAAAATCCCCAAGCAAATAATCCACATCCTATCAAAAGAGGCAATAACAACAATATCGATATCGCTATCTGATAATACTTTATTCTACCATCAGCTTGTAATGCCCGCACTAACCCCGGATACAATTGCATTATTAAAAATATCCATATCGTCCAACGACAAAATTCAATTGTATTCACGGGAACTTCTTTCAACCAAAAACGCAATATTAAAGGTAATTCAGACAATAATATCACTCCCCACAACGAAGATAAAAAAAAGGAAAACTTACATGACAACATTGCTAAATAAAGCATTCTTGACTGATTTTCGCTACCTTTACTTTTCATTATCTGTGGAGCAATAGCACTAGTCAAAGTTTGAGAAAAAGACACTAACAATCCGTTCACTTGATTAGTTATTCCGTAAGCCGCATTAGCCAAAGTTCCCCAAAATACATTCAAGACAACAGCTGTCCCTTGATTTCGACCAACCTGAGCAGCAGCTCCCAAGGTATTCCAACCACAAAATGCAAGAATCTCTTTTAATATTTTAAAATCAACACCCCTTTTTATATCTATTTTTGTTTCTTGATAATGCCATTGACACCACCACCATTTAATTATATAGCCAACAAAAGTTATCAATAAAGTAGAAACAGCAAAAACAA
The DNA here is from genome assembly GCF_014287455.1 of Butyricimonas hominis. Classification (NCBI taxonomy): domain Bacteria; kingdom Pseudomonadati; phylum Bacteroidota; class Bacteroidia; order Bacteroidales; family Odoribacteraceae; genus Butyricimonas; species Butyricimonas hominis. The sequence continues at coordinate 347,300 of NZ_JACOOH010000007.1, forward strand.
CCAAGGCATCATAGGGTGTATAATATAAATAAAAAGCTGCCAATAGTTTCAACACGACTAACAATATTTCAACTAATGCAAAAAACCACATATCCTCCCTTGCATTTATAGCAGCATTATAAGGAACTCCTACAATTGTCACAAATAATGTAAACGCAACAATATGATAAACCAATTTAGCAACATCAAATCGTTCTAAATCAAATTTCAATATTCCATCAAACAACCATAATCCTAATATCTCAATTACAAAAAATATTAATAACGCTATTGCAATATGAAGTATAAAACTAGTATTAAATATTTTAAACAATTTTGAGGCATCATTACTCCCCAAACATACAGACAAATATCTCTGTGTTGAAACCATCATTGCCCCATTTAGAAAACTTAAAATAGCCACACTTCCAGCTATCAAATTATAAATACCAAAATCTTCTACTCCTAATACATCTAAAATAATTCTTGTTGAAAATAAAGTTATAAATGCTGTCAACACTATTTTCACATACAAAAATACAGTATTGACAATCACCACATTAGAAGGCTTCATTAATAATAATAATATTTAATATACATACACTTAATTCATTACAAATAGAATCCTTTAAACCAATTCACAAATTCCCTTATTCCTATTTTAAGAAATACATTCGGATTATATCCTACATTTTTTTGTAAACTCCCAATATCCGCATAAGTCTGATACACGTCCCCCGGCTGCATCGGCAAATAAACTTTCTCCACTTCTTTTCCCATAGCCCGCTCTAGGTTCTCAATAAAATCCATCAACCGCACGGGAGAGGAACAACCAATATTATACACGCTATGTTGACGATCTTTATTAACTCCCGGCACCTTGTCCAACACACGAATCATCCCCTCCACGATATCATCGATGTACGTAAAGTCCCGCATCATATTCCCGTGATTAAATACCTTGATAGGCTCCCCGTTCATGATCGCTTTAGCGAAAAGCATGGGCGCCATATCCGGTCGTCCCCACGGACCGTAAACCGTGAAAAATCTCAAACCAGTGGCAGGCATCCCGTAAAGTTTGGAATAGCAACTCGCCATCAACTCGTTCGCCTTCTTCGTGGCAGCATACAGGCTCACGGGCTCATCCACCCGATCGTCTTCCGAGAAAGGTACTTTATCGTTTGCCCCGTACACGCTACTCGAGGAAGCGTAAACCAGATGTCGAACATGATTATGCCTGCAACACTCCAAAACATTGACAAATCCCACGAGATTACTATCCACATAAGCAAACGGGTTCTCAATTGAGTAACGGACTCCCGCCTGAGCTGCAAGGTTTATCACACGCTCGAACTTCTCCCGCTCGAATAATCCCGGTAATTCTTCCCGGTCCTCGAGATTCAATTTTATAAATCGATATAACGGGTACCTCACACTTTGTACCGGTTTCCCGTATTCAACGCATTCCCTATCAATCCCCGCTTCTGCCAAACGGGCGTATTTCAAGTTTACATCGTAATAATCGTTGATATTATCCAGTCCCACCACTTCATCACCACGCTCGAGCAAATGCCGGGCAACATGAAACCCGATAAAACCGGCTGCACCTGTCACCAGTATTTTCATTTATCCTATTTTATAATACTCAAAACCGTTCTCCTCCAGCTCCCGCCTCTCGTATATATTCCGCCCATCAATCACCACACGACCATTCATCGATTTTTTCAACACGCTCCAGCTCGGTACCCGGAACTCTTTCCACTCCGTGACAAGCATTAAAGCATCCGCATCGACCGTCGCCTCGTACATATCTTTACAGTAAACTACCGTATCCCCGATTCGGCGATGACACTCGTCCATAGCGATAGGATCATACACTTTCACCGTCACACCCGCATTCAACAACAAATCAATCAACACCAGAGCGGGCGCCTCACGCATGTCATCCGTTTCCGGTTTGAAAGCCAAACCCCACAACGCTACAGTTTTCCCCTTCACATCCCCGCTAAAATGATTCACAAACTTGCGGAACAGAACCGACTTCTGACGCTCGTTCACGCTTTCCACCGCCTTCAACACCTGCATCTCGTAACCGTTTTGCTCGGCAGTCTTGATCAACGCTTTCACGTCCTTCGGGAAACAACTTCCGCCATACCCGCAACCCGCGTACAGGAATTTCTGCCCGATACGGGTATCTGCCCCGATTCCCTTACGCACCATATTGATATCTGCGCCAACAAGTTCACACAAGTTCGCCACATCGTTCATAAAAGAAATACGGGTTGCCAACATCGAGTTAGCGGCGTATTTAATCATCTCGGCAGAAGGTATATCGGTAAAAATCATCCGATCATTGGTCAACATAAAAGGACGATAAAGACGGGTCATGCTCTCTTTAGCACGGTCACTTTCCACTCCCACGACAACACGGTCCGGACGCATGAAATCCTCTACCGCCGCCCCTTCCTTCAAAAACTCCGGGTTAGAAGCCACGTCAAACTCGAGCGTCACACCACGCTGTTCCAGTTCCTCCCGAATTGCTTGTTTTACCTTAATTGCCGTTCCCACGGGTACAGTACTTTTGGTCACCACCACCAGATATTTATTCATGTTGCGTCCCACGGTTCGTGCCACCTCCAACACGTACTTCAAGTCTGCCGAACCATCCTCGTCAGGGGGTGTCCCCACGGCACTAAACACGACCTCCACCTCGTCCAAAACCTCGGTCAAATCGGTCGTGAAATGCAACCTTCCCGCCTTCACGTTTTTGTGTACCATCTCTTCCAGTCCCGGCTCGTAAATCGGGATCATCCCATGTTGTAACTGTTCTATCTTCTCTTTATTCACGTCAACACAAGTTACATCAACTCCCATTTCCGAAAAACACGTCCCGGATACCAAGCCCACGTAACCGGTTCCCACTATCGCTATCTTCATAATTATAAATTAAATAATTCTACCCACACGTTTTATTCAATTCCTCGAACTGCCGCTTCGCCAAAATATAAAAAACCTCCGATACCAAACCAAAGTCCGCTTCCTGTCCCGCTTGTCGGAAACGTTCGATCCTCTCGTCCTCCTCCCGCTCCACGCTGACCCGTAAACGAGTCCGTTCCTCGTTCAACCGCTCCAGTTCTTCTTTGGGTAATTCCATTGCCCCGACCACATCATTGTACAAACAAATAGCACTCCACCACGCCAACAACACATCACGTTCCCCGCCTCGCCTATATCCCAATGCTTCCATCACCAACCTCCCCGCCAATTCACCACACACCTCATCTCCGGCAAAATAGTAACAATTACACAGTAACCGACAAACATTCGGTGTCCGACAAGGCAAAGCGATTTTACCATTCTCCCGCACCGAGAGTATCTGGTAAGCCGCATCCACACCATTTTTCAAGTACCCCAAGTCCGAGTATACCTGATAAACATCCATCATATCCGCCGCATACCCCACCCGGGTATCCACGGGAATATCCTCATTCCTCAACTGCCCCGAGTATAGCCGTGCAATCTCTTTCGCCCGCTCGTGAATATCACCAGGGTGACCGAAAGTCCCCTCCAACCACGGGTACACCCGTACCATAGAATACACTGTTAAGTAACCGTGTAACAAGCCAGACAATTGCCCCGGGGGATACGCCCGGATATCAAGCATGTTCAATCGCTTGTACAAATCGTGAAATAAACCTTTTTCCATTTATATTTCTTGATTTATGATTTTAGATTTATGATTTCAATTGTACTTATCGATACTTTTTTAATCGCAAATCATAATTCATGAATCTTAAATTAATTCGATTGTTCTATTCTACTCTATTTTTTCAAGAAAGGAACCCGGAATATAAGACGTGGCTATCGATGCCACACCGTCCAAACGGATCACCACTCGTTTGTGCCCTCTCAAACGTACCAACTCTCCCGTTAACCCTTGCAAGGGACCTTTGAGCACCCGCACCCGGTCACCTCGCTTGAGGTCCTTGTTCAATATCTCGATGCCACCCGGCGAAAAATCCAACAAGAACATGAAATTCTCCATCTGCTTGTCGGGAACAATCAAAGAACAACGCCCTTCTATATCTTTCAGGTAAACGATATTCAAGGAATACTCGTTAATCAAGGAGAAACTCGTGGCTTTATCCGTACGGATAAAAATCATACCATGGATCAAAAGTACACGAATAGTCTTACGACCCAGCGGGGTATCCCGAACCTGCTCCTCACGCGGGAGAAAATTCTCGATCCCCAACTCGTCCAACTTTTTCTTGATAAATAATTCCTGATTTACCCGCGTATAAGCGACATACCAGTGTATTTTTTTCTCCTCGATCATGTAATTGTTGATTCTGTTACGAAAAGCGATTCTCCACCTTCTCGCCATTTTCCCGGCACACTACGTCCGGATGCGCTTCGCGCACTGACCCTATCACGGGTTTAGATTATTTATTGCCATGTGTTTCACGCACCCCACTTAAACAGTGATATTTCTTATAGGTACACGAAAACTGTTTCGCCAAACGACATTTTAATATGAAAAAACCATCGTTTATTGACATTAATAAAATTTACTCTTTAATCAAATCTGCAAATCCGCAATCATCTAATTGCGAGTAATAAAAAATATTGTCATGAAAATTTGCGATAAACAAAAATGATGTATATTTGCAACGCAATAAACGATCGATAAATAATACGCTCTAAATTATTGCTAAACACTCTTCTACAAACAAGAATATTCCATTTAATCCAATACCTGAACCTAGAGAGAACCCATTGTAATCCTACCCAAGTAATACCGTAATCATACCCCATCTCCGGTCTTCCTCCGTTCATACCCCGTACATCCTATTATCTTCCATATAGAAACACCGAAGATGCACGATAGCAAACACAGCCCCATGTACTGATTACCCTAGTTCTTCGGTAGGATTATATTGGGTCCTCTTATTGGTCACACAAATTACATGAACGTCTTGCCCGCATGACTTCACGGTTGAATATCACCGGCAAAACAGTAAAAAAAACAGCTACACAAGAAACTAAAAAAGAAACGACCGAGAATTTTACTTCCCGGTCGACCTCTTAAAAGTTATATCAAAGAATCTTCCTTATTTCACAAAAACATCCTGATTCCAAGTGATACCGCTTATATCTGTAAGGATTAACTCGTATTTTCCGACAGGTAATCCCGTGATAGCCTCATCCCGGATCGTCAACTCCGCCTTTCCCCCCAAAGGGAGCACCAGACTATACTTGCCGGGCTGCACCTTCGCGACGTACTTGTTTTGAATGCCTGTTCCCGGGAAACGGGACAACTCTTCCCCATTTTTATCAAACACAATATTTCCCGCTGTATCTTTTAGCGTAATCCCGATCAAGAATGAGCCGTACACATCAACCCCCTCTACCCGATAGACCGTAAACTGCAATTCCCCTTGTTTGATACTTGCATCAGAAATTTCAATCTTCGGTTTCACAGATTTATTGTGTAAAGGTCCCCAAACACCATTATGAAAAACCTGATTCGTGAAGAGCGTCAAGAACAGGATGGCGACAGAACCAACCATGACCACTCGATTCACTTGTTTTACAGATAACGGCAAGTCACCGGAAGTCAACCATCGCGACCATTGGCGATCACGTAACCACGTTATTCGGGAGAGTAGAAAGTGATCCGCCGAATATCGCCCTCCCCCGGACAAGAAAATCGTGAATCCCGCCGCGACACCAAGTATTCCGATTTGCCATTCATCCAGACACGTGGTTCCCAACCAACCGGAACCGAGTAGAATACCTCCTGCCAACGCCATCACTCCCACACTCATCAGACGTGTAAAGAACCCGAGCATAAAAGACAATCCCACAATACATTCCACCAACGTGAAAACAACCATCGCCCACCATAACAATTCCGGGTGAGTAACCAAGTATTCGATAACGGATTTTATACCTATCGAATTCGGGAGAAAGTGATTAAACTTTTCTCCGATATACCCGGCGGTATCGGGTATCAATTTGTTTTCCAGCACCAAACGACGCCAAAAGGCCGAAAAATAAGTCCAACCTACCACCAAACGCAAAGCCAGCGTGAACAAACCCGTTAACGCGTACGAGCCTGTAACATTTTGTTTATCCAGAGAAGCCATATTATAATAGTTTTTTTAGTAATTCCGGTATTTCAATGCTTCCCCCCTCTATTTCCCTAATTTTCATTTCTCCCTCGGACGTCAGGGAAAAATTCATCTGCCGCTTGTCATTATCCCCGATGGTTCGTCGGATAAAACCTTTACTTTCCATGGATTTAATCACTTTCGAGGTATTCGAATTTGTTAAATTCAATTGCTCGGCAATCTCCCCGGAAGAAAGTTTTTCCATTCTGGAGAGACAGCACAAGACCATCCCCTCGTTCAAACCCAATTGATAAACTTTCTCGAAACGAGCTTCAAATTCTGCAATTGCCCGATACATATCCCGTATCTTACACAAGGTATCCATACTAATCGCGTTTATTTTTTGGGATAAACATACTCAACAACAAGCCTCCCATCGCGGCTCCCCACAAAGAACTATATAGCGGTGAGGACGTGATCGGACAAGTCCCGCTCGCGCATCCCACGAACCGCCAATACAAGAAACCACCCAACGCCCCTAATAAAACCCCCAACAAAGTTAAACCATATCGTTTGAAAAATACTTTCGCCATAATCAATCCTCCTGCTTTTAATTACTTCATAATTTATAAATTCACTTTTCTAATGAAACACATATACAAAAGTATCGTATATTTTCCAATAAAACAATTTTCCAATGGAAAATATTTAAATTCTCTCGATAAAAAATACATCACAAAAAAACCTCGGGTTTTCTCACCCGAGGTTTTCCTTGTTAATCATCTATTATTTCAATAAAGCTAAGTATTCATACGTTTGAACAAAAAAGCAGAATTCTTTGATTTCATAAATTTCTCCAAATGTTCTATTTGTCGCATGGAATGAATATCCCCTGAAAGGTAATCTATCACCCCTGCATCCGACAGTATCTGCGCACCACGCGTAGCTTCTTTCCCATAGAACCCGGTAAAGGACAACAAATTCACCTGCATTTTACACCCTCTGTTTTTCAACGTATTCACACGTTCCAGTATACATCCCGCGTAAAACGGGTATCGTTCGGGGTGAGCCAGCACCGGGATATACTCTCTCTCCTGTAACCGGAAAACGACCTCTTCAAAAGAAGGCGAAGGAGATACAAAACTATGTTCTATCAAAACTCTTCTTCCTTGAAACGAAGCGATGTTATCCCTCTCGATCAACTCCAGCATGTATTCTCCTACTTTATATTCCGCCCCCGCGTCCGCATCCAAAGAAATCCCTTCTTTCAAAAGACATTCCTTTAATAAGTTCAACCTGTCCCGTATGATCTCCGGGGTATTCATGGGTGAAGGAAAAGAGATGTGAGGGGTAAAAGAAAATCTTCTGACTCCCAATGCCAACATCCTTTTCACGATAGCGACCGACTCCTCGATCGTCTTCACGCCATCATCCAATCCCGGCAATATATGGGAATGCATATCATGCTCGTAAAAAAAATACTGTTTATTCTCTTTTTGAAACCAAGCCATGGGAAAGAAATTATTTCGACTTCTTCTTCTTTGTATTTTCCTGACCATAGCCATAACCGTACCCATAGCCATAACCGTATCCGTATCCATAGCCTCCGGAGCGACTCAACTTGATTCCATTCACCACGATTCCCAGATTTTCCAAACGATTTCCTTTCTCCAAATCGGAAATTACTCGCAATCCTTTTTTGTCCAATACATTTGCCCGAATCACGTACACACAAGCATCCGCGTACCCGCTCAACGAGAAACCGTCAGCTAAAATTCCCAAGGGAGGGGTATCCATGATGACATACGAAAACTCTTTCTTCAAATTTTCCAGCAACTCACCCATCCGGGGACTAGCAACCAACTGTGTCGGATTCGGCGGTACGGTTCCCCCGAATATCACGTACAGATTATCATCCACTTTCTCCATGATTTTACCCGGATCATCTTCCATTCCGGCAAGATAAGCAGACAAACCTTTTCTATTCTCCCGTTTGAAATACTCGTTCAGCCGAGGATTCCGCAAATCACAACCGATAACCACCACTTTTTTGCCGGCCTTAGCGTAAGCATTCGCCAAATGAGCCGCAACCAGAGATTTCCCTTCTCTCGGGATCGTGGACGATACCATAATCACAGGAGTCGCTTTTTGTTTGATCAGGTAATTCAGATTTTCGCGAATCAAATGCATGGATTCCGACATCATGAAATCATCCTGATCAACGGAAGTCTTACCATCTTGTAACTGAGGCAATGTACCCAGCAGGGGTGAATGTATAACTTTCTCCACTTCCGATGCATCCCTTACTTTCGTATCCCACAAGTCCATCACAAACAACACACCGACAGGCAACGCTATCCCCATGAACATACCGAATAACAAGATCAACATTTTTCTCGGTGCAACCGGTCGTTCTCCCGGATCCGGATTTTCAATAATCTTCGCCATAGGCACATACATCAATTTAGCGATCTCGGCTTCTTCTCGTTTTTGCATCAAGAACAAGAATAAATTTTCCTTTAATTCTTGTTGACGAGCGATAGAACGGTATTGTTTTTCTTGCGTTGGTACAGATGTCAATTTTTTCTCCACTTGCTGGCTTTCCCGCTCTAAATTAGCAATTTTAATATCCATTCCCTTTTCCACGTTCGCGATAGCCGAGAGAATACTTTTCTTTAACTCCCGAAGTTGCATTTCCAATCCTGTTACGATTGGATTACTCTCGCGGGCAGACAGCAATAACTTCCCTCTCCGCAATACCAACTCGTTGTATTTACTGATTCCACTATTCAATGCCTCGTCTGATAATCCCAAACGCTCCGGCAATATTCTAAACTCTTCTCCTTCATTCCCCTCGAGATAAGCCCTCACGCTTTTTACAACCTCCATCTCCATCTCAAGTTTTAACAACTCTGCTTCAGTGACTTTTTTACGTTCCATCACGAACGCCGCATCAGAGGCGATATTAGTCAATTGATGTGCCTTTTTAAAACTCTCCGCATCATTTTCAATGTCGCCCAATTCTTGGTTGATCACCCGTAAACGTTCGTTGATAAAATCTACCGTTTTAGCCGAAACAAGTTGCTTGTCACCGATCCCGTTCTCGTTATAACGACGAATCATCGTGTAAAGAAAATCCTTCCCTTTCTCCGGATTTGTTTCTTTCAATAAAACCTGAACAGCACTCGTGTTTTTCTCAAGCAAAGCAACTTCCAATTGCTTGTGAAATTTAGTTGTAGCCGACTCGTATGATATAATATCCACCCGGATCTCATCATCTACCGAAGCCAAAGAGTCACTTTTTTCTATTGCTATATTATAACCTCCCATCGGGATGGCTGTAGAGTATTTCCCTTCGAATGCAAGATTTTTATCAGCATCATACACTTTTATTTTATTCGCACTTTCGAGCATCACATAGATTGTCGTGTCCTTGATATTCCGGGGAATATCTACCAGCACCTTAATCGGAGTACTTCTATATAATTTCTCCTCCCGCAACATCTTCCTCCGGGTATAATCAATGTTCAGTTCCAACTCTTTCACCACATCCATAACCAAGTTTTTGGACATGAGTTCAACAATCTCATTCTCCACCAACATATTCCCTTGCAAAAATCCCAATTCCTTCAACATGGGATTCACTCCCAGTTCTCCTTTTTTGGAATCACTGATCATAACTTTTGCCCCGACTTTATATACCGGAGTTGAACTAAAACAAATGTACAGGGCGAATCCCACACACAAAGGTACACTGATTGCGAACCACCACCAACGTGCCAAAAGTTTATAGAAAAAAGCCCGCAGATCAAAATACTCTTCTTCTTCCGTCTGTAATAAATTGTTTTCCTGATTATTCGTTTTCATGCACCTAACACGATTTCATTTACACTATTTCACGATTAAAGTAATTAAAGCCACGATTGTCGACATACTTGACAATATATAGGGCAAGAAAGCACTGACACTTCCTCCCGCAATCCGTCCCTTGTTGGGTTCCACGTACACGACATCATTCTGTTGTAAATAGAAAAAAGGCGAATCGATAAATTCACTCGATGTCAAATCTACACGAGTAAAGATTTTTTCGTCACCTTGCTCCCGCATCACCAGTACATTTTTCCGTTTACCGTTAATCCCCAAATCTCCTGCCATACCAAGGGCATCTAATATTGAAACTCGTTCACTAGCGACTTTATAACTGCCGGGATTTTTTACTTCACCCAAAATGGTCACTTTAAAATTCTGGAATTGAATCGTCACGATAGGATTCTTCAAGTAGACCGACAACTTCTCTTTTAATAATTCCGCCAAATCATTCCGCGAAATGCCTTCTACTTTTATTTTTCCTAAAACCGGAAAATCAATCTCCCCGTTCTTATCTACCAGATACCCACGCGGAATCTGTTGGGTAGTCGTGGTATTTACTTCCCTGCCCAAACCGATCATTGGCGTGTTAAAGGGCAATGCCGATTCCAGATCATCACATGACACGATAATAGATAATAAGTCATCCGTATGAATCACGGTCTTGTATTCACACTCTGCCTTTATTCTTTTATTAACTTCAACATCCTGCAGATACACGACTTTCTTACGGGAACCACAAGAAAAGAGCAACATTCCCCCAAACAGGAATAAAATAATTCTACCCCAAGTATACATATATTCAATATTATTATTTTTTGATCTAAATTCAAGAATTTGTTTTTTGTAAATCACGAATGACGTTTACCACCCGTGCGATATCCTCGTCGGTCAACGTTGGTCCCGACGGCAGACACAAGCCGATCTCGAACAAATGTTCACTCGTTCCATTGCCATAAAATGGAGCATTTGCAAACACGGGTTGTAAATGCATCGGCTTCCACAATGGTCGGCTCTCGATATTATCCGCATCCAATGCTAAACGGACGTCTTCTCTCGTAAATCCTGCTTCATTCGAATTCACCGTGATGCATGTCAACCAGTAATTAGAATCAAAATCCCCACCTTCCGGTTGACTCATCACACGCACACCTTTCATTCCTTCAAACAGATGTGCATATAAATCATGTATTACCCGTCTTCTATTAATATGTTCTTCCAGCACGAACATTTGTCCCCGCCCTATACCGGCACATATATTACTCATCCGATAATTATACCCGATACAAGAATGCTGATAATGAGGAGCCTTATCCCTTGCTTGCGTGGCATAGAATAACGCCCGCCCGGCAGTATCGTTACAAGGACACACCAAAGCCCCCCCGCCCGAAGTCGTGATTATTTTATTCCCGTTAAAAGACAGTACCGCATACTCTCCAAACATTCCACACTTTTTTCCCTTATACTCGGATCCGAGTGACTCTGCCGCATCTTCTAAAACAGGGATTTCGTATTTTCGGGCTATTGCCAGTATTTCGTCCATTTTTCCGGGCATACCATACAAATGAACCGGTATAATGGCTTTTGGCTTTTTACCAGTCATGGCAATTCTATCGTTAATCGCTTTTTCCAACAATACCGGATCCATATTCCACGTATCCGGTTCACTATCGACAAACACCGGTTTTGCTTCAAGATAGGCAATAGGATTGGCAGATGCCGCAAAGGTAAACGATTGGCAGATTACCTCATCCCCCATCTTCACTTCTAACAGAATCAACCCCAAATGTAATGCTGCCGTTCCCGCACTCAACGCCACAACACTTCTGCCCCCATCTCCCGATTCGCCGTTTCCTGTCAAAAAATCCTGCAAAGATTTTTCAAAAGCATTCACGTTTGGACCTAACGGTACAACCCAATTCGTGTCAAATGCCTCTTGTATAAATTCCTGTTCTCTTCCCCCCATGTGGGCAAGAGACATCCAAATTCTTGAATTCATTCTAATATATTATTCATTAAAAATATAAAACTCCCCATGCCCCGGATACAGGTTTCGACCTTCTGCAATCTTTAGAATAAATTGTAGTGATCGGGCAGCCTCTTCTTTGTCACTACGAGGAAAAGATGTTATAATCTTCAAGCCGGGGATAAAGGAATCTCCCGTGAATATTACTTTCTTCGTGTAGTAAGTCAAACAACTGCTATCGTGCCCGGGGGTTTCCATTATAGTCAACAACTCCCCCGGAAATAATTCTATTTCATCATTATCATGCAATACACACAAATTGTTTCCTGAGAATAAAATGGGGTCATCGTGATATCTGGAGAAATTCAATTTATCAGAAAATAATCCTTCTTTTCCGGCTTCCGAAGTGTATACAACACAATCCGGAAACAATTCGACCAAACGATTAATCCCGTATAAATGGTCATAATGCGTATGCGTGAGAAATATTCCCCGTACCGTTCCCCCCTTGGGAATAGCATCCAACACCGGAGCTACATCCCCCACATCTACTAACCAACACCACTCATGCCCCTCTTCCAATAAAACGTAAGTATTGGAATTAAACACAACATTCACCACTTGAATAATATCCATCAAAGTTTTTTCTGAAAAATGAGATGTATTTCTTAACTGCCACTTCTATATAAAGGGAAAAAATGTGACCCTGTATCAAAAGAATCCGATTCTTTTATACGTTCATTTACTAAATAATCGTAAACGCCTTGATTATATATCATTTTAGAAATAGAAAATTGATTCGCCGCATAACGATGAAAAGCCGCTTTAAAATTATACAGGTTGTCTTTTGAAGCACCTAAACCACCTCCAAGATGAAAAGTTTCAAATCCTTGTTCAGCCCCCCAGCATGCTACCTCATAAAGAAGTAAATTTGTAGGATTTAAGTTACGGTACTCTACCAATGAGCCGGAAAGGTGGTAATGCATTTTTCGGTTAGCAAAAAGAATTATCGCCATTGCTATAATCTTTCCGTCAATCTCCGCATAAAATAATTCGTAATTATTTTTCAAATCAGAGTGAATGGAATCATAAAATGCATCTTCAAAATAATAATATTCTTCAGCATTATCTTTCCGCATGGTTGAATTATAGATTTCCTTAAATATTGAAAGGAAATATCTTTCCTGTTTATGATGAATTACAATTCCGCACTTTTGCGCTCTCCGAATTGTATTTCTATTTTTACTCGTAATATTCTGCCAAATAGTTTCTTTAGAAGTAAGATCCATATGAATAGTATGTCCCAAATCAATAATATCAATCTTACCCCTAAGGCTATCCACATTATTTAAAAGCGGATGCCATCTAACAAACTCACTAACGATCCCTTCTTTAAAGAAGTAATCTTGTAATTCGACGAGCATTGCATCAATTTTTGATTTATCTGCCCCGTCAAAAAGGAAACCACCGTATCCGTAAGGTGTAATCAGATCGAATATTTGATTTTTTTCAGATACACGTGAACGCTTGTTAAGAGAAATCTCACGTTTTATATACACACACATTCCTCGCAACTCGCTTCTCTCCACATAAACAAGAATTGGTATACCATCCCCGTGGATTTGAAAGGCTTTAGCGTAACCGCTTAAATAATATACATCATATTCTTTAAATGATTTAACTATCTCGTCCCATTGTTCCGAGTGTTCCAAGCCAATAATGTTTATCATAATACGGATTCTATTATCTGTTTCAATTCCTCTATATCTTTTTCAGTGTATCTACCATCACAATGGACAGAAAGAATTTTATCTCCAATATTTTGTATCTCAATAGACTGGGAATCACAAATGTTCCATAATATAGCAGGGTAAACACGCCGTTTTATAAGATTTTCTCTTACCTCATCCCGTCTTCTTGTATCCTCGAATAAAAGGATGTATGAAAATGGATTACATTTACTATTCTCCGTGTTAAGTATCTTAAAATAAGCCGAGGCGATACGGGCAAGATTTTTTTGATTCTCGGATTTTTGAAGATACCACGTTACGATATCAAAACTTGCAATATATTCTAAACTCCTATCATCCAGACGAGAAACAGGAAGCCGCTCAAATTCTTTCTCAGTATCTAAGTATAAATTTCTAAAACAATTCTTATCATCAATGCTCCCCTGTAAATACAACTTTTTTAATTCCATGCCACGCCACCTTTTTTGGGCAAGGCTTTCATTCTCTTCAACACGTTGAAAAATTTTCTCTCCCAAGAATCCTTTCGGTGACCATAAAATCCCCCCCTCCGGAATAGGAATCGTCTTTCTCAAAGAAGCGATACACCAATCTGCATCACTTTTTTGTGCCCACTCTCCAATTAAATCGTGCGAATGATCTTCTATTACAGGAACAGGTATGTCAACGTTACTTCTAAAACCCCGAAGTCCGAAAAAATTTACCCTTAATAAAACATCACCTTTTTTGAAGTCTATTTTAGATATCAAGGATGTATCGTTAGCCAAAGGCGAATCTTCATAAAAGACAACTTCAACTGGACTATTCTTTATCGTATCTACAACCTCATAGCAGAAATAGACCGGCATCCAAATGCGTTTCCACTTAAAATAATCAATAAGCCAGAGTATACATTGTCTTCCATCCGCTAAAAATTGGGAATTAGGATAAAAGTTTACGATAGATTTTTCCCCGTGGAAATTATCTATCACATGAAAATCAGAACCAAATTCTATCATTGTTTTTTTAACCGCTCTAAAAAATGAAGATCATCCACTTCCTTCATATTCCCCGCACCTTCTCCGATATTTTCTTTGGTAAAGATTTTTTTAATCGTAATAAAAACAATCTTTATATCAGTCATTAAGGTACAGTGATCGACATACCACACATCATATTCGAATTTTTTACTCAACAAAAGCAAATTTCTACCATGAACCTGAGCCCAACCGGTAATCCCGGGTCGTACTTCATGCCTTCGATTTTGTTCCGCGGAATACAGAGGGAGATATTGGATTACTAACGGTCTTGGTCCTATAAGCGACATATCACCCTTCAGCACATTAAAAAGCTGAGGCAATTCATCTATCGAAGTCCCGCGAATAAAACGTCCCACTCTTGTAAGTCTTAACGCATCCGGTAATAACTTTCCATCTTTATCACGCTCATCAGTCATGGATTTAAACTTTATGACTTTAAATATTTTTCCATTTTTACCCGGTCTTTCTTGTACAAAGAAAATTCCCGCACCCTTGTTCGCAAAAAAAAGCCATATAGCAATAATTCCTAAAATCGGCCAAATAACCGACAATACACAGAATACTGCGATAAAGTCAATCACACGCTTAAAAAAATATTTATACACCACCATGAAATTTTATAACAACAAGAAAAAACACAAACATTTTCTATTACACGATAGAAAAAAAATCAAATATTTATGATTCGTTGTTTTTGCCAATCAAATAAATTATCAGCTTCTTGAAGAGAAATAAACTCAAAGTCTTTGACCAACTTTTGAAACTTCCCAAAACTCCCTTTAAGCCCGTAATAAGTTTTAAAATAACGTATTGCAGCGGGTTCTCGTTCCCATCCTTTATAACGCCTTTCCTGTTTATTATCAAAATCCTTCATGTGGAAATACGTCATCACGTAATCGTGTTCCCTCACGAAAGAACGAATCATGCCATAAGGAAACAATCGAAAATATCCTCCCCCGGAATAGGCCACGGATTTTCCACACAACGTGACCATGGGGATCGGGTACTCTTTAATACGAATCCCATTGTATTCTACTATCGCGGGCCGATCTGTCTGAAAATTATTAAAACCGCCAAAAGAACGATTAGCCGGGAAAACCGAAGAATCAATTTCAATCCCGTACTTATGCAAAATTTCAAAGATATACTTGTTCTCATCCGAAATTGAAAAAGCAGGAGCTCGATAAGCCGTGATTTTTCTACCTATTAACTGCTCGATAGAATCAATTCCCACTCGTGTATCTTCTTCCGCTCCGGCATAATCAAATTTATACAAAAAAGTATGAGAATTGGAATGACTTCCTATATGATGCCCTGCCCGATCTATTTTACGAACGACATCCGGAGCACAACGAGCCATCTCGCCAAGAATAAAGAAAGTTGCTTTATAACCATGCACCTCAAGAATATCCAAAATACGCTCCAAATAATCATTTAAACGAGGCAGCCAATCAACTTTATTGCCTAGTTTATAATATTCATACGCCCACCAATCCTCTATATCAAAAGTTAGTATGTTCATGATTCCTGACTTAATAATACACAAAATCCAAATCTGAATCTGCTGACGTGATCAAAATATTTTCATTTCTCATCATCTTTGGATCACCTGTTGCAGTATGCAATTTTTTTTTCATTTTTATTGTCAACGGGTTACATGAAATCCATGAATAATTTCTCGATGTTAAGGTGATAACGATACCTATTTTATTCATTTTTGCCAATTTTACAACAGCTAGCATCATTCTCCTCTCGTAAATAGATCGGCTACACCTGAAATCCACCAGGGACAACATATCAATCCCGCTAAGACGTGTTTTTCTCACGACCAGATACCCCTTCGTTATTCCATCAATCAGATAATTATACATATGATACTCATCCTTCCTATACATATTGAAGAATCTATTTTTCAAGAATGACCTGTCACGAACAAACTCAACTGTATCGTCCATCCAATAACCATTTTCAGGAATATCTGTTTTTTCAACATCATCGACTTTCACGAATAATTCGTTCTTGTTTAATTCAAATGTATCGGGATAATTTTCTCCGGGTTTATACCTTAAAAGTCCTATTTTCTTTAAAGCGGCAGTTACAACAAATCGATTCAATGAAATATACACTCTCACCGGATCAAGCTTAATGAATACATCCATTAGCTTAGATTGTATATTCCACGCAATATCCGTAATACCTGTCGAAAACCAATTCGTAAATTGATTTATATGACCGTATAACATTTTACTTAATCCTTTTCCCCTGAAATGACTGGAAATAATCACGTTCGCAACAAAAAAAACATTCTTTTCTTTCCCTTCATGCAATGACATTCTTGTTTCATTAGCAGTTGTACAACCAATAATCTTATTTTCATTCATCAAGATCACGGTCTTATTCCAATTTTCCTGTTTTCCATGATCCAAATTAGTCAACCACCAATCCAGATAAGATCGACTCCTATTAGGATATTCTGCAATCATGAAAGTCAATAACCTCTCGTGCCACTCCGGTGTATACAAAACTGTCTTTATATCCGTCATTTTCGTGTAGAAACCCAAATGTGTTACCAATCAAGAAATATCAAACCATTAAACTCTAGTTCCATCTTTAGATTTTCTAAAAGACGGGCTTAGTTGCTTTTTTATATTATGCATGGTTCCCCAAATAAAAGGTAATGGGTCTTTAATATCTAAATCCTGAAAATACAAATTTTTACCCCAAAAACGGAACCAACTCGGGTATGTATTGAAACGTTTGGATGAATAAAAGAACCATAACATTTCAAAACCGATATGCCTTAAAAATTTACCATAGCGATACTCGTATTTTTGTTGAGGATTTCCCATATACTCGTCTAAAATAATTCTTCCCCAATCTATACCCGAAACAATCGCCGCTTTAACGCAAGCCGGAACTCTTGGATTTAACTCCATGATTTTCAAATCACCTTCTTCCGGGTCTTCGATAAGATCAAAATCAGCAAAGCCTACCCAACCTAAATCTTTCAACAGATTATAACAAATCTCTACCACTTCCTTATTCTCAACAGTTACGGCACAACAACTACTTCCTCCATTTTCCGGATACCATCTATATTTATAAATGACAGACGAACATACCAACTCCTGCTTCTCGTTCACGTATAGCTGAACTTCCACTTGAGCTCCACCTTGTTTTATGTATTTCTGCAAATGACAATCACCATATTGGGCATAAATTATCGGATATTTTTCCAATAACTCTTCATAGGAATGAACCAGCGTCATGCCTCTTCCTCCACAGGTATGATTAGGTTTTATTAATAGCGGAAACACGCATTTCTCTTTACCGACTTTTTCTATATTCTCTAATGAATTGATTGTAAATGGATGTGGATAATTTTTAGCCTTACATAAACTCATCAATTTGTTTTTATCATATCCATTCTCAAATACATTATAATCCGGAACTTGGAACCTAACATATTGTGATAATGCCTCTTTATTTTTACTTAAAAACTTAGAAGCCATATCTGACATCGGAATAACCGCATCTATCTTTTCTTTTCTTACAACATCAACAACGAAGTCATAGAATAAAACAGTATCGTCTTTTAAGTTACAGAAATATTTTTTCGAAACATATTTTGAATCATCCGCGTACGAATGTTTTCCGTGATATATCATCACGACCCTGTTACCCAGTTTACGTAAAGACTTGACTATTATTAGTCCCTGCGTTCCGCCATCAAGTACTAAAATATTATACATATAGTTTGCCGGAACTTTATCAAATCTATTCTGCACAAGACTCTCAAATTACTATACCAAAACCAACTCGGGTACAATCATCGGTTGGGACTTCATCCACACGGTTCCCCAAGTCAATCCTAATCCGAAAGAAGACATAAGTAAAGTTTTCTCTTCTTTTATCAATTGTTCCCGCAAACGTGTCACCATTAACGAGGGAATAGAAGCTCCCCCCAGATTCCCGAATTCTTCCAAATTATATGGTACCTTTCCTAATGGCAACTTCAATTTTTTAACAATCCGATCAACAATCATCTTGTTTGCTTGATGGATAAGAAAATAGTCTATATCATGATCTCTGTCAATATTATAATCCGCCATAAAGGTTTCTATCGACTTGGGCGGTTTGGAAATCGCAAAAGAAAACACGTTCATTCCGTTTATCAACGTGTGCACGGGTGCTCGAACAATCCCGTGCCCGAAATCTTCATACACGAAAGACTCTTCCGTGATCGGGTGACGAAATCCCCCGTGGGGAGTCATCAACGCCTCGTATCCTTTCCCGTACGAGTGAAAATCAACCACGATGTCATGTGCTGTCCGATCATATTCTAACGCCATTGCCGTACCACAATCACCAAACAACGGTACTCGGCTTTTATCTTTCATGGATCCCATTCTTAAAGCCGTGTCCCCGACAAGCAATAAGGCGCGTTTCACGCAACCGGAAGATAATAAATTTCCTCCTGTTGTAATGGCATACATACAACCGCAACACCCCATCGGGATATCCATCGTGAAACAATTCTCCGAAAATCCCAACCGTTCCTGCAATAAACAAGACGTGGGCGGAGTTTTATAATCTCCGGTTACCGACTCGAATATCAAAACATCCACGCTCTCTCGTTCCCACTTCAAGTCAGCTAAAAGTTTTTCCGCAGCAGCAAAACACAGATCCGATGCGCAAACATCATCCGAAGCAAGATGTCTTTGCTTAATACCAACCGTATTATTGAATACCTCGGCTTCTTCCGGGGTAAAAAAGTCAAAATCCGTCGTATGAATCACGTTTCGAGGAACAGCTGCCGCAACTCCTGCCACTCTCACGTTTTTTATCTCCCACCTTGCCATAAGTCTTACCGTGTTAAATTTCCACCCCGTACACTCTCAATATCTCTTTGCCCGTCTTATAAGACGTGAAACCCATGATATCTTCCGGCTCAAACATGATATCAAACGTTTCTTCCAGTAATGCAATTACATTCAATTGATGCACGGAATCCCACTCCTTTACACTATCCTTTGAAAAATCATCATTCAAAACATTCTCTGCCACACCAAAGACTTCCGTGAATACCTTGTTATATTTCTGCTCCATTATTATTATTTTCATTTTATTGGTTACTCAATTTACTATACAAAATCTTCCCCACGTTATTCTTAGGCAACTCGGGAATCACCCTTACCTCGAAAGCCGAAGCCACAATCCCGGTCTTTACCACCAGTTCTCCTTTTACCTGTTCTTGCAGTTCGGGTCGCGTAATGTAAACCATCATCTTCACGTCCGTTCCCACACAACCGCATTCTATCGGGTATTTCGATTTAATGATATGCTCGCACTCGTCCAACCCTACCCGAGTCCCGTATAGCTTCAGGAAACGCCCTGTACGCCCCACGATATAATAAAATCCGTCACTATCCCGATACGCCAAATCTCCCGTCTTCAGACTTCCGTTTCGCGTATCTCCCAAAGCCAAATCCTCCTTACACAAGGCATACCCCAATGTCACATTCTTTCCCCGGTAGCACAATTCCCCCTCCCGATTATTTTCCTCGATCACTTGTCCCCCCGTGTCCGTCAGGTACAATTCCCCGTTAGGCACAGCTTTACCAATACTACCACACTTTGACAAAGCAAATTCCGGCGGTAAATACGCCATTCTGGCTGTTCCTTCCGTCTGACCGTAAGTGGCTATCCATCGTTTCCCTGTTTGTCGTGCGTATTCCACAAATTGAAGATTCAATTCCCTTGACAGTTTTCCCCCGCCTTGTGTCAACAACTCCAAATCGGGCAGAGCCATCCTGAAAAAACGCATCATTCGCAAGATCTCGAAACTGTAAGGTACTCCCGTGAAACTCGTCGCTTTTTGTTCTTTAAAAAAAATCCAAAACTCCCGCTGTGTCATACTCAAATCCGTGGCAAGAATAGTCGCTCCAACGAACAAATGACTGAACACAACTGATAACCCCATCGTGTAATACAAGGGTAACACGAGTAGCGGTCTATCACTTTTTTTTAATTGAAAAAAAGTCGAGATGTTCAACGCGGAAGCCTCCACGTTCTCGTAACTGTGCCGCACCAATTTCGGGCTGCCCGTGGAACCGGACGTGGGTAAAAGATGCGATAACTTCTCATGTAGCGGATAAGCCATATTCCCCGTTTTCAACAAGGAATAACCGAAACGACTCAACTTCTGTCCAAAACCGAATCGTTTAGCATCCCTACTTGGAACACATACATAACCGGGTTGGTAAATTGAGTATAGCTGTTCCAATAATTCCCCATCTATCTTAGGATTCAACAACAAAGGGACAATCCCGGTATTTATGAATCCCATACTCCAAGCAATCCCACCCGCATCATTATCGGCAAAAACGAACACCAGAGAACGATTGGGGAGCTCTCGTTTCAATTCTTCTGAAAACTCCACCAGTTCCCCATATCTCAACTTGTTTCCGGCAGAATCTACTACCGCCAAAGAATCAGCATCATGCTTATTAATATTCAGTACCATACCTTTATATTGACGCACAACCATCCACTCCTAAAATCTGTCCGGAAATATAAGAAGCCCTCTCGGAAGCCAGAAAAGCACAGGCATTAGCCACGTCTTCCGGGCTCCCCAAACGTCCGAGAGCAATTTTTCCTATGCGTTGATCAATCTTGTTTCCCGTGGTTTCGTACAACTCTGTGAAGCGTTCCGTTTCCACGATTCCCGGAGCCACCGCATTCACCCGTATTCCTTGTGAAGCAAGTTCCTTCGCTGCCGATTTTGTCAAGGATATAACCGCCCCCTTCGTTGCCGAATAAGCAACTTGTCCCGGCGATCCTAATACAGCTGTCACAGAAGCAATATTCACAATCGAACCGGTCTTGTTTCTTGCCATAAATCGGGCGGCCAGTTGTACCAACTCCAAGACGGCGATCACATTCACCCGAAACATCAATTCCGTTTCATCACGAACAATCATTCCCATCTTCCGGTTGAAAACCACTCCTGCATTATTCACCAGCACATCTATTCTTCCTTCCTGCTTGTGAATTGACATCAACGCACTTTTCACCTCTGCACTATTCGTAATATCGCAACAAACGGGTATTACTCTTGTCCCGAAACGTTCAGCACAAGCCTCTACCCATTGCTCCATTACTCCAACCTGCCGATCGAAAGCATATACCACCGCTCCATCCCCGGCAAAACGCTCAACGATAGCTTTACCGATACCTTGGGCAGCACCCGTGATTATACAAACCTTACCTTGTAACAATCTTTCCATAAGTATTAACTTAAAGTCATCCCTCCATCTATTTTTAAAGCAGTTCCGGTCACCCACGAGGAAGCATCCGATAACAAATAAATAACGGCCAAGGCTACATCTAAAGGTTGCCCATATCGCCCCAAGGGATAGTTTTGCAATTCTTTTCGGTGATCTTCTTCCGTGAATTGTCCATTACGCACTAAATTGGTTTCCACCATACCGGGATTAACACTATTGCATCGAACACCTTTAGGTCCCAATTCAAGTGCCACCGTCCTCATAAACGCATCTATTCCACATTTAGTGGTAGCATAAATCCCGTTCCCGACAGAAACCCGAAAAACACCACCCGCCGAAGCCGTAAAGACAATCGAAGTACCCCGTTTCACTCTCTTCCTTTTCACGAGATATTTTGTCAATAACATCGGGGCTATCAAGTTTATTCGCTGAACCCTTTCGATCTCGGCTATTGTAATAAATTGAGTTAAGGTAAGTTTCATGACTCCGGCATTACAAACACACCCGTCCAAAGCAGGTACATTCTCGACCAAGTCCGCTATTTCTTGTTCCTCGGTAAGATCAATCTTATAATAGCGATGTTCTTGACCGGAAACAACCTCAAGGGAAGATAAAGTTTCTTTCAACCCCTCTTCATTTATGTCTGTCAAAATCAAGCTCGCACCCAACCTTGAACACTCGATAGCAGTAGTTCTGCCAATTCCTCCGGCTGCCCCGGTTATCAATAGCACCTTCCCGTCCAGAGAGTATGGATTGTAACCCATGATATTATTTCTTCTCCAACACTTTATTATACAAATCTTCTATTGTCACCGCATCACGAATATCTTCTCCATTAAGTACAATATCATACTCTTCATCAATCATGGAGATTAATGCCAAAGCAATCAAGGAAGACCATTCATCCAACTCTCTGAATTTTGTTCCCGCCTTAAACACTTCCGGATCCGTTTCTTCAAATAACTCCGCAAATTGTTTTATGAAATTTTGCATATCCGTATCAATTTATCGAGTTTGTATTAAATTATATAATTCCTTAATCGTAGACACGGAACGCAGATCCGCTCCCGTAAGGAATTTATCAAATTCCTCATCAATCATTGATATAATTGAAAGCGCTACCAAAGATCCCCATTCTTCCAATTTTTTGTATTCTGTATCAGGAGTAAAAGTTTCAATAGGAGTTTCATCAAACTCTGCTGCAAATCTCTGCACAAATTCATCTAATGTAATCATAATAAATACTCAATTATATTAATACTAATTTTATTTTGAATCGTAAACTCGTTTACTATATATGCTATAATTATACATGCAAATAGCAATAAATATCAAAAAATATATATAAGGTTGGTGCATCATCCATGCCCGATGAAGATAAACCAGAAATAGCGCACAAATCAGGAATATTCCCTGTCTAAATTTAGCACCTAACAAAGCTGTATAAGCTAAAATTACAGATAAAATCAAACCGATATATCCTAAAAGAAGAATTAATCCGCGATAATCAGAAAGAACAACTTCACTGTCAAGTTTGCCTAAACCCGATATCACCTTGGACGAATGAGTAAACTGTTCGTAGTAATAAGCCCCTGTTTGGTTAATACGTTCATCCAAAGCCCCCTGTAAAGAATTTGTTGAGATAAAAGAACCTACAATTTGCTCTAGATTTCTTTCATAAAGTAAAAACGATAACTGTGCTTGTAAACTTTCATCTAAACTAAAAAAGATAATCGTACAAAATAACAAAAAAGACAGGTAAATTTTCAACTTTCTCCATCCTACCTTATTGACCATCATGTCATATAACTCTCCCAATCCGGCAAGGATGACAAAATTTATTGAAAACGTCAACATACCACAGATCACGATCCACTTACTGATACTATTTCGGGCAAATCGATCTATCAAAAATATAAAACCCAAAATAATGGCAAAGTGTCCCGGTTCTTGCAAAGGGCCACACGCCCGCGGAATGACAGAAGATAGAAAGCCTCCTTTAGCCGTAACAACGATACAACCATACACCCGATAGGTTACACCTGCCATTTCATGAACGTTGGACTGTGCTTCCAACTCGTAATAGGGCAAATACTGTATAATCCCCGTTACCGCACAAATGGCGATAACGCATGAACCTATGGCTAAAAAAATGATTACATTTCTAAATAGGGAATACACCTTGTACAGAAGCTCATTCCGCCAAAAAGCCAACAGTATCAGTGGGGAAAAAATAAAAAAACGAATTGCCGTAGCTAAAATTCCATCATCCAACCTCCACGTTAAATAAGCAAAAAAAACAAACACAGAAAAAGCCAACAATAATCTCTTTGAGGTAAAAAACAATTTTCTTCTATTATACAAAAACAACGTAGCTATAACTACCAAAACCCCAACGAGTGTTGTCAATCTATTTTCAAGCGGATTCCAAAGATAAAAAGGATTTATAGCCGTAAATATCCAAAGGAATCCGGCTAAAGATGAAAATCCGCTAACAAGATTCATCTGCATATTAATGAATACTTAATGGCTGGTAGGATTCATACAAGGGAAGCGTCCAAATCGAACATACACGCTTATCCGGGTACATACGGGCTACAATTTTTTGCAAAGTATCGTCCGGACCCACTTCATAAAAATCCATTGCCCCCTCTTTTGCCAAGTTATGCACCATTTGAGTCCATAACACGGGATGCGTAATGTGTTCTATCAGATTATCTTTTATCCGTTCGGGTTCCGAATGTAATAGCCCGTCCACACATTGACAAACAGGAACAAAAGGTGTATGAAAAGTTGTTTTATCAATATGTTCTTTTAATTCCAAACGAGCTTCTTTCATATACGGGGTATGAAAACTACCACCGATCATTAATGGAACTGCCTTTTTGGCTCCTTCTGCCATAAAAGCCTTACAAGCTAATCGAATACCTTTTTTTGAACCGGAAATAACAACTTGTCCCGGTCCATTATAATTGGCAAAATAAATCGGCTCTCCGGTTTCATCCCAAATTTCTTTAATCCTTCGGGCTATATATTCATCGGGAAGTCCGATAACTGCCCCCATAGCTGTTTTTACTGTTTCGCAAGCCTTTTGAGCAATCAACGCCCTATGCAATACCAAATTCAATCCATCTTCAAAACTAATAGTGCCGTTTACAACAAGAGCGGCAAACTCTCCCAACGAATGTCCGGCAACCAGATCCGGCTTCAGTTCTTCCTGAGCTAAAGCCAATGCAACTTCATACAAGAAAACTGCAGGTTGTGTATTTCGAGTTTCCATCAACTCCAACTCTGTACCATAAAACATGACATCAGTTATCCTTCTCCCCAACAAATCGTTTGCTCTTTCAAAAATATCTCTAGCTTTAGAAAAACGGTCATACAATTCCTTTCCCATTCCTTCGTGCTGGCATCCTTGCCCCGGAAACATGAAAACTTTCATATAAAAATTATCTCAAATCTTGGTTAATCGGTTTGTAAATATTCGTTTCCGACAGATCACAAGCGGCACTTCCCCATGATAATCCGACACCATAGGCCGCCAACACGACCTTGTGCCACTGACGTGTATCCGGTTTTGTTATTCCATTCGCGTAATCGGTCAACACCAAAGGAACTGTCGTAGGTCCGGTATTCCCATAATTCTTAATATTAAAAGGAGCTTTTTCTTGATCAAGTTTCATCTTCTTCTTCATAAAATCCAATGTAAACTTAGTCGCTTGATGCAAAGCGTAAAAATCTACTTCATCCTTATCCCATTCCATAAATTCCAGCATCGTTTTAATACTTTTGGTACCACACGATACTATAAACGCAAAAACATCATCCCCTTTATTGGCATTCTTACTATAATCCAATTTCCCCACGTTATCCGGCCAATGACGGAAACCACCATTAACATTTATCACGGTTTTGGCTCCCGCTCCATTGGAACATAAATGGAAACCGATTGAAGAATTACCTTCTGAAATTAACGTTGCCGAACCGCAATCGCCAAAAACCATCCTTGCCCCGAGATTACTCGGATTCAATATCTTTGTATTCGTATCTCCGGCCATTAGCAACACGTTTTTACATGCCCCGGAATGAATCATGGATGCCGCTTGAAATAAGCCATACAAATATCCGGAACACCCGTAGGATATGTCAAAGCAAATGGTTTCCTGCGATAATCCGAGTTTATGCTGTAGAACCACAGAGGTAGCCGGATATAAATAATCAAAGGTTTGAGAAACAAACACAACTCCATCAATTATATCCCGATCGATTTTTTCATTTTTTATCAAAAGTTCGGCGGCTTCAAAGCATAAGTCCGAGGTCGTTTGATTCTGTCCCGCCACGTGCACCCGGACAACACCCGTCGTTTTCTTTACATTATCAATCTCCTTCTCCTCGTACTCGCCTTTCAAGGAATCCATTTCAAACGTCTTCTCCGGAAGACAAGTTGCCACAGCCTTGATCTTTACATTCTTTATCAATACTTTCATTACACTATATATTTACATGTAAGTAATTAACTAATTGCCTGTCCTCCGTCAATAATCAAGTCGGTACCGGTAATCCATCTACCGGCATCGGAAAGTAAATAGATACATCCATAAGCAATATCATCAGGAGTTCCAAAACCTAACGGAATCATAGCAGCCTGTTTGGCCATATCCTCTTCGGAGAAATTACTCTCAGATTTTGTACGAATAATACCCGGATGAATACAATTTACACGTATACTTTTAACTCCGCATTCCAAAGCCATTACTTTCGCAAAAGAATTTATCGCACCTTTAGAAGCCGAATACAGCGAATTTCCTTTATAAGGCTTTAACGAAGCCACCGATGAAATAAATATAACTGATGCACCTTTATTAATCTTGTTTTGACGCAGTAAATATTGAAGCAAAGTGATATTAGAAAAAGTGTTTGTTTTAAATACCTCTTCTACGCCGGCTCGTGAATTATATTTTACAGGTGACGTTTTTACCATTCCTGCACACAAAACAACTCCATCAAGCGGGGGAAGAGAAGACACTAATGCAACAATCTCTTTTTCATCAGATAAATCACAAATAAACTTTAATTTATTATCACCCTCCAGTGCTTGATAAACATTATTCAAACGATCTTCATTCCGTCCTATGACAATGGAAGAGCACCCCGCTTCAGAACAGCGCAAAGCAATTTGTTTCCCAATACCGGAAGAAGCCCCAGTGACCAGTACGGTCTTAGTATTCAACAAAAATTCCGAATTCATTTTTTATTTTTTTAATATCAATTTACACGAATGAACCGCTTATATCTTTCATTCAATTCATCAACTACTCATTAAAAAAAGACGGCATAAATTGATCATAAAGGATTCTATTTTTGATACTACATTCTTTATTATGTTTCTGTTCTTCTACCGTTAACGGTTTTAAATCCTTCATCGAGTGCAAATCATTCTCAAACGAAAAAAGGATATAACCCTTCTCTTTGTAATACTGCAAAAGATTATTATTTTCTCGTAGAAAAACTTTTACACCATTGCGAAGTAAAGTAGATATATTGCCAGAAGCTTCTTGCCTCCTTGCCCCAAATACAGCAACCTCCACGGAAGTAATCAATGCAAAATATTCATCCCGCGGCATATATTCAAATATCGGTTGAAATTGACTGGCAAATAACTTCTTTCCTATTTTTAAAACGTGATTTCTTACTCGAGGGCTGCCATAAGAAAGTGGTACTATTTTTTTATAACTATTTTTTGCATCCAAACTAGCTATTTTATTCATTATAGTACAATGATTTCCTGTATTAGAAGCTTGATGATTAATCATTATCGTTCTCGAGCTTCTGGCAGGCAAGTTTTCTCCATGCCCCGGTTCCTCTTGTCCGGTATAAGCCGCATATGCAAAAAATTTATATTTTATATCAGTATGAAAATAAGATTGTAATAATTCATAATCTTTATAATTCCAAAAACAAAAGTAATCTACCATAGGTAAAAACTTTTTCAATAGATCTGCGAATACCTTTTTCCCATACCATATCCGTTTTACGAAATAACTATATCGATTCGAAGAATAATAGGTTTGTAACAAAAATGGATTTACACCCCCATCCACGAGTTTATATTTCCCTAATTGCCCTAACGCAAAATAAAGTTCATATCCCCAAAAAATCCAATAAACTTTAAATTCACCATGTTTCTTTAAATATTGAAGACAATCCACGAAACTTGGTTTTATGCCATGTATAATAATTTTATCAATATGATGTTCAATACACAATTGATGAACTTTAGGAAAATCCTCTTCCTCCAAGGGAATACCCAGTAAACGTTCATCGTCTTGTAACATTTGAAAATCCTTTTTTTCCTTATTTACGATAAACAGATTTTGTCCCGGGTAATACTTCTCGAATACTTTCAGGCTATTATTTATAAAATTACCATCAAAACACAAATGTAATATACCCATATATTTAGTTCTTCCTTATAAAATTATCGTATAAACAATTTATCACTCTCTTGTGAAGATCTTGATAACCATCCGCGGATTCCGAAATACAGCCATTCGTAATAACGACAAAACCATATTTTTTCTCCGGTTGGAAGATCATCGCACTAAATAACCCATAAGCTCCACCGGTTTGCCCGCACAATATTTCTCCGGAAATAAGTCCTTTATATTCCCTAAATGAAAGAGCATACCCGGATTCCGGTGTAACCACCTGTCGTATAAGCTTCTCACTTTTTTTGGTAATAATCCGACTATTATTATCCCTGCCTCTTTGGATATGCATAATCATATACTTCGCCAAATCTTCAGCCGATATTTTCATACCACCGGTCGGGGATAAAAGAGGAGTATAGGAAGCCAACCTGTAATTATTCAAATAATCTTTATATGATTTATACGCTTCAGGCATCAAATTGAAACGTTTTGTGCTTGCATTATATTTATACAATGGGACAAGTAAATTACTATCTAATTGCTCCACGTTAAAACTACAATTAAGATTTAACGGCCCTGTTACATACTTTTCTATATAGACATCAAATCGTTCTCCGGATATTTTCTCAATAATGGCTCCTAACAAGTTATAATTGTAATTACAATACTGATATCCCTCTCCCGGGGCATAATCATTATAGCACGATTGATAATTTTTCCCTTTTCGGGGGCTTATGTGATCAAAAGAATGGTATCCCTGACTATCGTTTATACTCGAACGATGGGATAATAACATTTTTACAGTTATCGGGATTTCCGGGTACTTCGGATTGGACACCTTGAAATTCAAATAACGATTTATATCATCATTCAACGCTAACTGACCTTTTTCGATCAACTGAAAAATAGCCGTAGCCACAAACGTTTTTGAGATTGAGGCAATTCTAAAGATATACCCGTTTCGTAACGGTTCTTTACCATTTCCATTGGACGTATCAATTGACTTATAACCCAAAGATTCATTATACACGATTTGCCCTTTATCCACCACAACAACAGACAAACCGATAGCGTGTAATTCTTCCATGATTTTTTTTAGCTCGGTTTGCACCTTGGTATCCTTGTCCGTGGCAATAAAATGATTCCCCCAAAAACCAAGCCAAAATATCAATAAAAAACTTCCGATGAAATGCATTACTTGTTTCTCAACCGTTTTCTTACAATTTCTATCTGCCGTGCAAAAGCTCTCAAACTATATTGTCCTTCCTCCAACAAACGGTAGTAATCTTCGCGTAATAAAGAAAACATGAATTGGTCATGATAAGTTCCGTTTTTATACACGGCCTGCCTTTTTATACCTTCTAATTGAAACCCACAGGCTTCGATCATGATTCTGGATGTTTTATGTTCCGCAAGGCAGGCTGCAGTAAAACGATTCATGTTCAAGTGATCAAATACCAATTCTCGAATAAGTCTCCCTACCTCATGTCTTATTTCTCCGTCCCGGTATTGCTTATCTCCAATAACAACCCCACCCCCGTGAGCACATCGACTCACGTAATCAATATCATTAACGGATGTATAACCTACCATCCGACGACTTTCATCATTCAGACAAACAGACAGATAAATCTCTTTGGTGTTATTCATCATCTTTTGTCTAACCCACTCTCTCTCCATTTCTAAAGAAACATACCGAAAATTACCGGAAAGAAGTTTCTGCATTTCCGGATCATTTCTCCATTGATTTATTAAAATATAATCTTCGGGCTCGAATCCCCTTAAAAATATTTTATTCTCTTCCATCATTAATTATTTATTACATTCAAAATACGCTCCATGTCACAACTGCCATACCGCTGGTCAATCGGCAAAGGCAATATATCATCAGCCAAACGACACTCCAACGCATCGGAAGCACACCATTGAAACACATTCGGCCAATAAGTGGCTACATATATTTTATCAGCTATCAACTTCTTTCTTATATCAGCACCTTCCCTCATGCGATAAGGATATACCATGGGACAGAAAAAGGGTATGTTCAAATCCAATAGATTGGAAGTACCTAAATGTTTATGCAAATACGCGAAGTTCTTCAGTCTGCGCTCTCTAACTTGAATAAAATCAATGTTTGAAAGTAATGCACGAGTCAACAAAGACATTTCCCTCACAGGTTGCATCACAAGTTGGCCACTGTTTGCTCTAAAATCAATATACCCGTCTGACGCTGGTTCATCATAGCGTCTTAAAAGATGTCCGCATCGACAATAAGATTTATCCAACTCGTAAACTTGCCTCTCCAATGGCAAATCTTCATAAGCAATACCCCCATCAGGTATCCCGACAAACTTCCGGGGACTATACAGGGTTGATATACCTTTGATAACCTCCGCGTACAAAGCCTGAGCATTATCCACGACCAGTTGACTCCCGTATTGTTCTGAAAGATAATGGACATATCTATCTTTCACGCCGAAATAATTTGTATAAAGAATATATTCCCCATGTTGCAATTCTATTAACTTCTGAAGTTCCAGTTGCTCGTCAATCGAATAAAAAGAATAAGGCAGATTCAATTTCACAAGAGGCTCCAAGACGGTATCGCACGTGTAATATGGTATCCACAAACGACTGATATTCCCTTTTGCCCGAAGTATATACTCCAAAGCATTTCTTCCGGAATTCAACAATACCCCGTTATCATGCATAAAACTGCCTTTATTCGACAATTCCAGCTGAAAATATCCCCCGATTTCTTTATGCATTTCCTTGCTCTACCATTACTTCAACATAAGTCGACGGTGTTTCAAAAAAAGCATCCATATCCTCCCGGGTATCAAACTCCAACAACAATATTCCAATTGTTTGGTTGGAACCTAAAAAAACATCTATTTTATCTCCCTCGTTCAGGAATATATAGGAATTATTCACTCTTCCTTTAAAATGTCCGGATAAGCAATATCCTTTATATATCCCGGGGATATGACTATGCAACGCGTAATAAGCAAAAACATGCTCATTAGAACCGGGCGTTACAGGAATCGTGTTTCCCAAAGAAGCCTCGACAGCCAAGGCG
The DNA here is from genome assembly GCF_014287455.1 of Butyricimonas hominis. Taxonomy (NCBI): domain Bacteria; kingdom Pseudomonadati; phylum Bacteroidota; class Bacteroidia; order Bacteroidales; family Odoribacteraceae; genus Butyricimonas; species Butyricimonas hominis. The sequence goes on from NZ_JACOOH010000007.1 coordinate 378,794, forward strand.
ACCATATTCACGCCGGTATAATTTTGTATTACTTCCGGGATGCAATTTCCCCCGTTGCGAGGACCAAGTTCCATAAGATAAACATGATCGTTTTTATCGACCATCACTTCAAGATTAAAGGATAAATTTTTTAAACCGGAAAGCTGAATCGCCCGCTCGATATCATCCGTAATATTCTTTTTCAAAACGGAAGATAGTAAAGAAGGAAATTTCATCCCGCAGGGGACATAGCCATTAATACTCTCATCTACAACCTGATCTCCATAACATACAAAATCCAACCGGGAAGTACCAAAAAAACCATCTCCCCCGATCTGGGGTCCGACTTTTTCAATATATTCTTCTATCAACACAATTTTAAGCCTAGAATACGACAGAGCATAGTGAAAAGCCCCCGCAAGCTCATTCTTATCCGAAACTTTAGAAATTCCTTTACTGCCGGACGAATCAACCGGTTTTATCATGACCGGAAACCTCCACTCAGCTACATTCACTTCTCGAACATCAAGATAAGGTTTTGCTTTCGGGACACGGAAACCGTTTTTTCTTAAAAACTCCCTCCACAAATGCTTTTCCCCTAAAAGGACAATCTTATCATACGGATTTCCCGGCAAACCTAATTTTTCACTGACATAAGCTGCCGTGGGAGCTGCCGGGTCTGAAGCGAAACAAAGAATCCCATCCACATGAAGAGAGCGAGCCAATTCCAAAACTTTCTCTTTATCAGTAGTACTTACATTATAATATTCATCAGCCCATTTATGCCCCGGATTACCCGGTAAATAATCACAGGTTATAACATGATAACCTTGTGATTTAGCGTATTTAATAGCCGGTACTTGAAAATATGTACCACCAAGAATCAACAATTTTTTCATTGACCGGATTGAATACAATTCAAGATCTTATCAATATCATTCTCCGTTAACCCGTAATACATTGGTAAACAGATGACACTATCCGCCATTTTCACCGCAACAGGAAGATGCACCGGGTTGGCGGATTCCAATCCCCGGTAAGTAGAAAACTCCGTGATCAACGGGTAAAAATAGCGACGCCCCAAGATATTCCATTCTTTCATTCTGAAATAAAGTTCATCGCGAGTCATCCCGTATTCCTCGGTATCAATAAAAATCGGGAAATAAGAATAATTATGGCGGATTCCCAGCATATCTTCCATGACACGGATACCCTTTATATTCCGGAGTCCTTCCCGATATTTTACAGCCACCTGCTTCCGACCTTCGATCGCGGCATCCACTTGTTTTAGATTTAACAAACCGTAAGCACTCCTCACCTCGTCCATTTTTCCGTTAATACCGGGCGCCACGATAGTCACCTCATCCGCAAAACCGAAGTTTTTCAAATAATCAATCCTCTTTTTGGTCTTTTCGTCGTGATACACCAAAGCCCCGCCTTCTATCGTGTTATAAACTTTAGTCGCGTGAAAACTCAACGTGGACATATCTCCGGCATTCAAAATAGATTTTCCGTTTACCTCCACACCAAAAGCATGGGCGGCATCATAAATCACTTTCAACCCGTAAGTATCGGCTATTGCTTGAATACGTCCCGTGTCACAAGGTTTTCCGTACACGTGGACAGGCATAATTGCCGTGGTTTTAGGAGTTATTGCCGCCTCGATTTTATCCGGATCAAGATTGCAGGTTTCGGGATCAATATCCACGAATACCGGTTTGATACCATTCCACCACAAAGAATGTGTCGTGGCGACAAAACTATAAGGAGTGGTAATGACCTCTCCCGTTATTCGTAAAGCCTGCAACGCACACATTAAAGGTAAGGTACCGTTAGTAAACAAACTAATGTAAGGCACTTTTAAATACTCGCATAACGCGGCTTCCAGTTCTTTATGAAAACTCCCGTTATTGGTAATCCACTTTTTATCCCAGATACGTTTCAGTAAATCGTTAAACTCATCAAGATCCGGGAGTAATGGGGAGGTTACTGTAATTTGTTTATCTTCCATTTTTAATTTTTTGTAATGCTGACAAGGCGATCGTTTTTATCTCGATATATTCCTCCCGACGAGTCATCTCGCACACCCCCAAGGCAATACCTGCCCCGATAAATAATTGAAGCGGAAGTAAGAGGAAAGGAGATAACGGAAGGAATGAAACTGCGTAAACAACAACGGCCATTACACCCCCGATGCAAAAAGAAGGATATATATCTTTGATCTGCATTTTCATGGTATAGTTCAAAAACTTACCGGAGTAATAAGCATTTAGATAATAAGCGACAAAACCCGTGATCACGCTCCCCCAAAGCATCCAATAGATACTGATAAAGATACCTAACAGAATAGGTCCGACAGCAATGATCTTCTTTAGAATTTCCAATTTCAGGAATAAGTCTGAACGCCCCTGTACTTGCAACATGTTCAAGTTGATAGCGTGTAAGGGATACAACATCATGTTAAAACATATAATAGGCAGTAAACCTGCCGCGATCAGCCATTTCTCCCCGATTAAAACCAATATCATCGGTTTGGCAATAGCGGCCAATCCCAACATACAAACAAAAGTAATCAACATCGTAACCTTGATCACCCTTTGGTACGCCAACTTCAATCGTTCCTTATCATCTTGAATAGAACTCAACACCGGATAACTCACGCGTTGCACAATGGTAGTCAGGTTACTGGAAAAGATGGCACCAAATTGTTTGGAACGGGTGTACTGTCCTAACATTTGCGCACTATAACATTTCCCGATAACCACTTGAAAAATTTCTTTCCAAGTCGTATTGATCAGTTCTGATACCAATAATTTCCACCCGAACCCGAATAATTCACGAAAGCTTTGCCACGAGAATTGCAGTTTGGGAAGCCATTTATTATAAAGCCAAAGAAAACCGGTGTTCAGTAATTGCCGGGATATCTGTTGTCCGACCAAACTCCATACCCCCATTCCCCCGAATGCCATACTGATTCCGATAATTCCACTCGAAATAGAGGCAATTAAAGAGACTTTAGTCTGCATCTTGAAGTCAACACGCTTCATTAAGATCGTCTGTTGAATAATAGCAAAAGCATTAATAATCAACACAATTCCCATAACACGGGTTAAGAGAATCAATTCCGAGTTATCAAAAAAACGGCTGATAGCAGGCGAACAAGCAAAAAGAACAAAGAATAATAAAATACTCAACAGCAAGTTAGAAAAAAACACCGTGTTGTAGTCTACATCTTTAGCGTTGTTCTTTCGAATCAAAGCATTAGAAAAACCGCTGTCAACAATACTATTGAACACGGCTATGAATATGGTAATAATACCTATCAAACCGTATTCTTCCGGGGTAAGTAATCTTGCCAATACCAACCCGACCAGAAACATTATTCCTTGGTTGGCTATATTATCGGCAAAACTCCAAGCTGTACCCTTTATTGTCTTTTGCTTTAATGAAGACATGAACTATCTACCTTTCAGTTCTTCAACGACACGAAGCAGATACTGCCCGTATTGATTTTTTATCATCGGTTGTGCCACATCCCGCATTTGTTCTCGAGTAATCCACCCTTTACGATAGGCAATTGCCTCCAGACAAGCAATTTTCAGTCCTTGGCGTTTCTCGATTACTTCAACAAAAGTAGATGCTTCAGCCAAAGATTCGTGAGTTCCCGTGTCCAGCCAAGCAAACCCTCGTCCCAACAATTGAACTTTCAGTGCGTTATCTTTCAGGAACTCCTGATTAACCGTGGTTATCTCCAATTCTCCACGAGCGGAAGGTTTGATTGTTTTAGCCACCTTCACAACTGAATTAGGATAAAAATACAATCCCACTACCGCGTAATTCGATTTCGGTTCCCGCGGTTTTTCTTCTATGGACAGCACGTTCCCCTCCTTATCAAATTCCGCCACGCCATAACGTTCCGGATCAGAAACCCAATAGCCGAAAACTGTCGCTTTACTTTCTCGTTCTGCCGTCTTCACGGCTTCGGACAAAAGTTTCGTGAAGAAACTACCATAAAATATATTATCTCCCAGTACCAGACAAACAGGATCTTCACCGATAAACTTTTCACCGATAATAAAAGCCTGTGCTAACCCATCCGGGCTAGGCTGTTCCGCGTACTCGAAACGTACCCCGTAATCATCCCCGTTCCCAAGCAAGCGTTGAAAAGCAGGCAGATCCTGCGGGGTGGAAATAATCAAAATTTCACGTATTCCCGCTAACATCAATACTGATATCGGATAATAGATCATGGGTTTGTCATACACCGGCAACAATTGCTTACTTACCCCTTTGGTAATAGGATATAATCGAGTTCCGGACCCTCCGGCCAATACAATTCCTTTCATTGAAAATAATACTTATGAATTCAAATTCATTTCCTCGTATTCACGAGCAGACAATATATCAAACTGCAATGCCAATGTACAAAGGTCATCGGGCTCTTGCTCTACAATCATCTTATCCAAAAACAACGTATTTTCGTCGGTATTCCTATTACTTCCGACAATATTGTAATAGAAGTCCACGGCACGATTTTTTCTCCATCCTTTTTCCACGTTTATAGTGAATTTCTCCTCCTCCCATTCATGGATGATGTGCCACGCAAATTCCAAATACTTCTCTTCATTCATGAAATAATAACAGCTGCACAACATCCGACACATTTCAGGGGTACGGCAAGTTTCAACTGTTTTGTCCCCGTTTTCCAATGCTCGGAGAATCTCGCAAGCCTCATCCAACGCCTTATTTAGAATATCCATATCCGAATACGTCAAATAAGAATCCATCAAATCCGCCACATGCCCTACCCGTTCTTCCACGGAGATTGAAGTACTTCCCAATTGAAGCGACAAAACATTCGCGATCTCCCGTATACGTTCATGTATTTTCCACCGGGAAACATAACTATCTTCCAGCCAAGGAAAAACACGTACCATCGAATAAGCCGCCAAAAAACCATGCAGCAAACACGATAATGAAGACACGGGAAAATCTTTCACACGCGTATTCCATACCTTACGGTATAAATCCTTAAATGCTCTCGTATCCATTTATTATTATTATCCTATTTTCTCTAAGAATGACCCCGGAATATACGAGGTCGCTATTGAAACCACACCTTCCAACCGTACAATGACTCTTTTATGACCTTTGATTCGCAACAGTTCGCCTTCCAATCCCGCTAAAGGTCCTTTGATCACCCGAACCCGATCACCCCGTTTTAATTCTTCATTAATTACTTCCACCGTACTTTCCGAAAAATCAAGTAAAAACATAAAATCATTCATCTGTCTGTCCGGGACAATTAGAGAATGGCGGGTTACAGGGTCTTTAAGATAAACAACATTCACTCCCAGCTCATTAATTAATGAAAAAGCGGTTACTTGATCCGTTCGGATAAAAATTAAATGTGGTATTAATATCACTCGTACTCTTTTTTTACCGGCAGACGTCTCTCGAACCTCTTCCCGTATGGCCAGATAGTTCTCTATTTCCAGTCCATCCAACCGCTTCTTGATTGTTAATTCCTGGTTTGTCTTCGTGTAAGCCGCGAACCAAAATATTTTTCGCTCTCTATCTGACATTTTCAAAGTACCCTCTTGCATTAATAGATCATTCATTAAAACCGTCCGGATGCGCTTCGCGCACTGACCTTTTTCATCAGGAATCGACGTTTTTACCATGTGTTCCATATACCATCCTTAAACAGGTACAATATATGAAAACTGTCCTTTTGGGAAATTTCCACTATCCAACCAAGAGTTTTCAATGGCACTATTTACCCATGCATGTTATTTTGTAAATAAAAACAGAACCGCACGTTAATAATTTTCCACAATATCCGCTCTTTTTTGGACACCACAAAAGTATTGGCTGAAGCATGGAAAATGGTGACTTTTCGTAGACATTTACCTCTCTCTCGAAACCTAATACCACAACTGCAAATTGAAAAAATACGATTTATGACATTATTATTGAAACATGTGTTGTTTTTGTCGAATCGACAAGCATGCTCAATATTATTTTTCATACACACAAACTCGACATACCGACCTCCCTCTCTAATTTCTAATAAATCCTAAAAATGAACCATTCAACGCAAGGAATCTCGGGGTATTCTTGTCATATTCCTGTTTAAAAACAATAAACCGGATATACATGAAGAAAAAGGGCATTCAACTCATTTTCTCTTTCCTGACATTATGCGTGTGCTCCGAGATTCAAGGACAAGAGGACAGCAAAAAAGCAAAAAGCACATTCAATGGCTCGATCTCGTTGAATTATGATTTCACGAACAACTTCACAGGGAACATCAACTTGGGATACAATCGGAAGAATTGGGATTTATACATGGATTATTCCGGACATTCCGATCGGATTGAAATCAGTAGCGAACTATCACGTTATTTTCATGATAACAAAATATTCCAATCCATCGAAACCGAACAACATCATTTAAGCCATTTGATAAACCTTCAAATTAATCTGCATCCCTCTACCCGTAATTTATTTCTTTGGGACTTCAAGGTACACCTTCCTAAAATCACCACGAATCAGGAGATAGGTGATAATGAACATAACAGGATCGCTTTCGTCCGAAAAACATTTGAAACCTCCTTGGCTTACAAACACATATTCGAACAAGACAGGCAGGAACTGTCACTAAATGGTACTTTCTCGTACACGAAAGATTCCCATCCATCCAAATACCATGTAAATCATAATATTGTCCATGTATCCAACAGCAAAGAAATCCCTCGCTTCGTTCACCTGCAAATGGACTACATAGAATCACTATCCGACAAAAGACATTTGGAAACCGGAATCAAATTTTTCTCCCGCTGGAATAAAATAAATTATATCTGCGAGGAATCACCGGAAGAAAATTCAAACCACTCTCCATCCCGTGAGGTTCTAAACCATGATGAATATATCTTTTCGCCTTACCTTTTCTATTCCGATCAAGCGGGTAAACAGTTCCATTATAAAATAGGTCTGCAAGCCGATTACGATGATACAGGACATTTTTACCCGTATCCGTTACTGGCTGTCAGCTACTCGCTTGCAGACAATCAGCAATTAGCGTTCCGCTTTACCCGGCAGTCCACACGACCGGACTACACGCAATTAACTCCATCTCTGACATATATCGACCGCATAACATTCGAACAAGGTAACCCGACATTACGACCGGAAATTATGAATCGGGCGGAAATCAATCACTCGTATTCGGGTAAACAAATACAAGTAAACAGCACCCTCTACTTCAACGCAACCGAAAAATTCATTTCCCCGGTGTACTCGTTCACCCCGGACAACAGCTTACTCCTGAGTTACATGAACGGTATCATACAAAACGAAATCGGATTGGATATAGAAATTCCTTTTGAACCTACCCCGTGGCTAACCGTGCATCCCGCATTTTCCTTCACACACACGCACTCTTCCGGCAAATCCGGGGATATCGATCTCCACACCAATGCTTTCTGTTGGAACAGCGATTGGAGGATAACTATAATTCCCCGTAAATACATGGAATTCCAAGCTAATTTCCGGTATCGTTCCCCTACAAAAGTTCCACAATTCAAGCTGGAAGAAGACTACTATCTTGATTTATCCGTCCGCCAAGGTTTCTTAGGTGATCGGCTTCAAATAAGCTTTTCCGTCACGGACGTTTTCGACACTTCCGAATGGAATATTCATTCCCTCAAAGGTCAACACTATCTCCAAAACTACAGTAAAGAAGCCACCCACGCCTATTGGATCGGACTGACATTTCATTTCAATTCTTACAAACCGCGACAAATAGTGGACGACCCGCATCCCGTCAAACGCTCTTCCGTTCGTTTGGGACAGTAAAAAAAGCGACGCTTGCTCATCCCGAACAGCGTCGCTTTCATATCACAATTTGCAACCAGCAATTTACAACCCCGATTATTTACGATAATCGTAGAAACCGATTCCGGTCTTGCGTCCTAACTGGTTGGCACGAACCATTTTGCGTAATAACGGATGCGGGCGATATTTAGAATCTTCAAACTCATGGAACAATACCTCCATGATTGCCAGACATACATCCAATCCGATCAAGTCGCCCAAAGCCAAAGGTCCCATCGGGTGATTGGCACCCAGTTTCATGGCCTCGTCAATCTCTTCCTTGGAAGCCACTCCATCGGCGTAAATACTGATTCCCTCGTTAATCATCGGAATCAAGATCCGGTTCACGACGAATCCCGGAGCCTCGTTCGCGCTTACCGGAGTTTTACCGATCTCGGTAGCGATAGCCATCACCTTGTCATGAGTTTCTTGAGAGGTCAATTGTCCCGTGATCACTTCTACCAACTTCATCATTGGCACCGGATTAAAGAAGTGCATCCCGATCACTTTATCCGGACGACTTGTAGCGGCACCGATCTCGGTAATAGAAAGAGAAGAAGTATTCGTCGCGAGAATAGCTTCCGGTTTACAGATAGCATCCAACGTCTTGAATATCTCGAGCTTAGTCGGCATATCCTCGGCAACACCCTCGATTACCAAATCGACATCCTTACAATCCCCGTAATCCATCGTATCTTTGATACGAGCCTTTATCGCCTCTTTCTCCGCGGCTTCCATCTTGCCTTTTTCAACCAATTTGGAAAGACTCTTTTCGATCGTTTTGTGAGCTTTCTCCAAAGATGCTTCCGAGCGACCTTTCAACAGGACATCATGCCCTGCTTGGGCGAAAGTCTGGGCAATGCCATTACCCATCGTACCTGTTCCTACAACGCAAATTTTCATATTATCTAATTCTTTCGTTTATTAAAAAAATATCATTACTATCTTTTCTTAAAATCGGCATTCCTTTTGCCCAAAAATGCTTGCATCCCTTCTTTCTGATCTTCCGTTGAGAAACAAAGCCCGAACAAATCGGCCTCGATTGAGATCCCGGTATCTATGTCCGTTTCGATACCCCGGTTTATCGCTTCCTTGGCATAACGAACGGCAAGCGGAGCCTTGGATGCTATCTTTTTCGCCATAGCCATACATTCATCCATCAAGACTTCGGGTGCCACAACTTTATTTACCAATCCGATACGATAAGCTTCTTCCGCGACAATAACGTCTGCCGTGTAGATCAACTCCTTTGCCTTACCGATCCCCACTACACGAGCCAGACGTTGAGTCCCCGAGAAGCCGGGAGTAATACCCAAACCGACCTCCGGTTGTCCGAATTTCGCTTTCACAGAGGCAACACGGATATCACAAGCCATTGCCAATTCACAACCGCCACCCAACGCAAAACCGTTCACGGCAGCAATAACAACCTTATCCAACAACTCAATTTTTCTAAAGACGGATGCTCCCAATTCACCGAATGCCTTTCCTTCGATAGCGTTCATCTCACACATTTGTGAAATATCTGCCCCGGCAACAAAGGAACGCCCTTCACCCGTCAGGATTACCACATCAATACTATTATCTTCTTTTATCTCGGCAAAGGTTGCATCCAACTCTTTCAATATAGTAGAGTTAAGCGCATTCAACGCTTCAGGATTATTGATCTTCACCGTGCAGATATTCTCTTGCTTTTCTATGATTAATTTCGTGTAAGCCATAGCTTTTCCGTATTATTATAATTCATTTTGATAACACCGTCCGTTTCCGTATCTTTGCACACAAAATTACAATATTAATTGAGAATAAACCAACCTTTTTGACATGAGTTTTTCAGAGTTTAGCATTCAGGAATTAGCAAGCGCGTTTATGGTACTTTTTGCAGTCATCGATATCACGGGCACAGTCCCCATTATCATTGACATTCAAAAAAACGGACACAAAATAAGTGCCATGAAAGCCGCATTGGCATCCTTTGCCATACTAATCACATTCCTGTATGTCGGCGACCGCCTGTTAAACTTGTTTAGCGTGGATATATCCTCTTTCGCCGTGGCAGGTTCACTCGTTATCTTTGTGCTTGCCGTGGAAATGATATTCGGTATACCGATCTTCAAAAATGACAGTCCTTCCGGTACTGCCTCCATTGTCCCTCTGGTCTTCCCGTTAATCGTGGGTGCCGGTACACTTACCACGTTACTATCGTTACGTGCCGAGTATCATATTATTAACATTATTATAGCCTTAACGCTAAACATTATTGTTGTCTATTTCGTATTAAAGAATGTCACGCTGGTCGAGAAAGTATTCGGGAAAGGCGGAGTATATATACTACGCAAATTCTTGGGGATTATTCTTCTGGCAATTTCTGTGAAACTTTTCACCAGCAATCTCACATCACTAATCGATATTTTTAAATAACAAAGGGGCTGAATGCCCCTTTATGTTATTGTAACATGCAACAATCGCTATCTGCAATAGCGATTAATATACGCATTCACGCTGGTAACGCCTAAACTTTTTGCCTTCCGCCAATCAACACATGCCTCTTTCCGTTTACCCGTTTGGAAATAAGCAATGCCCCGGTTAGCGTAAATAGCCCCGTTGTCCTTGTTCAGTTTTAACGAATACGTGTAATCCGGAATAGCCTTGGCAAACTCGTTCTGTTTCAGATAGCAATTTCCCCGGTTCAAATAATAGGCGTATACCAATTCGTAATCCTCACCGTTCTTTTTCGAATAGTCAATTGCCAGAGAATACTCTTTCACCGCTTCCGTGTACTTTTTTTGATTTTGGTAAAGGTTCCCCAGATAATAACATAATTCATCGTCTTCCTCGAAAATTTTCTTTGCCTTAATCAAATAATCTTTCAATAAAGAAATCTGATTCGTGTGCAAACAGGCTACATTCAGTGATAAATAAACTTCCCTTAGCTTAGGATTCAAGCGATTTGCCGCTATTAACTTTTGCACGGCATCTTGATAATCCCCGTTTTCGATGTCTTTATTCGCTTCCTGCAACAACTCGATAGGCTTATTAATCGCACTTACATCAACTTGCCCCACCGCAAACTTTGCCACAGAAACCAACGCCACCAAGAGTAAAGTAATTCTTCTCATAGTTTTCCCGCTAAATTATAGATTAGTGTTTTGTGTGTATCAAAAGTCAAAAATAATAAAACGGAATTAAAAATGCAAGAGAAGAATTTAGTTTGTAAAGTTCATGAAATTTATAAAGTTCATAAAGTATGTCAAAAATAACATACCTTATGAACTTTAAATCCCAATGGGACAACTTTATAAACCTGTATTAGAACGATACCATCAAGCGCATCTGCAATTGATGAAAATTCTTATCCAAAGGATAATACACGTTCTTCAAGTTACTGTATTGATATTCACCCATCACCTTCACGTACTGGTTTAACGTGTAGTTAATCCCCACCGTGGCAGTATGCAAACGTCCTCCCCCGATGCTGGTCGAAACAGGCGGATAGTCGGAAACCACCCCGTCCGGATAGAATACATGTTTACCGATCAGAAAGAAATCCCCCTTGTTAATATCATTCAATTCGGTGTAGCTGTAGCGGGCAACAACCTCCAAGTCGCCCTTACTGTTACATCCTCCCAGCAAACCGTATTCATCATCGTACTCGTATGCATTTCCGCGAATCAGATATCCCATCTCCGCGTAAGCACCTTGAAATTTAGAACTTCTTATCGGGTTACCCGCTAACCAAGATTCTTGCGTTGTCCAACTCCAAACTCCTCCCAATTGGTTCTCGAAAAGCTCCCGGTCATTTCTACTCTTGTAAATACGTTTATAAATATACTCCCCTCTAAAAAAGAAATCGTCAGATTTAAACAAAACTTCCGGTCCAAAAGTAATTGTATTCTTTGCCCAAGGTACATCAGCACTCAGGAATTTGGTCGTGGCATCCACGTAGGTCTGCATATTCGACTCCAACTCCATATTCGTCCGGAAAACATTATCGACCACTTCACCCGTGTTCGTTCTGGCATAATGAAAAGAAGCCCCCACGTGTAACGTGATATCCTCGTCATTAATCGGTTTGTACAACCAACGCCCGCTAAGACTCACTCCTTGGAATCCTGAGATTTGATCATTATACTTGTTCTCGGCGAAAATACCTTGATCGGCAAAGAAACTGGCATCATAATACTTGTAAGTAATACCTAAACCGCGTCCAGCAGATAACGCCATGGCAGGAGCCGCTCGGGCAATAAAATGATAATTATACAAGCTGGCGTTCAGACTCATGCTTGACGGTTCATTAAAATATCCCGCTTTCAAACTATGAATCGCGAATGGAGATTCACAGAAATTATACCGCACGAAAATATTCTTTTGGGTAAACTTGCCTTTCGAGAAATCGAAATCGGCATAAAAATAGAATTGTTTATATGTCAACGACGTACGGATACGGGCATCGGTAATCGCCGCACCGGACTTCATCGGAGTGTACTCCGAATGGTAATAAGCGACATCGGCAAACAGGCGGGCTCCCGCAGTAAACCGTAGTCCGTTTTCCTTATTTATATATTGTAGCAAGGGATTCGGCACATCCTCGACCTGAGCTTTTACCCCGTTAGATAACATCACGAAGGCGACCAACATCACGGGAAATAATATATATCTTTTCATACTGATCTGTATTTAAATAATGATTTAGTATCCTAACCTTTCTAACACAACTCTCGCATCCACCAAATCCTGTGATGCCGGACTCTTTCTCCATCCCTGCGTAATCATGTAATTGATACTCATGTCAGAGTGATTCGTGAACAATGCGTCCAGATAAGGAGCTTTATACTTCCCGTCAATCTCCACGCCGAAATTATACTGGCCGAAATACTTTGCCATTTGGTCATACGTGTCAAAAGAATAAGGATGATTCTTCATTCCCGCTTTATGTATCAGGTAATCCTGCCAAGGATTATTCAACTCCGGGTAATCATTCGGGGCTCCGGCAATACACGGTCCTATAAAATGTGCCTTGTACTTCACGCCCAAGTTGATAAATGAAGCGTATCCCAGCGGATCATCATAAGTCAGATCGGTTGCTCCCGTTCCTTTCCATAACAAGAAACACATCGGAACCTGCCCCTTGTAATGTTCGGCTATACGTACCAAACTCTCCAACGAGAAAGTCTGTAAAATCACCTTACCGTTCGTGTTCCCCGTGTTCACCTTACCGTTCACGTAGAAAGGCGTATTCTCCGCCTCCGGTTTAGTAATAATATTCATATCCAAACGATCCAACTCCTCGTAAACCAATTCCTCGAACCCGGTTGGATTCAACCACGGTTCCTTGAACTCGATATAGATACCCGGTCTGTGTCCCGTGTCCTCCGGATCCGCCTCGTACTCGAAAGTATACTTGATCAAATCGGCAGTACCACTCAAACTCTTGATCTTCTCCCCGGTTTTCTGGCCTATCGTGAAAACACGTTGTCCGTCGCCATCTCTCTTCAATATTTTCCCACGGGCGAAATTAACAAGGTCCTCCAAGGTAGAGACATACTGGTGTTGCTCCGAGAAACTCGGACGTGCCTGCTCGATACTTGTCTCGTTAAACCACGTTCCGGCATCCAGCATGGACAACTCCTCGTAAGTGTAATAAGCCGGGAGATTCGGTACAAAATTCTTAGCATCCACCCGTGTAAGAGAATCGGCCTCGGCCTCCGTGTACCCGATCTTCTGGTAATACGCTTTCCGTATATCAAACGGCAACGTCTCCCCGAATACGTTTTCGATATTCGTCGTGCGTTTCAGATTATCATCATGCAAAGCAAGCACAACCCCGTCCTTTGACACCTGCATATCACATTCCAGATAATCGGCACCAATCTCTCTTGCCCAGCGATAAGCGGCTTCTGTTTCCTCCGGTGCCCAGAATGTAGATCCCCGGTGTGCAACAACAGCATACTCCGGCACGTAATCCCTAACCTTTATCATGTCCTCCGTGAGATGATCGAGCTCCACCCGATCCACGTCAACATTGATATTGTTGAATTTTTGGTCTTCACACGACATGACGAAAGCTAATAGCCCGCATGCCATTGCTGCATAAAAAAACTTTTTGATCATAGTTTTTGAATTTTAGAGCGGTTAATGTTTGTTTTCTCCTTTCACTAAATATTGTTCCTCTTTCACGGTAAATGCGGTGAATACAAATGCAAGGGCACAAGCAACCAACAGGATGATAAAACTCCAATCCCATCCAAGGTTTTCAACCACGTACCCCATCATAATATTCGCCAAAAGCGCCGTTCCAAAAAAATACCCGAAAAATCCGGTCAACCCGGCAGCTGTTCCGGCAGCTTTCTTGGGGGCCAGATCGAGAGCGTGTACTCCGATCAACATCACGGGACCATAAATCAAGAACCCGATAGCAATCAATGAAATACTATCCATTACAAGATTATGATCCGTTTTCCAGTATATAAACACGAATAAAGCTACTAATACCATATAAGTCATCGTGGTAAGCGCACGCCGTCCCTTGAACAGATAATCACTCACGATACCACAAATGATCGTTCCGGGAATAGCCGCAATCTCGTAAGCCGAATAAATCCAACCTACCGCACCGCTATCATACCCCTTCACATCCTTCAAGTAGGTCGGGGCCCAGTCTAAAACCCCGTAACGCACCAGATAAATAAAAGCATTGGCAATCGCGATATACCACAATATCTTATTATTCAACACGTACTTGAAAAATATCTCTTTCGCCGTCAACTCTTCTTCCGACTTGGCACTATAATTCTTCGGGTAATCATTACGATACTCCTCGATAGGCGGTAATCCTTCCGATTGCGGGGTATCCCGGATAAGCCAGAAAGAAATTACCACGATAACAAGAGCGACCACTGCCGGGAAAACAAACGTGGCGGTCTGCCATGAACCGAACCATACCAACCCCAGCGAGAACATGATACCGACCAAACTTCCTCCCACGTTATGCGCCACGTTCCAGATCGACATCTTCGTTCCCCGTTCGTTATGTGAAAACCAGTGCGTCATCACACGCCCACTCGGGGGCCAGCCCATTCCTTGAAACCAACCGATCAAGAACTGCGTGACAAACATCATCACGATAGAAGATATTCCGGCACTCGTCCCCAAGAATAAGGTAACAAGAGCCGACAACAATAATCCTAACGGCAAAAATTTGCGGGCACTACTCCGGTCAGAAACCCCTCCCATCAAAAACTTCGATATGCCATAAGCAATAGCATTTGCCGAAAGCGCCACTCCCAAATCTCCTTTGTCAAATCCCAGCTCCTGCAAATAAGGCATTGCCAGCGTAAAATTCTTTCTAACAAGATA
This sequence comes from Butyricimonas hominis, assembly GCF_014287455.1. Taxonomy (NCBI): domain Bacteria; kingdom Pseudomonadati; phylum Bacteroidota; class Bacteroidia; order Bacteroidales; family Odoribacteraceae; genus Butyricimonas; species Butyricimonas hominis. The sequence continues at coordinate 394,007 of NZ_JACOOH010000007.1, forward strand.
GTAACCCGCATAACCGATAAAAATCCCGAGGAAGACCTGCAATCGCAATCGTTTGTATGTCGGATCAATCTTCTCCTTGGGCAATAAAGGCTTGTGGGGTTCAGGTTTTAGAAAACTCCACATGTCATCAATTTTTATAAATTATTATTTATACATATACATCAGCTAAGATCAAATAATGATCTTAGCCGCGATATAATTTTCTGCCAATTCCGTGAATTCCTTCACTTCTTCATCTATCCACGTCTGCTCCTTCCCAAGTTCCTTGGCCATCACTTCCGCTACTTTCGGGGCTGCTTTAATAGCCTCTTTAGCATCAACGAACAACAAACGAACCCTTCGAGCGAGAACATCCTCGACCTCTCTGGCCATTTCTTTCCGAACGGCCCATACCACTTCGGCAACGGTATAGTCATATTTATCCGACAATTTTTCACCGTATTCCGGATGGTCCGCTATCAATTTCAAAATAGCGTCTTGATCACTTCCGTAAACGTACATATGATCTTTTAGGTTCGGATTCTTCCGATACCCGTGAATATGAAATTTCTTGGTGACACATTTCCTCGGCTCAACCAATTTAAGGGCTATCGCTTTATCCACTGTGTCCTCTGCCATTCTCCGGTAAGAAGTCCACTTACCTCCCGTGATAGTGACCAGGTTATTGTCCGAAACGATAATCTTATGTCCCCGGGAAATCTCTTTCGTGCTTTTTCCCTCGTGCTTCGGCGCAGCCAAAGGACGTTGTCCCGCGAACACGGATTCAATATCGTCATAAGTAGGCGCCGGATCCATGTACAAGGATGCCGTCTTCAAAATAAAATCAATCTCCTCCTTCAACGGCTTCGGCTCAATCTCCGGAGTAGGACGCATGATATCCGTTGTCCCCACAACCACCTTGTCATGCCAAGGCACGGCAAACAGCACACGTCCGTCACTCGTTTTGGGTACCATTATCGCGTAATCACTTTTCAAAAATTTCATATCCAACACAAGATGTACCCCTTGGCTTGGAGTTACCATCTTGCTGTGTCCCGGGGAATCCATCGCCATCAAATCATCCACAAGCACCCCGCAAGCATTGACCACGCTTTTGGCTGCCAGTTGCATTTCTTTACCCGACTCGGTATCCACGAATTTCACCCCGGCAACCTTTCCGTTCTTGTCATGTACGATACCCGATACTCGCGCCTTATTCAACACTACTCCACCATTCTCCACGCAAGTCTGTGCCAGATTTATAGCCATCCGCGAATCATCAAATTGTCCGTCATGATACACGATTCCCCCCTTCAACCCTTTCTTCACGGACGTCGGTAAATACTCCATTACTTTCTTGGAAGAAATAAACCTGCTCCTTCCATACCCGAAACCGAACGAAAGTAAATCATAAAAAGTAAGTCCGCAAAAATAAAGGAAATTATCCCAATACGTATAGTTTGATATTACAAATGCTTGATCTTTTACCAGATGCGGGGCGTTAGCTTTCATTCGCCCTCTTTCCCTCAATGCCTCCAACACCAAAGCAACATCTCCTTTTTGCAGATAACGTACACCCCCGTGTACCAACTTCGTACTCCTGCTTGAAGTACTCTTTGCAAAGTCCGCCATTTCAAGAAGGGCGACACTATATCCCCGTGTTGCGGCATCAACCGCAACACCTAAACCCGTGGCTCCTCCTCCCACTACAACCATATCCCATACCTTCTCGGATTCTTGAAGTTTATTCAACATATCCTCTCGGTTCATAACGCAATTATTTATTTGTTTTACAATTAATTTTAAGTTCAACAACCAATCAATCCTACCTATGAAAGCCCCTCCATCCTCCTCGTGCCTACACACGGGTGAATCGGAATATTGAAACAACAATCCTTTTTCTGTTATTGGTCTACGTCAATTCAATAGATAAGAATTTGACTCCTTTGGTATCGAAATAATTTACGGAATTAGGCTATAAAAGTTTCTTTTTTTTTAGAAATTAGCAATATTCATTTAAAATAAATCACTATCTTAGTCATACCTTTTTGAGGGATGATCTAATATTTAGACATACACGTAAGTCATTGAGTATATTATTGATAATCGGAATAGGATGAAATCATTATCTTTAAGTGAAAGACATAGCTACATACTTGATCTGTTGCGGCAGCAAGGCTCTGTTGCTGTAATCGATCTTGCCAATCAACTAAAAGTATCTTCAGTAACCATCCGCAAGGATCTCACGTTGCTTGAAGAAAAGAAAATGTTATACCGTACTCACGGAAGTGCGATTTTAATCAATCCTTATATTAATGATCGCCACGTCAATGAAAAAGAAAAATTCTATACCGAAGAAAAACGTCTTATCGGAATGCAAGCGGCTAATCTGATCACCCCGGACGATTCCATTATCATCGCTTCCGGCACAACCATGCACGCTTTAGCTCGCCAAATCGTCCCACAAGGACATCTTACAGTCATCACGGCTGCAATCAATGTAACGCATATACTTGCATGTAATAAAAACATTGATATTATTCAACTGGGAGGTCTAGTGCGTAATAGTTCTGTATCTGCCGTAGGAAGTTATGCGGAAAAAATGCTGGAAAATTTCTCTTGTAGTAAACTATTTATGGGAGTTGATGGTATTGATTTGGAATATGGACTATCTACAACCAATATGATGGAAGCCAACTTGAATCGAATTATGATGAAAGCTGCCCAAAAAACTATCGTCCTTGCTGACTCATCCAAGTTCGGACGCAGGGGCTTTGGAAAAATTTGCGATTTGGATGCAGTTGAACACGTCATTACCGATAGCCACATCCAACCCAAGATTTTGGAAGAGTTAAGAGAACGAGGCTTGGAAGTCACTATCGCAAATTAATCAAATACTTCAAGTATTTATTACTTTTTGAAACACACTCTCAATTTGTAGAAATCTAAAATCATTCAATCTAAAATAAAAAAAGTCTTTCAATACTGAAAGACTTTTTCTCTTCGTAGCGAGAGGCGGGCTTGAACCGCCGACCTCATGATTATGAATCATGCGCTCTAACCAGCTGAGCTACCTCGCCATAAATCACTGAACTTGTCCAGTGATTTGGAAATCTGGCATCGACCTACTCTCCCACCTCTCGGCAGTACCATCGGCGCTAACGGGCTTAACTTCTCTGTTCGGGATGGGAAGAGGTGGATCACCGTCGCTATAGACACCGTTTAATAAAATTGAAAGTTGAAAATGGAAAATTGAAAATTATTCCCAATCATCACTATCTCCAAGCTTCCGTCACTTCATCGGGCGCTCCCGCCACAGTGACAATATCTTTTTAAAGTTCATCATTTTTATCACGCATCGAAAATCTAACGTCGGTTCTTCAAAAATGGTGACATTTCATCATTTTCAATTCTCGACTTTCAATTTTCAATTGCCATTGTCATCTTGACAATGGCACGGAACGTTAAACGTATCATCTAACCCGCCGAACGTCAACTCTCGGGTGATTAGTACCACTCGGCTTTGCCGTCACCGGCTTTACACCTGTGGCCTATCAACGTCGTCGTCTACAACGACCCTACAAGGAGATCTCATCTTGAGGCAGGCTTCGCGCTTAGATGCTTTCAGCGCTTATCCCGTCCGCGCGTGGCTACCCGGCCGTACGACTGGCGTCATAACCGGTTCACTAGCGGCGCGTCCA